>CAZPJM010000368.1:0-4866 GCA_964586865.1 uncultured Enterobacteriaceae bacterium
CGGTCTCTTCGACGGCCTCCTCGGGCGTCCCATCCGCCGGGGCCTCGTCCGCCGGGACCTCGTCCGGCTCGTGGGCGGGGCGGGCCATGCGGCGGTGGTAGCGGGTGTTTCGAGGGGGGGCGACGACCACCAGGTGGGGCTTGGTGTCGGTGTCGCTCATGGTGGGCTCCAGCGCGTGAGGTCGTCCTGGGGGGACGGATGGGGGGCGAGGGGACTTGAACCGGGGATCGAGAGGACGGTCGGGGCGGGGCGGATCTTCGGGATCCGGTACAGACAGCGTGGTCCGCTCCACCGAGGCTTGCAACCCTTGGTGAAGGTCGAAGCTTTCTCCCAGGAAATCCGGGCGTCAACGGGCTGACAGGAAGCTTGCAGATCGCGCGGGAGGCTGCAACCATCGGGATGAATCATCATTCACCCCGGAATCCGCGGGTCCGGGCCCGCACCGGCATCCGGGACCCGGTACGATGACCGAGGAGGTGATGTCTGCGCGCTCTCAGAATCCACGAGCATGGCGGCCCAGAGGTCCTGCAGGTCGAGGAGGTGCCCGATGTGGAGCCCGGTGCCGGTGAGGTGGCGCTCCGGGTGAGCCACGTGGGCCTGAACCACCTCGATGTGTGGGTCCGCCGCGGGGTGCCCGGCCACAGCTTCCCGCTCCCCCTGATCCCCGGCAGCGACGTGGCGGGGGTGCGGGAGGACACGGGGGAGCCCGTGGTCCTCTTCCCGGCCGACTTCGACCCCACCGACCGGCCCAGCCAGGCGGGCCGCCCCGATCTCTCGCGCAGCTACCGGATCCGCGGCGAGTCCATGGACGGCGGCTGCCGCGAGCGGCTGGTGGTGCCCGCGTGGGCCGTGCTGCCCATCGGCGAGCTGGACCCGGCGGCGGCGGCCTCCCTGCCGCTCTCCCTGCTGACGGCGTGGCACATGCTGGTGGGGCGAGCGCGGGTCCAGCCGGGGGATCGGGTGCTGGTCCAGGGGGGCGCCGGGGGCGTGGGCTCGCTGGCCATCCAGGTGGCCGCCGCGGCC
This sequence comes from uncultured Enterobacteriaceae bacterium, assembly GCA_964586865.1. Lineage (GTDB taxonomy): Bacteria > Myxococcota_A > UBA796 > UBA796 > REDI01. The sequence continues at coordinate 1,024 of CAZPJM010000368.1, forward strand.
GGGGCCCGGGTGGCGGCCACCGCCTCCACCGACGAGAAGCGGCGCCTGTGTCGGCGCCTCGGGGCCGAGGAGGCCTGGGCCTACGACGAGGCGGGGGCCCGGTGCCGCACCTGGACGGACCGCCAGGGGGTCGATGTGGTGGTCGATCACGTGGGCGAACCGACCTGGGAGCTGTCGCTGCGGGCGGTCCGGTGGGGCGGGACCGTGGTGAGCTGCGGCGCCACCGCCGGCCACCAGGTGTCCCTCAACCTCCGGGTCCTCTTCTTCAAGCAGCTCTCGCTGCTCGGCAGCACCATGGGCAGCCCCGAGGAGCTGCGCCGGGCCTGGTCGCTGGTCCAGGCCGGCCGCATCCGGCCCGTCCTGCACGAGGTCCTGCCCATGACGCGCCTGGGCGAGGCCCACGCCCTCCTCGAGGAGCGCCGTGTGCGCGGCAAGGTGGTGGTCCGTCAGGACCTGGGGTGAGGGGATGACGGGGTCGTTCGCGGCGGGGGACCTGGCATGAGCCCGGCCATCGACATCGCCCTCGGTGTCCTGGGCCTCGTCTTCGTCTGGTTCGGCAGCACCGGCCTCGAGAAGTCGAGCGAGCGGCTGGCGGTCTACTACGGCCTGCCCGATGTGGTGACCGGCGCGGTGGTGGTGGCGGTGGGCTCGAGCTTCCCCGAGCTGACCACCGCCGTGATGGCCCCGCTCCTCCACGGCAGCTTCGAGCTGGGGGTCTCGGCCATCGTGGGCTCGGCCCTGTTCAACATCCTGGTCCTGCCCGGCGCCGCCGGCCTCGCCCGCCCGGGCGACATGCCGGCCAATCGCGACCTGGTCTACAAGGAATCCCTCTTCTACCTCCTCTCCGTCTCGGTCCTCCTGCTCACCTTCGCCCTGGCGGTCATCTACGTCCCCGGCGAGGCGCGGCTCACCGGCGTCATGACCCGTGGCCTGGCCCTGGTGCCCCTGGTGCTGTACGGCCTGTACGTCTTCGTGCAGATCCTGGACACCATCGACGTGGATCTGGACGTGGATCGCGGCGACATCGTCGTCTGGAAGCAGTGGCTGCTGCTGGGGGGGAGCCTGCTCGCCATCCTGCTCGGGGTGGAGGGGCTCATCCGAGGGGTCCTGGCCGCCGGGGATCTGCTCGGGGTGCCGGACTTCGTGTGGGGGGTGACGGTGGTGGCGGCGGGCACCTCGCTCCCGGACCTGCTGGTGAGCGTGCAGGCCGCCCGGAACGACCACCCGGTGACGGCGGTGGCCAATGCGCTCGGCAGCAACACCTTCGACCTGCTGGTGTGCATCCCCGCCGGCGTGCTCATCGCCGGATCGGCGACGGTGGACTTCACCCTGGCCGCCCCCCTGATGGCGGCCCTCACCGTGGCCACCCTGGTCCTCTTCTTCCTCCTGCGGACCGGGCTTCGGCTCCAGCGGTGGGAGTCCATCACCCTGATCTCCCTGTACGTCGCCTTCCTGGCCTGGATGATCCTGGAGAGCGTGGACGTGATCGACCTCCTGCCCGGCTGATCCGACGGCTGCCCGGTCGGCGTGGAGCGACTAGGGGAGGGGGAAGGAGGTCCCGTGAGCGAGGCCGAGGCCATCGATGCGCGGCGCCGGGCGGTGGTGAGCGAGGCCTGCATCCGCGCGCGCACCCCGGCGACGGTCCTCATCGCCGTCGGGCTCCTGTGGGCGATCGGGGCCGTGGCGCTCTACCTGATGGCCAAGGTCCAGGGCTCCCAGCTCCTGGCGCTGGTGGCCATCGGCGCCATGGGACCGGCGGCCCTGGTGGGCATGGGGGGCTGGCTGCTGCGGCGGCTCCGCGGCTGGAACGTGGTGTGGGCCGGGCTGCTCATCGGCATCGCCCTCTGGGGCTTCGTCCTGGTCCTGGCCGTGCTCGAGCAGGTCCAGGGGCCGTCCTGGATCGGCGCGCCGCTGGCCATCACCGGCATCGTGGCGCTGGTGTGGATGGCCCGCTTCGGCGAGGACGGCCACATCCGCGAGGCCCGCACCCTGGTGAGCCCGCGGACGGGTCCGGTGGATCCGGTCGACCGGATGCCGTTCTAGCTCGCGGACGGGGGCGCCGGGACCCGGGGCTTGCGCAGGACCCACGACCAGAAGCGGGTGATGAGCGGTCCGGGGCCCTCATCGGTGAGGGGGACCCAGCGGAGGCCCTCGACCGGGGTGGGCAGGCGGGGCGCCAGGGTGGCGGGCGTCCAGGCGCGGGCGGGGAGGTGCACATCGTGGGCACGGGCGAGGGCCCGCAGGGCGTGCCAGCTCGGCCGGGCCAGGTGGCGGGCGGCGGGATCCACGCCCAGCAGGTCGGGCAGGGGCTCCACATCGACGGTGAGGCCGTGCTGGCGCGCCACCCGGGCGAGCCAGGTGACCTGGATGGCCACCTCGGGGTGGTCGAGCTGGACCGCCTCGGGGGGGGGGCCGTCCAGCACGCCGAACTCGGAGAGGAAGGCGGCGCCGCCGGGGGCCAGGACCCGCGCGATCTCGGCGACGAAGCGCCACGCGCCCAGGTTGACCCACTGGGGCCCCGGGAAGGGCGCCAGGCCGTAGGCGTCGAGGGCATCGAGGGCGGCCCGGGCCGGGCCCTCCTCGGCGGGGGCCTCGGGATCGACAGGGATGGCCTGGAGGTCCGCGATCACCTCGTTGGACAGCAGCAGATCGATGCTCCCGTCCCGTAGGGGCAGGCGGGTGGCGTCGCCCAGGACCCCCGCGGTGGCGGGCGCTCGGCGGGCCTGGGTCCGGAGCAGCTCGGGCGAGAGGTCCACGCGGAGGTAGCGGCGGGCGGCGTCGGGGTCGGCCTCGAGCCAGGCGGCGCACAGCTCGCCGGTGCCGCAGCCCACCTCGGCGATGCGCCCCTCGACCGGGAGCCGGCGCGCGACGAGGGCGTCGCGGAGAGCCTGCCCGTAGCGGCGTCCCCCCAGGGCGGGGTGGGGGAGGCCCAGGCTGTGGGCCACCGTGGTCTCGCGATCGTCGAAGTGGGTCTCGCCATCGTCGATGGCGTGGAGGTGGTACCAGGCCAGGGTGGTCTCGCCGGCCGGGCCCGTGAGATGGTCCGGGCGGGCGTTGGGCGGTCGGGGGACGTCCACCAGGCGGCTCAGGCCGGGCTCGCGGGCGCGGGCCGGGCGATCACGGAGCTGGAGGGCCTGGAGCTCGGGGGTGGCCAGAGCCGCGCACAGTCCCTGGACCGCCACCAGGGAGAGGCCGGTCCGGGACGCGATGTCCGCCACCGTGCGGCTGTCGTTGATGGCCTGCCAGACCCGCCAGCCGTCGGGGGAGAGGCGGAAAGCCCGGTAGCCGCGACCGCCGGGCCCTCGGAAGCCCGGGACGGGCAGCCACAGGCTGGCCTCGTCGGGGAGGGTGAGGACCAGGCGGGAGCGGCAGGGCACCAGCGCCGGCCAGTCGGGGCGGGGGCTGGTGCGGAGCAGGTACAGCCCGTCGAGGCGACGGCGGAGGGGGGCCAGGCGCGGATCCTCGGGCCGGGCGGCCAAGTGGGCCAGGCTCCGTCGGTGCAGGCGCAGGCTGCGGCCGGTGATGGGGTGCCAGAGCACCTCGTCATCGCCGTCGGACCAGGCCTGGACACCGAGCTGGAACAGGTCCGGATCGGCCTCGCGGAGGGAGAGGCCGGTCATGGGGAGGCGGCTCCGGGGTGCGAGCGCGCCATCACAGCCGCCGCTTGGGGGGAGGATCGTCGGCGTCCTCGTCGGTGGGCTCGGCCTCGGCGGGTCCGGTCTCGGGGCCGTCTCCTCCCAGGAGATCGCGGCGCTGACGGGGCGGGGCATCCGGGTCGGGCCGGGCCGGGCGGGCCTTCAGGCGGTCCAGCTCGCCCCGGGCCCGGGCCAGGCGGTCGGCGTC
>CAZPJM010000369.1:0-4854 GCA_964586865.1 uncultured Enterobacteriaceae bacterium
TTGCGGGCGTCGATGTAGGGGAAGGTGTGGGCGGCGCAGGTGTCGCCCAGCAGCAGGCTGTCGCACTGGGTGAAGTTGCGCGAGTGCCGGGCCCCCGGGTCGATGCGCACCTGGCCCCGGTAGGACTGGGTGGAGCGGCCGGCGCTGATCCCCTTGCTGATGATGGTGCTGCGGGTGCGGGCGCCGATGTGGTGCATCTTGGTGCCCGTGTCGGCCTGCTGGAGGTTGTTGGTGACCGCCACCGAGTAGAACTCGCCCACGCTGTCGTCACCCATGAGCACGCAGCTCGGGTACTTCCAGGTGATGGCGGAGCCGGTCTCCACCTGGGTCCAGGAGATCTTGGACCGATGGCCCTTGCACAGGCCCCGCTTGGTCACGAAGTTGTAGATGCCGCCCTGGCCGTGCTCGTCGCCCGGGTACCAGTTCTGGACGGTGCTGTACTTGATCTCGGCGTCGTCCAGGGCCACCAGCTCGACCACGGCGGCGTGGAGCTGGTTCTCGTCGCGCATGGGGGCGGTGCAGCCCTCCAGGTAGCTCACGTAGGCCCGCTCCTCGCAGATGATGAGGGTACGCTCGAACTGCCCCGTGTTCTGCGCATTGATCCGGAAGTAGGTCGACAGCTCCATGGGGCAGCGGACCCCCTTGGGGACGAAGACGAAGCTGCCGTCGCTGAAGACCGCCGAGTTGAGGGCGGCGTAGAAGTTGTCGTGGGGGGGCACCACCGAGCCCAGGTACTTGCGGACCAGCTCGGGGTGCTTCTGCACCGCCTCGGAGATGCTCATGAAGAGCACGCCGGCGGCCTCCAGCTCCTCCTTGAAGGTGGTGGCGACGCTGACGCTGTCCATGACGGCGTCGACGGCGACCTTGGCGCCCTTGACACCGGCCAGGACCTCGCGCTCGTGGAGCGGGATGCCCAGCTTCTCGAAGGTCTCGAGGAGCTTGGGGTCCACCTCGTCGAGGGAGCGGGGGGCGTCGTCGTCGGACTTGGGGGCCGCCCAGTAGCTGATGGCCTGGTAGTCGATGGGCTCGTAGTCCACGGCGGCCCAGGTGGGCTCCTTCATGGTCTGCCAGCGCCGGAAGGCGTTGAGGCGCCACTCGAGCATCCACTCGGGCTCGTTCTTCTTGGCCGAGATGAAGCGGACCGTGTCCTCCGTCAGGCCGGGAGGCGCGATGTCCTGCTCGATGTCGGTGGTCCAGCCGTGTTCGTAGCCCTTCTTGAGGTGGGCCTCGACCGCTGCGTTGGACATGGGGAACTCCGTTCAGCCGGTGGCGGCGGCCGGCGCATCGGCGCCGGTGAGCTCGCCGAGGCCGGTGGCGCCGTGGGCACCGTGGGCCAGATCGGCGAGGGTGACGTTGGCCAGCGCGTCGATGACGGCGGCGTTGATGGCGGGCCAGCGAGGCCCGAGCTGACAGGTGGCGTGGGCGTCGCACGTGATGTGGCCTGGGACGGCACACTCGGTGAGCCCGAGGGGCCCCTCGAAGGCCTCGACCACGTCGACCACGGTGACGCGGGTGGGATCGCAGGACAGGGTGTAGCCGCCGCACAGGCCGCGGGTGCTGGAGAGGAAGCCCCCCCGCTGGAGCGACTTGAGCACCTTGGCGGTGGTGGCGGCGGGGAGCCCCAGGGCCTCGGCCACGGCGCGCGCCGTCAGGGTCGCGCCGTCGTCCTGCCGCACGAAGTGGGCGAGGACGACGAAGCCCTGATCGGTGATGCGGCGCATGCGCAGCACGGTGCCTCCGCGAAAACAGGACCGGAATGATCCTGATTGCCGAGAAGGTCATCACACGGTGTGCGGGGCGCGTCCAGGGCGGGGCCGGCGGGGCGGCATGGCCCGTGAGGCGGCTCACCCGGTGGGCGGGAGGACGCGGCCGTCGGGGCGGCCCGGTATGCGGGGTGGTTCTCCGGCGGGCTGGCGTGGGACCCCCTCGACGACCCTGCGTAGTGCAGGATACGTTCCTCGGCCGCGGGAGGGCGACGGGTGCGCGCCAACTGGTTCCTGGGACTGCCGGTCGAGCCGGATGGGCGACTGCTGGAGCGCCTCGGCGATCCGCCGCCTCGGGTGCGGGTGTTCGCCCCCGAGGATCTGCACGTGACGGTGGCCTTCCTGGGTCCCTGCGGCGAGGACGCCGCCCGGGCGGCCTGGGAGCTGGCCCGCGGCGCCGAGGCGCCCGCCGGCACGGCGACGCTGGATCGGGTGGTGCCCCTGGGCCCGCCCCGTCGCCCCTCGGCCCTGTCGGCCCTGCTGGCGGATGGACACCGGGCGATGCGCGACTACCTGGCGGAGCACCGGAACGCCTGGCTGGACGTGGCGGGGGCGCGGCCCGACCCCCGCGAGCCGCTGCCCCACTGCACCCTGGCGCGACCCCAGCGCCGCGCCACCGCCGCCGAGCGTCAGCGGGCGGTGGCCTGGGGGCAGTCCCTGTCGGTGGGGGGCCTGCCGGTGCGGCTCCGGCCCCTGGCCCTCTACACCTGGGCCGAGGACCGCCGGCATCGCCTGTTCCGAATCGTGGAAGCGGGCTGAGCCACCCGGGCCGCCGTGCTCTGGCGCCCGGCCCCCGCCCGGGCTCCCCGACCCCACACCCGGGTTACGCCACCCGCAGCGCTCGACCAGGAGAGCATGCCGCCATGACCGATGGCCCCCGGCTCGGCGCGTTCTGCCTCGACCGGCCCCTCGCTCGGGGCGGCATGGCCGAGGTGTGGGCGGGCCGGCACGCTGGCAGCGGTCTCGCCGTGTCCCTCAAGGCCATCACCGGCGAGCGCGCCCGGGATCCCTACTTCCGCCAGGCCTTCCGCAACGAGATCCGCGCGGTGGCCGGGCTGGATCACCCGGCCATCATCCTGGTCCTGGACCACGGCCAGGTGGGCCCCGAGGGCGCCGGCGTGCTCCCCCCCGGCAGCCCCTACCTGGTGATGGAGTACTGCAGCGGGGGCTCCCTCCACGACGCCCGCAAGCGCGCCATGGTGTGGCCCGAGATCCGGACCATCCTCTCGACGCTCCTGGGGGCGCTGGCCCACGCCCACGCCCACGGGGTGATCCACCGGGATCTCAAGCCCGGGAACGTCCTCGTGGGCGGGCCCGAGGATCCCCGCCCGGGGCTCAAGCTCACCGACTTCGGGCTCGCCCGGCTCATGGAGGACCACGACCGGCCCGGCAGTGTCGAGGCGGTGCGAGGGACGCTGCACTACATGGCCCCCGAGCAGTGTCGCGGCCTGTGGCGGGACCAGGGTCCCTGGACCGACCTCTACGCCCTCGGCTGCATCGGCTATCAGCTCGCCACCGGTCGCCCCCCGTTCCGCGGCCTGCAGGGCGAGGCGCTCATGGACGCCCACGTCCACACCGCGCCGCCCCCGGTGCCCCACCGGCGCGGTCTCCCCGAGGGCTACGCCGCCTGGATCGCCCGCCTGCTCGCCAAGGATCCGGCCGACCGCTTCCAGCGCGCCGCCGACGCGGCCTGGGCCCTCGGCGGCCTGCCCGAGCCCGAGGACATGGGCCCCACGCGGTGGGCCTTCCCGGCCCTGGCGGCGGCCCAGGGCCTCTCGGATGATCTGGAGACCGATCCGGGTCCACGCACCCCCCTCCCCGACGGCCTGGACGAGGTGGGGGAGCCCACGGTCCGGGTGCCGCCGGTGGTGGGCGTGCCCCCCGCCATCTCCCGCGGGGCCGTCCGGCGGGATGCCCCCCCGGTCCCGCCTTCCTGGCGCGAGCCCCACGTGCCGCCCCCCGACCTGCGCCTGCTCGACGCCGGCCTCGGCCTCTTCGGGCTCCGGCCCATCGGCCTCGTGGGCCGGGATGCCGAGCGGGACACCCTCTGGACGACGCTGCTGCGCACCGCCGAGTCCGGCCGGCCCCACGGGGTCCTGCTCCAGGGGCCCACCGGCACCGGGATCAGCCGTCTGTCGGCCTGGATGGGGCACCGGGCCCACGAGGTCGGCGCTGCTCACGTGGTCGAGGTCATCCACGGCCCGGCCGATCCGCCGCTGCGTCCGCTGCGCCGGATGCTGGCCCGGGCCCTCGGCGTCTCCCGCCTGCCCCGCGACGAGGTGCGGGTCCGGGTGGGTCGCTTCGCCGATCGCTGGGGGCTGGACGAGGGCGACGTGGGGGCGCTGGTGGACCTGCTGCGCCCCGCCCGCGACGCCCGCCCGGCCCCTCCGGAGGCTCGCTATGCGCTGATCCGGCGCTTCCTCGGCGCCTGGACCCGGGAGCGGCCGGTGCTGCTCCGCATCGAGGACGTCCAGTGGGGCGGGGACGCCCTGGGGCTGCTCACCTTCCTCCTCGACAGCCGACCGGCCGAGTCCCACCCCATCCTGGTGGTGGCCACCGCCCCCACCGACGGGGGCTCGCCCCTGGCCCGGGAGCGCATCGCCGCCATCGCCGCCCACCCCCAGGTGACGGTCGTGCAGCCCGGGCCCCTGTCCCGGGCCGAGGTGCGCCGCCTGGTCCACGATCGGCTTGGCCTGTCCAGCGCCCTCTCGCTGCAGGTGGAGTCGGTGTGCCAGGGCAACCCGCAGCTCGCGGTGCAGCTCGTGGCCGACTGGGTCCAGCGCGGACTGCTCAAGCCGGGCGACGATGGCTTCGACCTGCCGGCGGGGCACCCGGTCCAGATCCCGGACGATCTCCACGCGGCCTGGGATCGCCGGGTGGCCCTGACCCTGGACGGTCTCCCGGCCCACGCCGCCGTCCAGCTCGAGCGGGCCGCGGTCCTGGGGGAGCAGGTGGACCGGGAGGAATGGGCCCGGGCCTGCGCCCCGGACGATCCCCCCGACGGGGGCGCCCTCCGGGAGGATCTGCTCGAGCGCCTGCTCGACGCGCGCCTGGCCCTGCAGCAGCCCCGGGGCTTCCGGCTCGTCCATCC
>CAZPJM010000370.1:0-4847 GCA_964586865.1 uncultured Enterobacteriaceae bacterium
CCCGGTGCGGGCGCAACCGGGACGCGCTGGACGCCACGCTGAACCAGGCCGGAGGCTGATCGTGCTCGCGCCCCTGCCCCCCGACGCCTCCGAGGCGGATCGCGCCGCCCACCAGGCAGAGCTCCACACGCGGATCCGCGGCCTCCTCGACGGCGAGGACGACGCCATCGCCGCCATGGCCACGGTGGCCTGCGAGCTGCACCACGCCTTCCAGGCCTGGCACTGGACCGGCTTCTACCGGCGTACCCGGCCCGACCTGCTCGTCATCGGCCCCTACCAGGGGACCCACGGCTGCCTGCGGATCCCCCTCGACCAGGGCGTCTGCGGGGCGGCGGCCCGCCGGAACGAGACGCTGGTGGTCCCCGATGTCCACGCCTTCCCGGGCCACATCGCCTGCGCGGCCTCCACGCGCAGCGAGATCGTCGTCCCGGTCCACGACCCGGAGGGCCGGGTGGTGGCGGTCCTGGACGTGGACAGCGACCTCCCGGGCGCCTTCGACGCGCGCGATGCCGCCTTCCTCGAGGCCGTGGCCGCCGGACTGGCCCCCGTCTTCGCCGCGTGATCAGGCCGAGGCCAGCCGCCGGGCGTCGCGCTCTCGCGCCTCGGCGGTGAGCAGCGTGGCCAGCCACCGGAGGACCTCGCCGTCCAGGTTCTCCCCGGTGGTCACCGCCGGACCCCGCCGTCGGTAGATCAGGATGTCCCGAGCGTGCTCGGGATCGGGACGCACCTGCGCCTCCAAGATGTCCCACCAGGTGAGGTGGTAGCCCCCGGGCAGGTGGGCCCCCATGCCGTCGATGACGATGTACTGGGGCTCGGTGCGGGGGGGGTGACCGAGGACCACGATCCCGGCGACGAAGGCCAGGGTGCCGCCGACCAGGGCCACCGGGCCGGTGAGGTCCCAGGAGCCGGCGCCCACGGCGATGGCGCCGAGGGCCATCAGCACGACGCCCATCAGCACCGACCACTTGCTGGCGCGGTCGTCGACCTGGATGACGAAGCCGCCGTCGACGGCCTCAACGCCCTCGGGCGGGCCCTCGTCGCGGGTGTGGGGCGCGGTCGAGACCAGACGGAGCGGTGGGCGAGACATGGAACCTCCTTCGCCCACTGCCTGCGCACCACCCCTTGGCGCGTGGACGATCGCAACATATCGTTGCAGCATCCGCCGGCCCTCGTCGTGATGCCGGTGACCACCTGCCGGGTCGATGCGGACACGAGGCGTCAAGGCCCGGACCCGGCGAGCCGACCATCGTGGTGAGTCCCGACGCAGGAGCCTCCATGTCCCCCGGCGCATTCAACGTCGACGCCATCGTCAAGAAGGCCAAGCAGCTCCCCTCCCCCCCGCTGGTCCTGTCGCGCCTGATGGCGCTGATGGGCGAGGAGCGTCGCTCGCGGGCCGACGTGGTCCGGGTCGTCGAGGTGGACGCCGCCTTCACCGCCGAGATCCTCCGGGTGGTCAACAGCGCCCAGTACCGCCGGAACCGCCGGATCAACAGCGTGGGCGACGCCATCGCCGTGCTGGGGGAGGGCGAGCTGGTCAAGCTCGTGGTGCGACGGGCTGCCTCGGCCCTCGACCAGGAGCGGGTGGCCGGGTACGGCCTCGAGGATCACGGCCTGTGGCGGAACAGCCTGCGGATCGCCCTGGCCGCCGACGCCATCGCCTGGCACACCGGGGCCGTGCCCTCGGCGGTGGCCTACACGGCCGGCCTGCTCTGCGACGTGGGCAAGCTGGCGCTCGGCACCTTCCTGGAGAGCCAGGCCGACGCGGTGATGGACTGGCAGCTCGCCCACCCGGGCAGCCAGTTCGTCGAGGCGGAGCGGGCGGTGCTCGGGCTGGACCACGCCGAGCTGGGGGCGCTGATGGTGGACGACTGGGGCCTGCCCCAGGACATCGTCGAGGCGGTGCGCACCCACCACCGCCCCATCGACGGCGGACAGCACACCACCCTCGCCTACCACGTGCACGTGGCCGACGCGGTCGCCAGCATGGTGGGCGGCGCGCAGGGCATCGATGGCCTGTGGTACTCCCTCGACCCCTACTGGTCCGAGGTGGTCGACCTCGGCGCCAGCAAGCTCGAGTCGCTGGTCGAGGACGTGCGCCAGATGAGCGACGCCGTCGAGGCCCAGCTCAAGCAGTCGGCCTGAGGGCGCGGTCGGCCTCCCAGCGGGCCTGGCGGGCGCGGACCGCCCGAAGCGCGGCCAGGCCCTCGCGGACGGCGTCGGCACCCCCGCGATGGGCCCGAGCCAGGGCCTGCTTCCAGCGTCGGGCGCCGGGAACGCCGGCGAACAGGGGCACCGCGTGCCGGAGGACGTGCTGGGGGTTGTGCCCGGCCGCCTCCATCCGCTCGACATAGGGGATGAGGGACTCCGCCACGGCCTCGCGGTCGGGGCTCCCATCCTGCCCGAAGAAGCGGCGATCCACGTCGGCCAGGAGCCACGGGTCATGCCAGACGCCGCGGCCGATCATCACGGCGTCCACGTGGGAAAGGTGGGCCTCGGCCGTGTCCAGGTCGCGGATCCCGCCGTTGATCTCGATGGGCAGGGCGGGCCGCTCGCGCTTGAGGCGATGGACCACCTCGGGCCGGAGGGGCGGCACGGTGCGGTTCTCCTTGGGGGACAGGCCCTGGAGCCAGGCCTTGCGGGCGTGGACGGTGAGCCGATCCGCCCCGGCCGCCGCCACGGCGTCGGCGAAGCGCAGCAGATCCTCGTAGGCGTCGAGGTCGTCCACCCCGATCCGGCACTTCACCGTCACCGGCACCGCGACCGCCGCGCGCATGGCGGCCACCCCCTCGGCCACGACCTGGGGGGTCTGCATGAGGCAGGCGCCGAAGTTGCCGCGCTGCACCCGCGGCGAGGGGCAGCCGATGTTGATGTTGATCTCGTCGTAGCCGGCGTCCTCCCCCATGCGGGCGGCGCGGGCCAGCCGGGCCGGATCGTCGCCGCCCACCTGGAGGGCCACCGGGTGCTCCACCGGGTCGAAGGCCAGCAGCCGCGCCGCGTCGCCGTGCTCGAGGGCGTGGGTGGTGACCATCTCGGTGTAGAGCAGCACCCGACGGCTGATCTGCCGATACAGCCACCGGGTGTGCTGGTCGGTGACGTCCATCATGGGCGCCACGCTGATGGGGAGGGTGCGACCGCGGATCACGGGGCCTCCGGCGGGGTCGAGGTCGGGGCGGCCCCGCTCGATGGCTCAGCGCACGCGCTCCTTGCGGTTGACCACCTTCTTGAGGCGGCCGCCGTTGCGACGCTTCTTGAGCTGCTTGTTCTTGCGCAGGCGCTCCTTGCGCTTCTTGGCCTTGAACTTGGCCTTCAGACGGGCCGTCTTGTTGGGGCGGGCCACGTGGCCTCCAGGGAAGGGGTGGGACCGGGCGGCCTTAACGCAGGGCCCGGAGGGCGTCACGGCACCGGCCCGGCCGCCCGGTACGCGGTACGGGCCCCCCTCCCCGAGGTGCCGTGCAGCCCGTCCCCCTCGCCGATGCCCCCCTCGACCGCTGGCGCCACCCCACCCTCCGCGGACGCGCCGACGGCCAGGCCTGGGTCGAGGACCGCGCCGTGGTCGTGCTGGTGCCGGGGCGCCTCCACGCCCTCCCCGCCCCGGACGAGCCTCCCTTCGGCCCCACCGCCCGGCTCCTGACGGCCCTGCGCCACCGCCTCCCCCGCCACCTGGAGGTGCGCGCCGGGGCAGCCATGGGGGGGATCCTGGCCGAGCACCACCACCTGGAGCTCCTGGGCCCGGTCCAGCGGCTACGCCCGGGGGCCCCCGCCACCTCCGATCCACCCGGCCTGGTCCGCCTCTCCCCGACCGACGGGGCCCGGGTGGCCGCCCTCCGCGACCGCGACGCGCCCTTCCACCCCTCCTGGCTCGAGCGGGGCCCGTGGTGGGGCGTGGTGGACGGCGATCGACTCGTGGCCGCGGTGGGGATCCGCGAAGCCGGCCCCCGGGGCTCGCTGCTCGCGGCGCCGATCCTGACCCGCCCCGCCCGCGATCGTGGAGCCTCGCTGCTGGCCGCCGCGGCGCGGCGCCTTCACGGCGATGCGGCCCTCGACCTGCGCATGGATCGGCGCGCCCGGGTGCAGCAGGCCCTGGATGCGGGCTTCATCCCCGTGCTCCGGTACGAGCGGTGGCGCGCCGTGGCCCGGTGAGCCCGCCCGGCCCGCCCCTTGCGCGGCACACCCCGCCGGCTACGAAGCGCGTCCCCCGCCCGGAGGACCCGTGTCCCGCCGCCCCGCCAACGCCTCGACCATGGACAAGCTCGTCGCCCTGTGCAAGCGCCGGGGCTTCGTGTTCCCCGCCTCCGACATCTACGGGGGCCTGAACGGCTTCTGGGACTACGGGCCGCTGGGCACCCAGCTCAAGAACAACCTGCGCGACGCCTGGTGGCGGGACATGGTGGAGTGCCCGCCGCTCGGCCCCGATGGCGAGCCCCTCCAGATCGTGGGCCTGGACAGCGCCATCATCCAGAACCCCCGCACCTGGGAGGCCTCGGGGCACGTGGGCGGGTTCAACGACCCCATGGTGGACTGCCGCGAGAGCAAGCGCCGCTACCGGGCCGACCACGTGCTCGTGTGGTGGCCCGAGGACGACGAGGGCCCCGCCTTCGCCTTCGTCGAGGGCGAGCCCGAGCCGGCCCTCAAGAAGCTGAAGAAGGCCCGGCGCAGCGAGGAGCAGTACGCCACCCGCGCCCTCATCGACCTGGACGTGGCCGACTACGACCGGGTCATCGGGCCCGACGCCCGGGAGCCCGGCACCCTGACCGAGCCCCGCCAGTTCAACCTCATGTTCCAGACCTACGTGGGGGCCCGCGCCACCGAGGACGACCTGGCCTACCTCCGCCCCGAGACCGCCCAGG
>CAZPJM010000371.1:0-4836 GCA_964586865.1 uncultured Enterobacteriaceae bacterium
CAGCCGCATGCAGCCGTTGCGAGCAGTTTCTCGCCCCCCCGAAGCCCCGCCCCGGGCGTGTGGCTGCGCGGTCGCGCCGCGACCCGCCGCCTGGCTCGGGCCCCTCCTGCCCGCCCTCGCCGTCCTCCTCCGCCGACGGGGCGGGTCCTCCGAGAGGGTCTGACCCCCCATCCCGAGCAGCGCTCTGTGGGCTGTCCCCCCCGGTGGCCGACCCCGGGCGGACCATCCGGGCCCGCAGCGCGTTACGGCGGGCGCGGCCGCCGCCCCCGGATCCCCCGCGACCGGGAGGCCACCGCGGTCCCTCCCCTCCGCTGGAGCACGCCCATGTCCCGCACCACCGTGTTGGACCTTCGCCGCAAGAAGGCCGACAACGACAAGATCGTGATGGTCACCGCCTACGACTGGACCATGGCCCGGCTGGTGGATTCCGCCGGCGTCGACATGGTCCTGGTGGGCGATTCCCTGGGCATGGTCGTCCAGGGCCACGACTCCACCCTCCCCGTGACCGTCGACGACCTGCTCTACCACTGCCGCGCCGTCAACCGGGGTCTCCAGGGGGCCCACCTCACCGCCGATCTGCCCTTCATGAGCTACCAGGGCGGCCCGGACGACGCCCTCCGCACCGCCGGCCGCTTCCTCAAGGAGGCCGGCGCCCAGTCCGTCAAGCTCGAGGGCGGGCGCTCGGTGGCCCCGTCCATCCGGCGCCTGGTCGAGGCCGGCATCCCGGTGGTGGGCCACGTGGGGCTCACCCCCCAGTCGGTGCACGCCATGGGCGGCTTCAAGGTGCAGGGCAAGGGCGCCGAGGGCGAGCGCGTCCTGGCCGATGCCCTGGCCGTCGAGGAGGCCGGCGCCTTCTGCCTGGTCCTCGAGGGCGTGCCATCCCAGCTCGCGGCCACCATCACCGACCGGCTCGCCATCCCCACCATCGGGATCGGCGCCGGGCCGGCCTGCGACGGGCAGGTGCTGGTCTGCAACGACCTGCTGGGCATGGACCTCTCGTTCAAGCCCCGCTTCGTCAAGCGCTACGCCCAGCTCGAGACCACCATCCGCGAGGCGGTGGGCGCCTACGCCGACGAGGTCCGCCGGGGCGTCTTCCCCGACCGTGCCCACAGCTTCGGTCCGGTGGCGACCCCCGCCGACGAGCCCGTCGACGACCGTATCGTCAAGCTCTACTGACCCATGCGCATCGTCTCCGACCCCGGGGCCCTGGACCATCTGGTGCGCGAGGCCCGCGCCGAGGGGCGCCGCATCGGCTTCGTCCCCACCATGGGCTACCTGCACGCCGGCCACCGCTCCCTCATGGCGCTGCTCCGGCCCCGCTGCGATCTCCTGGTGGCCAGCATCTACGTCAACGAGCTGCAGTTCGCCCCCGGCGAGGACTTCGACGTCTACCCCCGCGACCCCGAGGGCGATGCCGCCGCCTGCCGCGCCGAGGGCGTCGATCTGCTCTTCATGCCCGAGCGGCTCTACCCGCCTGGCTTCGCCACGAGGGTCCACCTCCCGGCGCTCGACGATGACAAGCTCTGCAGCCGGTCCCGGCCCCACTTCTTCACCGGCGTGGCCACCGTCGTGTGCCGCCTGCTCCACCAGACCCGCTGCCACGTGGCGGCCTTCGGCGAGAAGGACTTCCAGCAGCTCACCATCGTGCGGCGGATGGTGCGGGATCTGGCCATGGACGTGGAGATCGTGGGCGGGCCCATCGTCCGGGAGCCCGATGGCCTGGCCATGAGCAGCCGCAACGCCTACCTGCGCGGGCCGGAGCGGGCCCGGGCCGCCAGCCTCTCCCGGGCCCTGTTCGCCGTGCGCGACGCCGTCGCCGACGGCGAGACCGACGCGGCCTCCCTGGTGGCGCTGGGCCGGGCCGAGCTGGACGTGGACGAGGTCGACTACTTCGACATCGTGGACATCGACACCCTCGAGCCCGTGACCGTGGTGGATCGGGAGCGGCGGGCCGCCGCCGCCGCCCGGGTCGGGCGCAGCCGCCTCATCGACAATGTGGCCCTCCGGCCCCCGGGGGCGCGGTGATCGCCCGCTCGACCCTGGCCTTCCTGGTCATCGTGGCCATCATCGCCGCCAACCAGGCCGTCCTCCGGGTGGCGGCGCTCCGCCGGACCCCGTGGATCTTCTGGACCCTCCAGGCCCTGAACCTGGCCATCGCCTGCTGGTTCCTGCTCGCCGGCGTGCCCGGCTTCGACGACTGGCCGCTGGTGAGCTGGATCCTGGCCCTGCTCCTGATCCTGCGCATCATCCAGAACAACCTGATCCGGACCCGCTACCTGCGCCAGGCCCGCGAGGAGGAGATCCGCGAGGCGAAGAAGGCCGAGGCCCGCCGAATCTCCGAGGCCCTCGCCGCCCAGGAGGCGGCCCAGCGTCCGGGGTCCGACCCTCCGGGTCCCGAGGAGCGCACCGAGCCCTGACGGTCAGCGGGGCGGGGGGGCGTCCGGCGTGGCCTCGTCGCGGAAGCGCAGCACCCGATCCGCCTCGGCGGGGGCGCCCGGCGGCAGGGGGATGGGCCCCCGATCCGGATCCGGGGTCCCCCGGAGGTCCAGGGAGCGGCTGCGGGCCTCGGCGGCGTCGAACACGTACGCCCCCCGGCCGTGGCCTCGGACCCGGTCGTGGTCGGCGAAGAGCGCCTCCTCCTCGTCGTGGGCCTCGGGGAGCTCGTCCTCGGGGGCCTCACCCAGGAAGCCCGGCGCGTGGTGATCGGCGCGGATCTGCGCCTTCACCAGCTCGCGCAGCTCCTCCGGCAGCTCCAGGTGCGTCGGTCCGGCCATGCCACCTCCATGCCCAGCCTGACACGCCGCCCGGCGATCGTCGACGGACCGCGGCGGCCGGGTCGGCGGGATACGCCGCTCCTCCCGCCCGGGAGGACCCGTGCGAATCGCCCCGCTCCTGCTGCTGGCCGTCGCCTGCACCGCGCCCGGCATGCGGGTGCTCCACGCCCCGCCGAGCCCGAGCGAGGTCGGGCCCCCCGGGGACTGCCGGCACCGGGACGATGCGCCGAGCCGGCTCGATCGGCTGAGCTACCGGGACCCCACCGATCCGATCATCCCCGACGATCCTCCCCCGGACCCGGACTGTGTGGACTGGCGCCAGCGGGAGCAGACCTGGCGTCCCCAGCGCGGCCTCCCCGGCGAGACGGTGCGGCTCGTGTTCGCCGGCGACACGGGGGTTCGGGCCCGGACCCCCGACGGCACCGAGATTCCCGAGGCGGTGGGGGTGGGGCCGCTGGCGGTGGCGGCGGCGGCCCGGCGGGCGTGCGCCGGCACCTGCGACGGGGCCGTCTTCCTGGGCGACAACCTCTACGAGAGCGGGGTCAACGAGCCGAGCGACACGGCCTTCCTGCGCGCCTTCGGGCACGCCTGGGCCTGGGCCGGGCCGGGCTACTTCGTGCTGGGCAACCACGACTGGGGGACCTACCCGATCCTCTTGCGCGACGCGGCCCACCGGGGGCCGCTCCGGGCCCGGGCCCACCGTCAGTTCCGGGACCTGCGCGCCCTGTCCACCGAGCCCGGCCTGGACCTGCGGGGCGACAGCCACTTCTGGGCGGTGCCGGCCGGGCCGGGGGCCCTGGTGGGGCTCGACAGCAACTACCTGGTCCGCCGGTGCACCGATGGGCCGGTGGGGATGCGCTGCAAGGGCGATCCGCCGCTGAACGAGGATCGGATCCCCCTCCGGGAGCTGGTGGAGCGGCTCGTCCCCGACGACAGGCCCAGCATCGTGGTGGGCCACCACCCCTGGCTCTCCCATGGCGAGCACGGCGAGGCGGGGGCCTACCTGGACGCCAAGGGGATCACCCTCGGGCGTGGCGAGGGCTTCCGGCAGGTCCTGGACGAGGTGGTGGCCCCGGCGAGCGGTCTCTACATCGCCGGGCACGACCACAACACGCAGGTGGGCCGGATCGATGCGGACACCCTCTCCGTGGTGGTGGGGGCGGCGGGCAAGACGACGGCCCCCGGGGAGCGCACGGCGCCGGCGGGCCCGGAGGGCGAGGCGGGCCGTCGACACCTCCCCGGGATCACCCACGAGGTGTTCTGCCAGCTCGGCTTCGCCGTGGTCACGCTCGCCCCCGAGGGACTCACCCTCGATGTGCACACCCTGCCGCACCCCGATCCGCTCGACCCGGACCTCCGGGAGTGCCTGGAGCACCACGCCGAGCGGCGCCCGGACCTGGCGGTGCCGACGAGGCCCACTTGCCGGCGGTGGACCCATCGTCCGGGCACCGGGTGGAGCACCGGCCTGGCCTGCGATCCGGGCGACCAGGGCGACCAGGGCGATCCGCGAGCCACCCGCGTGGAGCCCCGCGAGCCGGGGGGCCGTGGCGTCGACGGGCCCTGAGGCCTCTGCTCACTCCTCGCGGAGGCGCTCGGCCTCCTCCATCAGGGCCTGGGCGTGGGCATGGATCTCGGTCATGCGCCGGGCCTGGGACTCCTGCCAGGCCTGGGGATCCGCCGCGTCGGCGGGGGGCTCCATGGGCCAGTGGGTGGCGATCTGCTCGTAGAGCATGCCCGAGCGATGGAGCGCCTCGGCGGCGACCACCGGCTCGGCCTCTCGGGCCACCTCGCGGTAGCGCCGCTCCAGCTCGGCCACCTCCGAGAGGACCTGGTCGACCTCGGCGCGGACCTCGTCGGTGGTGAGGTCGGGGCCCACGTCGACGAAGGGGGGCTCCTGGGCGAAGGCCTGCTCGGCCTCGAGGAGGGGGAGGAGCGGGTCGTCGGCGCGATGGCGGGCGACCCGCTCCCGGACGGCCTCGCCCGAGGGGCGCCGGTCGCGGGCCTCGTCGGCGGTCACGGGGGGGCGCCAGGCGGGAGCGGGCGCGTCGGCGGCAGCGCCGGT
>CAZPJM010000372.1:0-4831 GCA_964586865.1 uncultured Enterobacteriaceae bacterium
CGAGCTGTCGAGCCAGCTCTGGGGCACGCCGGACACGCCGTACCGGCCTCCGCCCTGGCTCCGGGTGCTGGCGATGGACCCGGTGACCGCCGCCCCCTGCCCGCCCGGCACCCCCGGCCAGCTCCGCCTGGTCGACCTGGCCAACCTGGACAGCGCCGTCGCCATCGAGACCCTCGACCAGGGCACGGTCCACCCCGACGGCACCCTCACCCTCCACGGCCGGCTGGCCGACGCCCCGGCCCGCGGCTGCTCCCTCACCGTCGAGGAGGTCTGGGCCGCCCGCGGCCGGTGATCAGGCCGCCTCGGAGGTGGCGGCCTCGTCGGCATCCGCCTCGACCTTGGCCCGGAAGCGGCGGATCTCCCGCCACACCACCGGTGTCAGCAGCGCCACGCCCAGGATGTTGGGCACGCACAGCAAGAAGACCATCGCATCGGACATCATGAGCACCGCGTCGAGCTTGATGGCGGCGCCCAGCGCCACGAAGCCGCAGAACACGAGCAGGTAGGCGATGCGGGCCCGGGTGCCGGTGCCCACCAGGTAGGTCCAGCCCTTCAGGCCGTAGTAGGCCCACGAGATCATGGTGGAGACCGCGAACAGGACCGCCGCCACGGCGAGGGGGTAGGGCGACCAGGAGAGCTCGCGGGCGAAGGCCGCCGAGGTGAGGGCCACGCCCTCGAGGCGGGTGTCGAGGAAGGTGGGATCGGCCTCGGCGGTGGTGGTGATGACCAGGGCGGTCAGGGTGCACACGATGATCGTGTCCACCAGCGGCTCGAGGAGGGCCACATAGCCCTCGGTGGCCGGGTGCCGGGTGCGGACGGCGGCGTGGGCGATGGAGGCGGAGCCGATGCCGGCCTCGTTGCTGAAGACGGCCCGCTGGAAGCCCACGATCATGCTGCCGAGCACCCCGCCGGCCACGCCCTCGGCGGTGAAGGCCTCGACCACGATGCGCTGGAGGGCCGCCGGCACGACCTCGGCGTGCAGGGCCACGATGGTGATCGCCCCGGTGATGTAGAGGATGGCCATGAAGGGGACGAGCTTGTCGGTGACCCGGGCGATGCTGCGGATCCCGCCGATGAGGACGAGGCCCACCACCACCGCCAGCACCACCCCCACCATCCAGCCCCGGCCGGCCAGCCACCCGGTCTCGGCGCCGCCCGTGATGGACTGGAGCTGGACCACCGCCTGGTTCGACTGGAACATGTTGCCGATCCCGAGACACCCCACCACGATGCCCACGGCGTACAGCCCGCCGAGCACCGAGCCCAGGCCCCCCGCGCCCAGCTCGGCCAGGCCCTTGCGCAGGTAGTGCATGGGCCCGCCGCTCACGGTGCCGTCGGCGTGCACCTCCCGGTAGCGGACCCCCAGGGTGCACTCGGCGAACTTGGTGGCCATCCCCAGCACCCCCGCCACCACCATCCAGAAGGTGGCCCCGGGACCGCCGGCCACCACCGCGACGGCCACCCCGCCGATGTTGCCGATCCCCACCGTCCCGGAGAGGGCGGTGGCCAGCGCCTGGAAGTGGCTCACCTCGCCCGGCGGATCGGCGTCGTCGTGGCGGCCGAGCACCACCGAGAGGGCCCGGGGGAGCCCCCACAGGTTCACCCCGAGGAAGGCCACGGTGAAGAAGAGCCCGCCCAAGACGAGCCACGCCACCACCACGGGCAGGCCCGTCCCGGGCAGGGGAATCTCGACGAAGACCGCATCGGAGAAGGCCTGGGCCACCGGTCGGACCCAGGCGTCGATCCAGGCGTCGAGGGAGGAGGAGGCGTCGGCCAAGGCGGGGTCCGGGGCGGCGGGGTGGGCGAGCCGCCACCCTACCGCCTGGGATCAGCCGCTGCGGAACAGGGGGTCGCGGATGTTGCTCTGCTCACGGAGCCGGATGAGCGCCTCGCGCTCGATCTGACGGACCCGCTCGCGGGAGAGGCCCATCTCCTTGCCGACCTCGGAGAGGGTGCGGAACTCGCCGTCCTCGAGGCCGTAGCGGCGGGTGAGGACGAAGCGCTGCCGCTCGGAGAGCACCGTCTTGAAGGCCTGGTGCATCCGGGTGAGCTCCTGGCCCTGGATGGCCTCGCCGTCGGGCTGGACCGCGTCGTCGTCCGAGAGGAAGCGCTCGAGGGGGCGGGGCCTGGGGCCGTCGTCCACCGGCTGCTCGAGGGAGATGGTGTTGCCCTGGGAGAGCAGGAGCTCGGCCCGCTCCTTGTCGATGCCGACCTCCTGGGCCAGGTCGGCGATGGTGTAGGGCAGCCCGGCGGCGTCGAAGCGCTTGATGGCCTTCCGCAGGTTGCGGGTCTGCTCGACGGCGCAGCCGGGCAGGCGCACCGGCCGGCCGGTGTGGTCGATGGCGCGGGTCATCTGGGCGCGGACCCACCACCGGGCGTAGGTGCTGAAGCGGATGCCCCGGTCGGGGTCGAACCGCTTGGCGGCACGGAGCAGCCCGATGTAGCCCTCCTGGACGAGATCCTCCTCGTCCATGAAGGGGCCGGCGAGCTTGCGGGCCTCGCCGTGGGCGATGCGCCGGCCGCTCATGGCCAGCTTCCAGCGGAGGTTCTCGGCCTCGGCCCAGGCGGTCTTGGCGTCGCGGGCGCGGCCGCGCAGGTCCTGGTCCTCCTTCGAGGCCTTCCACACCGCCTCGACGGCGGACTCCAGGCGGTCGACCGCACCCGCACGGGTCCGCTCGGCGCGCTCGGGCCGCCGGGAGAGGATCTCCTCGGCCTGGGTGAGGCCCCGGATGGCCTCACGCGCCCGGTTCTCGGCCCGGCGGATCAGACGCGCGATGTCCTTCTCCTGCTCGGCACTCAGGCGCTCGGACACCTTGCGGCGGTTGTCGTTGAGGGAGTTCAGCATCGAGCTGGCTCCAAGTCGGTCGGAGGGTCGATCGGCATGATGATAGGTCCGGGAGCGGTCAGTTCAACCCCACCCGCTCGCGGAGCCGGGCCATGGTGGCCCGGGCGGCCGTGCGAGCGCGCTCGGCGCCATGGGCGAGGACCGCGTCGAGCTCGGCAGGATGGTCCATCCAGTGATGATACCGCTCGCGAGGCTCGGCGAGGTGCGCATCCACCGCTTCGAACAGGGCCTGCTTGGCGTGGCCATAACCGAGACCGCCGCGCAGGTAGGCCTCGCGGAGCTCGGCGATCTGCTCGGGGCTGGCGAAGAGGGTGTAGAGCTGGAAGGTGGTGTCGGTGTCGGGATCCTTGGGGTCGTCGACCCCGCGGCTGTCGGTCTTGATCTTCATGATCCGCTTGCGGAGCCGCTTGGACGGGGCCCACAGCGGGATCACGTTGTCGTAGGTCTTGGACATCTTGCGGCCGTCCAGGCCGGGCACGGCGGCCCCGCCCTCCTGGATGGCGACCTCGGGCACCACCAGGGTGTCCTCGCCGAAGCGGGTGTTGACCCCCCGGGCGATGTCCCGGGCGATCTCGACATGTTGCTTCTGGTCGCGGCCCACGGGCACCACGTTGCTGTCGTAGAGGAGGATGTCGGCGGCCATGAGCACCGGGTAGAGCCAGGTGCCCACGTTGATGGCCTTGCCCGCCTCGCGGGCGGCCTTCACCGCATGGCCCCGCTCCAGCCAGCCGAAGCCCGTGTTGCACGCCAGGATCCAGGTCAGCTCCGCCACCTCGGGGACGTCGGACTGGCGGAACAGCACATGCGCCGCGGGGTCGAGTCCACAAGCGAGGTAGGTGGCAGCGATCTCCCGCGAGGCGCGGCGGAGGGCCTCCGGGTCGTCCTGGGTGGTGAGCGCGTGGTAGTCGGCCACGAAGTAGTAGGCCGTGTACCGGTCCTGGAGGGCCAGCCCCGGACGCACCGCACCCAGGTAGTTGCCGAGGTGGATGGTTCCGGTAGGCTTGATGCCAGTCAGTGCGCGAAGCGCCACCTGTCCTCCGTTCGTCCCGGGGGCCCGGACCGGGGTCCCCTCACGCGCGAGCGTCCCGCGTCGTACATCGACGCAGCGCCGCACAGGGGTGAGAAGATGCAAAAACTCATGACCCTCGCGATCGGTATCCTGTGGCTGGGCGGCTGCACCGCCGAGGGGCCCACCTCCGAACGTCCCGACACCGCCGCGCCCGACGACGAGGACGAGGTCTGTGCCGAGGACGGCGACTGCGGGGCGTACGAGATCTGCGAGGCCGAGGCCTGCGTGCTGGGCGACCGGGACGATACCTTCGAGGACGCCCCGCCGATCTTCCAGGTGCGTGACGCCGACGATCCCAACGTCTCCCGCGGGATGATCCACGAGGCGGGCGACCTGGACCACTACGCCTACACCGCCACCGGGCCCGAGTGGCTCCGGGTGTGGACCCGCACCGACGACGTGCCCGAGGGGCTGGACACGGTCCTCTCGGTGTACGCCCCCAACGGCGCGCTCCACGACGCGGTGGACGACTTCGCCACCGGCCGCATCCGGGGCTTCGACAGCCGGATGTACGTCTACCTGCCGAGCGCGGGCACGTGGTACTTCCGGGTCGAGGACCACGGCACCTGGTACGACGAGGAGCCGGCCGCCGGGGGGCGCTCCTTCACCTACGAGCTCGGCATCGAGGCGTGGACCTCGGTGAGCCAGGAGCCGGACTCCGCCGAGGACCCGACCATCTCCTACGAGGTGGCCAACGGCTCCACCATCTACCCCTGGGGCTTCCTCATCGAGGAGCCGGGCGATGTGGACCACGCCGCCATCACCCTCCCCTGGGCCGAGGCGCCGCTCGAGATCGCGGCCGCCACCGAGACGCCCGGCAGCCCCCTGCGCCACCGGGTCGAGGCGTACGACCCCGAGGGCGTGCTGCGCCTGGCCAAGGACGACGTGGGCCCCGATGGGCTGGCCACCTACCTGGA
>CAZPJM010000373.1:0-4815 GCA_964586865.1 uncultured Enterobacteriaceae bacterium
AGGGGCCGGTCCGGCGCGGCGGCGGGCTCTCGGAGGGGGAGGGAGGCGGCGGCGGGGCGGTGCGGTCCGGCCGCGCCGACTGGAGGGCCGGGTGGTCGGGGCGGTGGCGGAACACCCCGGCGAGGGCCGCCCCGAGTCCGACGCACTCGTCGGGGTTGATGTCGGTCACGGGGGGCTTGCCGGCGGCCGCCGACAGGGCCTGCCGGATCATGGGCATGCGGGTGGCCCCCCCCACCAGCAGGAGGTCGTCCACCGCCGACCAGCCGAGACCCGCCTTGTCCAGGACCAGCTCGGTCGTGTCCCGACACTGCTGGACCAGATCCCGCGTCAGGGCCTCGAACTCGGCCCGGGTCACGGCCACGCCGGCGCGCTTGCCCTTGTAGGAGACCGGGATCATCGCCCGGTCCTTCGTGGAGAGGCTGATCTTGGCGGCCAGGCACCGGCTGTAGAGCTCCTGGAAGGGGGCCGGCTCGTCGCGGGGATCCTCGCCGTGCTGCTCCAGGAAGGCCTCGGCCACGTGGTTGACCAGGCGGTCGTCCCAGTCCTTGCCCCCGAGCTCGGCGTTCCCGTCGCTGGCCACGGTGATGAGCTTGCTGCCCTCGACCCGCATCACCGTGACGTCGAAGGTGCCGCCCCCCAGGTCGAACACCAGCATGGTCCGCTCGCCGCCGAGCTTGTCGAGGCCGTAGGCGATGGCGGCCGCGGTGGGCTCGTTGATGATGGAGAGGACGTTGAGCCCTGCGATGGCGCCCGCCTCGGCCGTGGCACCCCGCTGCGCCGAGTTGAAGTAGGCGGGCACCGTGATGACCGCGTCGTGGATCTCCTCGCCCAGGAGCTCCTCGGCATCCTCCTTGAGCTTGCGGAGGATGAGGGCGCTCACTTCCTGGGGGGTGTAGATCTGGCCGAAGAACTCGAGGCTGAAGTCCTCCTCGCCCATGTTGCGCTTGATGAAGCGCACCACGTTCTCGGGCTCGAGGACGCACATCTTCACGGCCTCCTCACCGACGACAACGCCGTCCTCGTCGTAGAAGTAGACCACGGACGGGGTGGTCCGGTGCCCCTCGCCGTTGGGCACGAGCTCTGGCTTGCCGTACGCGTTGACGTAGGCCATGGCCGAGAACGTGGTCCCGAGGTCGATCCCCAGGACGATATCGCTGCGCTCGCTCATGCCGGGCGGACCAGACTCACGGGGCGTCCTTCTTGTAGCGGAAGATGATGACCTCTTCGGGCCGGAGCACCCGCTCGCCGCGCTTGAAGCCGCGCTTGAGGACCTGCTGGACCGCCTGATCCTTCGCGGGGTCGTCCGTGTCCACCACCTGTACCGCCTTGTGCAGGGTGCGGTCGAAGGTGGGGCTGGTCTCCGCGGGGGTCACATCACGCCGATAGAGCAGCTCGAGGAACTCGTCGACGAGCAGCTGGGCGCTGTCGGCCACCACGTCGCGGGACATCTCCTGCTTGACCAGGCTGTCGAGGAACCAGTGGAGCGAGTCGTAGAAGAGCAACAGGTCGAGGAGCAGCGGCTTCTCGGCCTGGAACTGCCAGTCCTGCTTATAGGCCTTGAGCTCGTCGTAGAGCTGGTCGAAGGCCTTGGCCCGCACCGGGTCCTCGGTCCCGAGGCGCTCGGTGACCAGCGTCCGGAGGGCGTCCAGCTCGCTCTTCACGTCACGGACAGCGTCGAGGGTGTCGTCGGAAGCCACGGTGTCGTCCTCGCGGGGAAGGATGGAGGGGGGTTCAGGAGCCGGCCAGCTCGGTGGCCAGGTTGATGAAGGTGCCCTTCAGCTCGATGGACTCGCTGCAGAAGTGGTAGTCGTCGGGCTGGGACGCGAGGCCGCGCAGGAACTCCTGCTGGACCTGATCGCCGACGCCGATGGTGATGAGCCGGGCGCCGGAGGCCTTGAGACGGTGGACCTCGGCCACGGTGCCCTCGGGGTCGTCCGGGTGTCCATCCGTCAGCACCACGAAGACCCGCTGGACGCCGGCTCGGGGCCGCAGCAGGTCCCGGGCGTCGTGCAGGCCGTCGGAGAGCGGGGTGGAGCCGATGGGGGTCAGGCCGTCGATGGCCCGCTCCACCTGGTCGAAGCTGTCGGTGGTGCTGGTCCGGACCCCACCGGGGAAGGCGATCACCGCGACCTGACGGTTGGGGACCTCCAGGGTGCGCCGGGCGAAGGCCTTGGCGGCGGACTGGGCATCGGTCAGGTTCTTGCCGTACATGGAGCCGGAGCAGTCCATGATCAGGGCCACCTGCATGGGGGCGCGGTTGTGGGCCAGGTCTTCGAGGCTGACCTGACCGGACGCCATCCGGTGGGGGAGGATCTGCCCGGTGAGCAGGTCCATGGCCTCGACTTCGACGATGCCGTTGGCGTTGTACCGATACGTCACCGCGAGCTGCGAGTCGCCCGCGCCGCGGGGCGGGATGCCGTAGAACTCGAAGTGACCCAGGACCGTGCACTCGAGGGGATCCTCGCCCTCGCCCTGGACCAGCCACAGGTCCATCGTGGTCTGGTTCTCGTGGGTCGTGGTGTAGTCGTCGCGGGTCTGCTCGGCCGGGATGCGGGTATTGCGTCGGATGATCTTGGAGTTGCGCAGCGAGCGGTCCCGGTAGACGACCATGCCCAGGCTGTGGCTGGTGACGTCGTGGGTGCGGATGTCGACCGGGCTGTCCTGGCCGCTGATCCGGGCGTACTCGATGGCCGCCACCACCGCCGCGCCCTTGGCGACGGCCTCGTCGGGGTTCACATCGGTGGCGGGCGGGCGGCTGAAGATGCGCTCGAGCTGCTTGCGCACCATGGGCATGCGGGTGGAGCCGCCGGCGAGGAGCACCGTGTCGACGGTGTCGGCGCGGATCCGCGCCTCCTGGAGGACGTCGAGGGTGAGCGCCTCGCAGCGCTCCATGAGCGGCCTGGCGAGCTCCTCGAAGGTCTCGCGGGTCAGCGCCACCCGCAGGACCTTGCCCTCGAAGTCGTGGAAGATGTTGACCTTGGGCCGGCGGGTGAGGCTGATCTTCGCCGAGACGCACTTCTGTCGCAGATCGTGGTAGCTCTGCAGGTCCGAGAGCGGGTCCGAGCCGTGCTTGTCGCGGAAGGCCTGGGCGACATGCTCGATGAGCACGTCGTCGAAGTCCTTGCCACCCAGCCGGTGGTCGCCGGCGGTGGCCTGGACGTTGATGTCCTTGCCCTCGATGTCGACCAGGGTGACGTCGAAGGTGCCGCCACCGAGGTCGTAGACCAGCACCCGCTGGTCCTGGCCCTGGTTGGCCAGCCCGTAGGCGAAGGCGGCGGCGGTCGGCTCGTTGAGCAGCTTGAGGACGTTGAAGCCGGCGCGCTCGCCGGCCCGGATGGTGCTGCGTCGCTCGTGGTCGTTGAAGTAGGCGGGCACCGTGATGACCGCGTGCTCCACCGGGTGGCCCAGGCGCAGCTCGGCGTCGTGCTTGAGCTTCTGCAGGATGAAGCTCGAGAGTTCCTCGGGGTTGTAGGAGCGGCCCCGGTAGTCGAAGCGGTAGTCCCCGTTGCCCATCTCTCGCTTGACGAACTCCACCACCTGCTCGGGGTAGACCACCGCGGCCTGCTTCGCGTAGTTGCCCACGATGACGTCACTGCCCTCGAAGAGGACGACGGACGGGGTGATCCGGTCGCCCTCCACATTGGTGAGGATCTCGGCGTCGCCGAACTTGTTGACGTGGGCGATGGCGGAGAAGGTGGTTCCGAGGTCGATTCCGACCGCACCGCTCATGAGCTGGCCTCCGCGCCCGTGGGGCTGGGATGTGCCGGGGCGCCCCCAGCGCGAGGCCGACTGTAGCAGAGCGGGCCGCCGGCACAACCGCCGTACGATGTTCTCCGGGGGTTGCAGGGTCGAGACACCGGCTGCAGGGTGGGACCACATCGTCGCTGACACCCACGGCGGCGGGGAGGACGCAGGTTGCAGACCTTGGTGTTGGCGAGCGGGTCCCCATGGCGGAAACAGCTCCTCGAGGCGGCCGGCCTCGCGGTGCGGGCGGTGCCCGCGGACGTGGACGAGCGGTCCCTCCAGGCCGGCCTCGACCCACAGGACCCGGGCGGCGTGGCGGTGGCGCTGGCCCGGGCCAAGGCCCTGGACGTGGCCGGACGGGAGCCGGGCGTGGTGCTGGGGGCCGACCAGGTGCTCTGGGATGGGGAGGCCATCATCGGCAAGCCCCCCGACCCGGCAGCCCACCTGGCGCGTCTGCGGGCCTTCCGAGGGCGGAGCCACGACCTGCTGACCGCGTGGTGCCTGGCCGCGCCGGGACGGGCGGCTCGGGTGGGGGTGGTGCGGACCCGCCTGACGGTCCGGGCGGACCTGACCGACGCCGAGCTCCAGGCCTACGTGGCCTCGGGGGAGGGGAGCGGCTGCGCGGGTGGCTACGCCATCGAGGGCCACGGCGCCTGGCTCTTCGAGCGCGTGGACGGGGACTGGACCAACATCATCGGCCTGCCCCTGTTCGAGGTCCTGGGGGCGCTGCGCGACCTGGGCTGGCGCTACCCGGCTGGCGGGTGAGGCCCGGAGGGCGGCCGGCGTGACGGCCCTGTGGGCACGGTGGGCCCGCATCCGTCATGAGGGGTGCGGGTTAGGCACCCGGTCCGCCCCGGAGGGCCCATGACGTCGTCAGACCCCCGCGCCGAGCTGGCGGCCCTGGTGGCCGACGTCCACGCGGCTCTCGAGGATGCGCGCCTGCGGGGCGTCGTCCATGAGCCGGCCGATGCCGTCCTGCCGCCCGGGAGCCCGCCCGAGCCCCCTCCGGCGGCCCGTGCCGCGCCCCCCGGTGGCCTGGCGTCCGGCACCGCCGGACCGGACCGTCCGGGT
>CAZPJM010000374.1:0-4804 GCA_964586865.1 uncultured Enterobacteriaceae bacterium
GGGTGGCGTCAACGGCGTCTGCATCGGTGTTACAAAGCACAGAAATCCCTGGCCCGGCCCCCCTGCCCAGCCCCGGCCGTTGGCGCCGCGCCCTGGGCCTCACCGCCGGCCTGGGGGGCGCCGCGGCCCTGGCGTTCGTCTCGTGGCCCGCGGCGGTCCTGGCTGCCGCCGGGGGCGTGGCCTGGTCGGTGCTCGACCGGGAGCAGGCCGGGCTGCGCCGCGATCGGCTGGTGGAGCATGGCATCGCGGCCATCCGACAGCTCGGCGGCGACGCGGATCGGGTGCTCCACGATCAGCTCCAGCGCTTCGAGGATGCCCTGGCCACCCTGGGCGACGACCGGGCGGCCCGCCTGGCCGCCGATCGCGAGGATCCCCGCGCCGCCCTCGAGGCCCGCCTGCGGCTCCACCGCGCCCGCCTCGACGAGGCCCGCGCCACCCGCGAGGCCTTCGAGGCCCGGGTGGCGGCCCTGGATCTGGGGGCCGCGGGGGCCGCGACCTCCGCCGAGGTCGTGCATCGGTAGGCCTCACCCCGGGGCGTCGGGCGGGACGGCCACGTTAGGGTCCGCCCTTCCACGGAGATCCGATGGACAGCTACTACAAGCCCGAGCACCTCCCCGCCTTCGCCCGGATCGGCGAGGGCGCGCCTGAGCTGGCGCGCAAGTTCTTCGACTGGTACGGCGCCACCTTCGAGGACGGCGCCCTCTCGGCCCGCGAGAAGCGCCTCATCGCCCTCGCGGTCTCCCACGCCGTCCAGTGCCCCTACTGCATCGACGCCTACACCACCGAGTGCCTCGAGGCCGGCTCCGACCTCGAGGAGATGACCGAGGCGATCCACGTGGCCTCCGCCATCCGCGGCGGGGCCTCGCTGGTGCACGGCCTTCAGATGATGGACCACGCACGCCAGAAGGGCATGGGATGAACCAACCGACCGACCTCTCGCCCCAGGCCGTCCGCTCCCTGCTCGCCCGCCGCTCCCCCCTGGCCGATCCCGCCACCCAGCTCGCCCTCCTCGAGGCGCTCGACCTGCCGGACGGCGACTTCGAGGAGCGGCTACGCCAGGCGGGCTGGGATGGGCTGTACGCCGGCCGACTGCGGGTCTTCCAGATCAACCTCGGCAAGCTCTGCAACATGACCTGCGCCCACTGCCACGTGGACGCCGGGCCCGATCGCACCGCCGAGAACATGGACGCCGAGACGGCCGACGCCTGCATCGACGCCATCGCCCGCACCCGCCCTCACACGGTCGACCTCACCGGCGGGGCCCCCGAGCTCAACCCCCACTTCCGGCGCATCGTCCAGGCCAGCGTGGACCTGGGCTGCCACGTCATCGATCGCTGCAACCTCTCGGTGCTGCTGCTGGGGCGGAACCGCGACCTGCCCGCCTGGCTCGCCGAGCGCGGGGTCGAGGTGGTGGCCTCCCTGCCCCATCCGCGCCAGCGGCGCACCGATGCCCAGCGGGGCGACGGCGCCCACCGCAAGTCCATCGAGGCCATCCGGCGGCTGAACGCCGTGGGCTACGGGCAGGGGGACCCGGACCGGGTGCTCACCCTGATGCACAACCCGGCCGGGGCCTTCCTCCCTGGGGGGCACGCCTCGATGGAGGCCGACTGGAAGCGCCGCCTGGACCGGGACTACGGCGTGTCCTTCGATCGGCTCATCGCGCTGAACAACATGCCCATCGCCCGGTTCCTCGAGTGGCTCGAGGGCAGCGACAACCTCCAGCCCTACATGGAGCGGCTGGTGTCGGCCTTCAACCCCGGCGCCGTGGCCGGCCTCATGTGCCGGGACACGGTCTCGGTGGGCTGGGATGGCCGGCTCTACGACTGCGACTTCAACCAGATGCTCGACCTGGCGCCCGCCGTGGAGCGGCCCCACGTGCGCGACTTCGACCCCGCGGCCTGGTCGGCCCGGAGGGTGGTGACCCGTCGCCACTGCTTCGGCTGCACCGCCTGCGCCGGCTCCTCCTGCGCGGGGGCCACCTCCTGACCCCGTCCGGTCTCCGGCCGGCGGTCGGGCGGCTATCCTCGACGGGCCACGTCGCGGGAGCCCCATGACCGACTCGGCCCTCCACCGGTTCGCCCGCGTCCGCGAGCGGGCCGCCGATCACCTCGATGCCCTCGCCGACGCCGCCGCCACCGCCGGAGAGGACTCGCGCACCGCCGCTCACCTGCGCGCCACCGCCGCCCGCGCCAGGGCCGGCCGCTTCGTGGTCCTGCTGGTGGGCTGCTTCAGCTCCGGCAAGTCCACCCTGCTCAATGCACTGCTGGGCCAGCCGGTCCTGCCGGTGAAGGTCAACCCGTGCACCGCCATCCTCACCGAGCTGGTCCACGGCGAGGCCCCGGCCGTCGAGGTCCGCTTCCGGGACGGGCGCGAGCCCGACACCCTCTCCCCCGAGGTCTTCCTGGAGCGCTACCAGCTCCGCACCGACACCGCCGAGGACGCCGGCGCCGAGGTCAGCGACCGCTTCGGCGCGGTGGATCGGGCCGTGGTCCGCTGGCCGCTGCCCCTGCTCCGCGACGGGGTGGTGCTGCTGGACACGCCGGGTCTCGACGACGACGACGCCCGGACCCAGCGCACCCTCTCGAGCCTGCCCGAGGCCGACGCCGTCATCTTCGTGCTCAACGCCACCCGCTTCCTCACCGATCTGGAGCGCCGCACCCTCACCCGGGAGCTGCTGCCGCTGGGCCTCACCAACCTCTTCTTCCCCGTCACGATGGTGGACCTGCTGGACGCCCTCTCCGACGACCCGGAGCGGGACCTGGCGGATCTCCGGCTTCGGGGCCGAGAGGTGCTCGGGCCCCTGTGCACCGTCGAGGGCGAGGATCGCTACGAGGCCCGCGTCTTCGAGGTCAATGCCCGGGGGGGCCTCCACGCCCGCTGGGATCGACACGCCGGCACCCGCCGCGACCCCCCTGACGCCGAGGCGCTCCAGGCCTCGGGGCTGGCGGCCTTCGAGACGTCGCTGGAGCGCTTCCTGGTCGAGGAGCGAGGCCGGGCGCAGCTCCTGCACCTGCTCGGACAGGCCCGTCGCGCCCGGGATGACCTCGCCCGGCAGGCCGCGGTGGATCGGGCCACCGCCTCGGCCAGCGTCGAGGAGCTCCGGGCCCGTCAGGAGGCCCTCCAGCCCCGCTTCGCCGAGCTGGACCAGATCGCCGACCGGGTGGCCGACACGGTCGATGCCTTCGTGGCCCGCCAGCAGGTCCGGGTGTGGGAGAGCCTCCGGGATGCGCTGGTCCAGGCCGAGGATGCGCTCCCGGACGCCATCGCCGCCATGGACCTGGGCAGCGTGGCCGGCCTCGACCTGTTGACGCCGGGGGGCCGTGAGCGGGTGGAGCAGGCCCTCCGCGAGGCCCTGGAGGCGTGGCTCGACGGTCGGATCCGGGCCTGGCAGGCCTCCCTCCAGCCCGAGATCGAGGAGGCCCTGCGCGGGCTGCGCACCGAGCTGGCCGGCGAGGCCCGGGACTTCGACGCCCTGGCCCGCGAGATCGTCACCGACTTCGCCGGCGACGCGGTCCACCTGCCCTTGGACGGGGTGTTCGGCGACGATCCCGACCCGGTGGAGCGGTGGTTCAGCGTGGCCCTCGGGGCGGTGCTGCTGTCCCCGGGGACCATGGCCGCCGGGTGGAGCCAGGGCTACGAGGGCGCCCTCAAGGGGGCGGCGAGCCGGATCGGGGTCCGGCTGGCGCTGGTGGCGCTGGGCGTGCTGCTGGGGCCCGTGGGCTGGGCCGGTCTGGTGCTGTACGCCATCAGCGACGCGGCCCTGCTGGTGGTCACCGGCGGGGGCCAGCTCCGGCGGCTGCGGCGGCAGGTGGCCACCGAGCTCCGGGGCAAGCTGGTCGCCCAGGCCGACGCGGTGCGCGAGCCCCTCGAGGCCCACGTGGCCCAGGGGCTGGCCCCCATCCGGTCGGCGCTGGTGGGGGCGGCCCGGGACGAGGCCGCCGAGCTGGAGGCGGTCCTCCGCGAGACCATCGAGGCCCGCGCCCGGGCGGTCGAGGACGCGGCCTCCCGCGAGGCCGCCTGGGCCCGCTGCCTGGAGCGGGTCGATGCGGAGCTCGCGGCCCTCGAGGCCCTGGTGGCGGAGGCCCCGTGAGCCCCTGGCCCCGGCCGTGAGTCCCCTGGCGCCGGTCGAGGCGCTGCTCGCGGCGGCGGCGCCGCTGGTGGACGTGACGCCCCTGCGCACCGCATGGGAGGCCCGGCAGGACCCCCCGGTCCACCTGCTCGTCGTCGGGCGGCGCAGCGTGGGTCGGTCCAGCCTCCTCAACGCCTGGGCGGGCCGGCGGGTGGCCGACACCGGCCTCGGCGGGGTCACCACCGAGCCCCTCACCGTCGAGGGCCCGGGGGTGGTGCTCACGGAGCTCCCGGGCCTGGAGGACGTCCGGGACGCGGCCCGGCTGGCCCGCCACGTGGACCGCGCCGACGCGGTGGTGTGGGTGGTGGACGGCCTCCAGCCCGGGACCGGGGTGGAGCGGGCGGTCCTGGAGGCGGCCGTCCCCCGTGGGATGGCGCTGCACGTGGTGGTGAGCCGCCTCGACCTGGTCGACCCGGAGGAGCACGACCCGATACTGGAGCGGATCCGGCGGCTCGCGGCGCCGTGGGAGCCCCGGTCCGTGCGGGGGGAGGACCCCCGACGGGCGGCGGTGGGGCTGGTGGCGCGGGTGTGGCCGGAGCGGAGCCCCCGGCGGCGGGCCGCCCTGGCGACCGGGGTCGAGGCGGGGGGGGCGGCCCCGGCGCCCCTCCAGCCGCCCCAGGAACCCCAGGGCGTGGCCGAGGAGGCGGCGGGCCTCTGGCGGAGGCGGGTGGACGG
>CAZPJM010000375.1:0-4754 GCA_964586865.1 uncultured Enterobacteriaceae bacterium
GATCTGGTGGTCTACGGCGGCACCGGCCGGGCCGCCCGGGACTGGGACAGCTTCGAGCGGATCCTGGCCACCCTGCGCACCCTCGAGGATGACGAGACCCTGCTGGTCCAGTCCGGCAAGCCGGTGGCGGTCTTCCCGTCGCACGCCGACGCGCCCCGGGTGCTCATCGCCAACAGCAACCTGGTGGGGCGCTGGGCCACCTGGGACCACTTCCACGAGCTCGAGGCCCGCGGCCTCATGATGTACGGCCAGATGACGGCCGGCTCGTGGATCTACATCGGGACGCAGGGGATCCTGCAGGGCACCTACGAGACCTTCGTGGCGGCCGGCCGCGCGCACTTCGGCACCGCGGATCTGAAGGGTCGGATCGTGGTCACCGGCGGTCTCGGGGGCATGGGCGGGGCCCAGCCGCTGGCCGCCTCCATGGCGGGGGCGACCAGCCTCAACGTCGAGGTGGATCCCCACCGGGTCCAGCGCCGCATCGAGACCGGCTACCTCGACGAGGTCGCCGACGACCTCGACGACGCCATCGCCCGGGTGCGTCGCTACGCCGAGGCCGGCACCGCCCGCTCGGTGGCGGTGGTGGGCAATACGGCCGAGGTCCTGCCGGCGCTGGCCGAGCGGGGCTTCCGCGCCGACCTGGTCACCGACCAGACGAGCGCCCACGATCCCCTCGGCGGCTATATCCCGGCCGGCCACACCCTCGACGAGGCCGCGGCCCTCCGGGAGGCCGACCCGGCCGCCTACGTGCGCGCCTCCCACGACAGCATGCGCCACCACGTCGAGGCCATGGTGGCCCTCGGAGAGCTGGGCGCCCACGTCTTCGACTATGGCAACAACCTCCGCGCCGGCGCGGTCGAGGGCGGCTACCCCGAGGCCTACCCCTTCCCCGGCTTCGTCCCGGCCTACATCCGGCCCCTGTTCTGCGAGGGCAGCGGGCCCTTCCGCTGGGTGGCGCTCTCGGGCGACCCCGAGGACATCTACACCACCGACCGGGTGCTCATGGAGATGTTCCCCGAGAAGACCGCGCTCACGCGATGGTTGCGCATGGCCCAAGACCGCGTCCACTTCCAGGGCCTGCCGAGCCGGATCTGCTGGCTCGGCTATGGCGAGCGGGAGCGCGCCGGGCTGGCCTTCAACGAGCTCGTCCGCACCGGCAAGGTCAAGGCGCCCATCGTCATCGGGCGGGACCACCTGGACTGCGGCAGCGTGGCCAGCCCCAACCGCGAGACCGAGGCCATGAAGGACGGCACCGACGCCGTCGCCGACTGGCCCATCCTCAATGCGCTGATCAACGCCGTCAACGGGGCCTCCTGGGTCAGCTTCCATCACGGTGGCGGGGTGGGCATGGGCTACTCCCTCCACGCCGGCATGGTCATCGTCGCAGACGGGACCGACGCCGCCGCCGCCCGCCTCTCCCGGGTCCTGACCAGCGACCCGGGCATGGGCGTCGTGCGCCACGCCGACGCCGGCTACGACCGGGCCGTCGAGGTGGCCCGTGCCCGCGGCGTCCGGATCCCCGGCCTCACCCGGTAGTCATCCCCCCCTGTCCCGCGGCGTCACGGCTCGTCGCGGCCCGGAAGCCCCCCGAAGGTCCGGCGGTCGGCCCGCGTCGGTGGGGTGTCGCGGCCTGATGCCGCGCAGCCCGCACCGGGGAGGTCGACATGGGCAAGCTGGAGCTGCTTCCGGAACGTCCGGGGAATCTCGACGACGACGTGATCAAGGAGATCGCCGCCAGCGATCGGCGGAGGGCGATCGGGCTCGTGAGCCGGAAGTACCAGGATCGGATCTTCAACCACGCGGCCTGGATCCTCAAGAACCAGGAGGAGGCCATCGACGTCACCCAGGAGGTCTTCATCAAGGCCATGCGGGAGCGTCGCTTCTTCGACCCCGGCTTCAAGATGAAGGCCTGGCTGTTCCGGGTGACGAGCAACCTGTGCTTCAACATGCGGCGGGACAAGAAGCGCCGCGCCGGGCTCCTGGAGAAGCACCCCCGTCCGCGCTCGACCGCCGCCGATCAGGTCGACGTGGTCTTCGCCGACGAGCGCCAGCGGCAGATCCTGGCCGCCATCCGCACCCTCACCCCGAAGCACCAGGAGATCCTGGAGCTGCGCTACTACGGGGATCTCTCCTACGCCGAGATCGCCGAGAGCCTGGACATCAAGCTGGGCACCGTGATGAGTCGGCTCTCCCGCGCCCGCGGAAAGCTGATGGAAGCCCTGCAGGCCGCCGGGGTTGATCCTTCCTGACCCATCGCCGTCCCCTCGCCCCTGCTGGAGGGATCATGAGCTGCCGCTTCACCCGACCCCGCCTGGTCGCCTGGCTGGACGGGGAGCTGGCCCCGGCCGAGCGCTCCCGCCTCGAGGAGCACCTCGATGTCTGCCCGCGGTGCGCCGCCCGTGCCCACGCCCTGGCCGAGACCACCCCCGAGGCCCCGACGGTCCACGTGGATCCCCACGTCCGTCACCGCATGCACCTGGCGGTGGCGGAGGCCCTGGATCGGACCGCGCCCCCGCCCACCGCGCCGTCACCCCTGCTGGATCCGGGTGGCCTGCTCACGGGCAGCGTCTCCCTGCCCCGCGGGCTGGTGCTGCTGTACGCCGCGGCCCTCCTGGTGGCGGTGGGCGTGGCCGCCGGTCGAGGGCTGCCGAGCGCCGAGACCGTGCGCGCCCCCACGCCGGTCACGGCCTTGGATCCGCGGACCGCGGCCAGCGAGGCCCACCGACCGGCCGCCTACACCCCGGAAGACCACTGGTTCTGAATCGGAGGGGCGGGCGGATCCCGTCGTAACGCCCGGCCGGGTGCCGGGAGGCGGCCCTGGGGAGAGCCCCGAGGAGGCCGACGGTGTGCGGCTGGAGCGCCTTGACCCGGCCCCTGGGCGGCGGCTAGCGTACCGTCGTTCGGAGGCCCATCCGTGCCGGGTTCGGGACACCGCAGCATGGCCAACCGGGCCCTCGTGGCTCGACTCGAGCAACGCGACACCGGACGTCTACGCGTCGGGCGTGGCGGAAGCGAGCTGCACGTGTGCGTCTGGGACGGCGAGGTCGTCGAGGCCTCCTCGGCCGACGACCTGCGTCACCTGCTCCGTCGGCTGCTGCTGTCCGGCGCCATCGACGCCGACATGGTCCAGCGTTGCCTGGAGCGCCACGAGCGGGGCAGCCCGGTGTTCGGGGAGCTGCTCGATGCCGCCGGTGACGAGATCATGGAGCCGATCCTCAGGGACCGCTTCGTCGAGAACCTGACCCGCTTCCTGGGGAGCGCGGCCCGGCCGCGCTTCTCGCACCTGCCGGCCATCTTCTCCGACAACTTCCAGACCGGCCACCACGCCGACACCCTGATCCAGTCCTGCGCCGACGCGTGGGACGACGCCATGTCGGTGGATCTCGACATGCTGCTGTTCCGCGGCGCCGCCCCCGGCCGCTCCGAGCTGCATCAGACCGTGCTGGAACGGATCGGCAGCGGCACCAGCCTCTCCCAGCTCCTGATCCAGCTGCCGGCCGAGCCCTTCAGCGCCCGGGCGCTGGTGGCGCGCATGCTCCGGGCCCGGATGCTCGACACCGAGAACACCCCCGAGGCCGAGACCCAGCAGACCGATGACCTGGACACGCGGGAGCGCGCGGCGGTGAGCCGCGCCCTGGGTGGCGCCCCGCCCGGCTTCGAGACCTACGTCCCCGACGATGACACGCCCATCTCGGTGAGCGACGTCCTCCCCGAAGAGGACCGCAGCGCGCTGGCCGAGGCCCGCGCCGAGGTGGCGGCCACCCCACCGGGGCAGGCCCCCACCAGCCTGGCCGAGGCGGTGACCCTCATCGACGACGATGACGACGAGGTGCAGATCATCGAGGTCGATCCCGACGACCTGCCCCCGGCCCTGACCGCCGAGGACGGGGACCAGGCCGGCGGCCCCCCGTCGCGCGCCTTCGAGGCAGACGCCGTCAACGGGGTCGGGCCCGTCGACGACGACGCGGAGCCCCCGCCCTCCCTCGAGGAGGACGACCCGCCCACCGAGGAGGTCACCCTCTCCGAGGCCTTCGACGACGAGGGCGATGCGGGGGACGACGAGGGCCGCCGCGACCCGGGCGAGATCGCGGCTGCCAACGAGGGCGCCGGCGATCTCTCGAGCCTGGACGCCTGGATGAGCCACGGGGTCGAGGTCGAGGACGACATGGCCGCCTTCGAGGACTACGAGGGCGGCCGCGGCGACGAGGAGGCCGGCCGCTTCACCACCGAGGAGCACAACCTGGACCGGGTCGAGGTGGTGAAGGATCTGGACGACCCCATCGAGGTGGACCCCGTCCCCAGCGCCAAGTTCGGGGCCCCGGTCCTCTCCGAGCAGGACGCCCGCGCCAAGGTGGCCGTCGCCAACTCGGTGCTGGCCACCATCAGCCACGCCTTCGACGAGGCCGAGGGCAAGGGGCGCGGCAACGCCGTCCTGCAGCTCGGCCTGGAGGGCAGCCCCAACAGCTACCAGCCCCTGTTCGCCAACCTCTCGGCGACCGAGTCCGGCGAGCTCCCGGTGGCCGCGCTGCTGCGCAACCTCAACCACCGGCCCCAGACCGAGCACCGTCGCCTGCTCAACCAGGGTCTGCTCAACCTCATCGAGCGGGTCCTCTCCCTGGCCGCCGAAGAGCTGCCCGACGAGGCCTTCGACATGGTCCTGGAGAGCGTCGCCGGCTACCGACAGCGCCTCGGCATCTGAGAGGCCCAGATCGGAAGAGCGTCGTGTAGGGAAAGAGTGTAGATCTCGGTGGTCG
>CAZPJM010000376.1:0-4736 GCA_964586865.1 uncultured Enterobacteriaceae bacterium
GGCCGGGGTGCCGGCGTGGGGGGGGCGGCCGCGGGCTCCTCGGAGCCATCGTCGTCGGGAGCGTCCCCGGACCCGGCGCTCCCGGGAGTCGACGGATCGACCCGCGCTCCCTCGCCCTCCGGATCGGCGGCCCCCTCGACCGGGGTGATGTCGACGGCGTCGGCCCCCGCGGGCTCGGCGACCTCGACCCCCGAGATGGGGGTGCCCACCCCGAAGAGCTGCATGCCGACCCACAGGCCGGCCACGACGATGCCGATGAGCACGACCACGGCCGCCACGCCGCCGCCCATCCAGGCCAGCAGCGAGGGCGCCGCCGCCGCCGTCGGTCGGGCCACCCGGTCCAGGGTGGCGTGGGTCCGGCTGACCGTCCGGTACTGGTCCGGCGTGACGTTCAGGAAGACCGCCAGCGCCTCCTGGAGTTCCTCCATCGAGGCGTACCGCTCGGCCGGGTTCTTGGCGAGGCAGCGACGGACCACGTTCTCGAGCCCGTCGGGGACCTCCAGGTCGGGCGCCACCGAGAAGAAGGTCGGGGTGGGCTGGTTGAGGTGGGCGATCATGGTCGCCGTGCTGTTGGCCCCGTGGAAGGGGTAGGTGCCCGTGAGGCACCGGAAGAGCAGCACGCCCATGGCATAGATGTCGGTCCGCGGCGAGACGTCCTGGCCCCGCACCTGCTCGGGCGCCATGCAGTGGGGCGAGCCCAGGATGAGCCCGGCCGAGGTGATGGTGAGGTCGACCTCGGTGAGCTTGACCAGCCCGAAGTCCACCACCTTCACCAGCTCGTCGCCGTCGTCGGTGCGGGTGATGAGCAGGTTGCTGGGCTTGAGATCCCGGTGGACCACGCCGCGGCGGTGGCTGTAGCGGAGGGCCTCGCAGACCTGCAGCAGCAGGTGCAGCGCCCGCTCCACCGGCACGGGGCCATCGCGGAGGACGTCGGTGAGGCGCTCGCCGTCCACGTACTCCATGGCCAGGAAGACCTGGTCGTCGGCGAACTCGCCGTGGTCGTAGACGGTCACGATGTTGGGGTGGTTGAGCTGGGCCAGGGTCTCGGCCTCGAGCTGGAAGCGGTCGTGGAAGGAGGCGCCCTCCTCGGTGTCCGGCGGCGGACGGAGGATCTTGATGGCCACCTTGCGCTTCAGGCGGAGCTGCCGCGCCATGTAGACCGCCGCCATCCCCCCACGGGCGATGAGCCGCTCGATCACGTACCGGCCAGCGATGGTCTGGCCGGCCAGTGCGTCTCGGCGGTTCGCGGACGGAGCCGGCGCGGTCTTGTCGGTCACCACTTCCCCATCAGGAGCCTGCACCCTACCACGGGGCGGGCCGTCACCCGGCCGGTCGGCCGCCGTCGTCGGGCAGCCCGCCAAGCCGGTCGCACCGCTGGACCCCGGGCCCCGCGACGCGTACAGGGGCGACGGAGGTGGCATGGGCCGCGGTGACGACCGACGAGGAGGCGCCCGGCGAGGGCCCAAGGGTCCCCCGACCGGGCGCGACCGCCCCCCCGGAAAGGGTCCTCGCAACCCCTGGACCGCGCGGGTGCTCATCGCTCCCGGCCTCGAGCCCGCCTTGCGCAGCGAGCTGGAGGCCCTCGGCGTGCCCGGTCAGGAGGACACGGGGGCGGTCGTGGTCAAGGCCGACGCGGCGACCCTCTTGCACATCCAGCGGCACAGCCGCCTCGCTGCCCGGGTGACGGTCAAGCTGGGTGCCGTGCAGGCCCCTTCCCTCGGGGTGCTCCACGAGCGGGCCCGCAAGCTGCCCTGGGCGACCTACATCCACCGGGGCCAGCCCCTCGAGGTGCGGGCCACCACCCAGGAGAGCCGCCTGCGCCATCGGGATCGGGTCGCCCGCAAGGTCGAGCTGGCCATCACCGATGCCCTGCGGGGCCCTCGGCGACCGGTGGGGCGCCCGCCGCGGACCCCGGCCCGGATCGGCGTCCGGGTGGTCCGGGACCGGGCCACCCTGCGCATCGACGCCTCGGGCCAGCTCCTCCACCGTCGGGGCTGGCGACGGGACGGGGGCCGCGCACCCCTGCGCGAGAACCTGGCGGCGGCGGTGCTCCATGCGGTGGGCTGGCGCCCGGGCGAGCCCCTGGTCGACCCCATGTGCGGCTCGGGCACCTTCGCCGTCGAGGCCGCCCTGTGGACCCTGGGGCGTCCGCCGGGCGCCCACCTGGAGCTGGCCTGCACCACCTGGCCCTGCTGGCCCCACCCGGAGGTCCGGGACCCGGCGCCCCTCCCGGATCCAGGGGCGGTCATCCTGGCCGCCGACCACGATGCCCGCTCGGTGGAGCGCACCCGGTCCAACGCCCGGCGGGCCCGGGTCGACGCCCGCATCCAGGTGGTCCGGGCCCCCATCGAGACGCTGGCGCCCCCCGGACCGCGCGGCCTGGTGGTGCTCAACCCGCCCTGGGGCGAGCGGCTCGGGGGCGAGGCCCTGGCCGGCCAGCACGCCGCCTGGGCCCGCCGACTGCGGGAGGCCTGGCCCGGCTGGCGCGTGGCCACCCTGGTGCCCGACGCGGGGTGGGCCCGACGTGCCTGGCCCGGCGAGGACCGGGTCCGCTTCCAGAGCGGCGGGGACCGGGTGGTGGTCCGTCTGCACGAGCCGGAACGGGGTCCGAGCATCCCCGATGGGGGGACGGGATCCCGGTGAGAGGCCCCACCTGTGACGGGCTCCCCCGCCCGCGCTCCCCGGCTGGCACAATGCCCGCATGGCCCAGCCCCCCCCAAGCCCCTGGCACTCCTTCCGCCTGGTCAAGGCAGGCCGTGGCGACCGCCGGGTCGGCGCCTATGGCGGGCATCCCCGCGGGATCATGGCCCAGGACTGGCCACGTTGCACGGTGTGCGGGAACCCCATGTGCCACATGGCCCAGATCGACGCCGGTCCCTGGCTGGACCTGGGCCCGTTCGAGCGCATGTCCCTCTTCATCTGTCACGCCACCGGAGGCCGCTGCGAGGACTGGGACCCCTGGAAGGGCGCCAACCGGGTCCTCCTGCACCGGACCGCCGACGACTCTCTCTACGACGGTCCCCCCACCGTCCGCGTCTACCGGCGGGTCCACCTGACCGTCTCCCGCCCCCGCGACGAGCACGCCCTCATCCAGCAGGTCCAGGCCCAGGGCCTGCCCATGGAGCGCGCCCTGCGCGCCCTGCGCCACGACAAGCTCGGCGGCGGCGCGGTCTGGCTCCACGGCGACGCGACCCCCCACAACCCGGGGGGCCGCCCCCTTCGCCTCATCGCCCAGCTCACCACCGACATCGTCAAGTTCGACATCACGCCCGACGGCATGGCCTACGTCTTCTTCGACGACGAGAGCCCCGACGGCGACGCCCGCCTGCTGTGGCAGGGCCAGTGAGCCGCGCTCCGGGACCCGGCTCCTTCGCCGCGTCCCTCGACGGATCTGGCCGGACCGGGTAGACGGCCGCCGCTGTGTCTCTCTGTCGCGCTGGAGCCTCCATGTCCCCGCTCCTCCTCCTCCTCTCCGGTGCCCCCGCCTCTGCGGTCGAGCCCGGCACCTACCTCTCCGAGCCGCGCGAGGTGGTCCTCGCGGACAGCTTCGACGCCTTCGAGGCCATCACCTTCGACACCGGCAGCCTGCCCGCCGGCAGCCCCCTGGCGGTGCGCTTCAGCCTGACCTCGCGCGGGGGCTCCTACGCCGAGATGGAGGCCTGGAGCGAGGTCTCCTGGCCCGAGGCCCTCACCCACGAGCTGGTGGGGGTCCCCGGCAGCGGCTTCTTCGAGCTCATCTGCGACCTCGACCTCTCGGCCGACGTGACCTACGACCTGTGGGGCTTCCGCGGCGGGGTCAGCGTGTGGTCCGCCACCCTGGAGCTCGACGACGCCGCCACCTTCGACCCGCTCCTCCTCCCCGACGGCACGCCCGAGCGGGTGGACCTGTCGGTGGACGGCGGCGGCCTCGAGTCCTTCCAGGTCGACATCCCCCTGGTCGCCGGCCTCGAGCTGCGCTTCCTGGTCGACGTCTTCCCCCGGGTCCGGGGGATCCTGGCAGGCAGCCGGGTCGAGGTGAACGACCAGGCCCTCGAGACCGCCCTCGGCACCACCCTGCACGACCTGCCCCAGGCCGACCCGGGCGTCCTGCCCCTCGACCTGACCTACGTGGCCGACCTGCGATCCGCCCTCGAGGTGGTCATCCGCCCCCAGCTCGAGGTCTGCGCCCCGGTGCTCGGCTGCTTCCGGGTCGCCCGCTTCGACGTCCCCATCCCGCTGCTCGACGAGTCGGTCGAGCGCGCCTTCGCGTCCGTCTCGGTGGATCACCCGCTCCCGGTCCTGGCCCCGCCCGTCACCACCCATGACTTCGGCGAGGTCCCGGTCGACACCCTGGCCAACCTCCAGCTCCCCCTCGAGAACCTGGGCCGGCTCGACCTGGAGGGCACCCTCGCCATCGAGGGCAGCCAGGCCTTCTCGGTCTTCCCCGAGACCTTCCAGGCCGGAGAGGGCATCGCCGATGGGGCGGTGGTCACCTTCGCCCCCTCGGCCGAGGGCCCTGACAGCGCGGTCCTGGTCATCACCTCGAACGACCCGGCCGCCGCCGAGCTCCGGATCCCCCTGGCCGGCATGGGGTGGGTGGAGCCGCCGCCCGCCTCGGACGACGGCGAGCCGAGCGGTCGCGTCTCGGGCGAGGTGGGCTGCGGGTGCGCCGCTGCGGATCCCGCCGGGGCGGGGGGCTTGCTGGGGCTCCTGGCGCTGGGCCTGTTGATCCGCCGCCGGCGCTGACCGCGACCGTC
>CAZPJM010000377.1:0-4728 GCA_964586865.1 uncultured Enterobacteriaceae bacterium
CCGACTCAGGCCACCCGGCTCGCGCCCTCGGCCTCCGTGTCCGCGTCCGCCGGCTCCGCGTCCGCCGGCTCCGCGTCCGCCGGCTCCGCGTCCGCCGGCTCCGCGTCGTCCTCGCGGTCCTCCGCGATCCGCTGGCCATCGAGCGGGGCCAGCTGCCCCCCCGAGAGCAGCCCGGCGATCCACCGGGTCCGCGGGAAGTGGTGGGCGATGACGATGATCACCACGGTCATGGGGACGCCCATGAAGGCGCCCGGAATCCCCCACATCCACCCCCAGAAGACGACGGCGAAGAGCACCGCCACCGGCGAGACCTTGAGCACGCGCCCCTGGACGAGGGGATCGGCGAGGA
Source organism: uncultured Enterobacteriaceae bacterium (assembly GCA_964586865.1). Lineage (GTDB taxonomy): Bacteria > Myxococcota_A > UBA796 > UBA796 > REDI01. The sequence continues at coordinate 350 of CAZPJM010000377.1, forward strand.
CGCCGAGGGTGATCTGGATGCCCCCGGTGATGGCGAGGGTGCCGAGGGTCCACCCCACGCTCTGGAACTGGGCGGCCCCGAAGAGGGTGGCCGCGCTGACGACGACCACCGGCCCCACATTGGGCACGAAGTTGAGGAGGAAGGCCAGGAAGCCCCACACGAACGGCATCTCGAGGCCGATGGCCCACACGCCGAGGCCCGTCAGGATGCCGGTGACGGCGCTGATGGCGCAGCGGGCCCACAGGTAGCGCTGGAGCTGGTCGGTGAGATCGTTGACCATCTCGGTGGTGGCGGCGCCGACGGCCTCGTTGCCGAACAGCGTGTTCTGGTTGCGCGACACCTCGATCAGGCCGAGCACGAGGAAGCCCGCGGCGAGGGCGGCGCGGCTCAGGGTGTTGGTGGTGGTCCCGACGGCCGACGTCCCCACCTTCTCGAGGGTGTTGGCCGAGGGGGTGGCGTCCTCGACGGGCAGGCCCACGGAGCTGGCCATGCCCTGGAGCTGGCCGAGCATGTCGTTCCAGCGGGGGGCGTACTCGGTGATCACGTCACCGACCTGCCGGGAGACGAGCCAGGTGCCGCCGGCCAGCACCGCCGCGACGGCCAGGACCACGAGAAAGGCGATGAGGGTGGCGGGCCACCGGCCGATCCGCGGGATGAGCACCCGCAGCAGGGGCCAGGTGAGGGCCACGAGAAAGAGACCGGCGAAGAGCGGCATGGAGACGGGCATGCTGAGCTTCAGCGCGCCCAGCCCCAGGATGGCCACCACGATGCCCAACAGGGTGGTCCGAATCCGACGTCCCGATCCGCTCACACTCCGCTCCCGACTGGCACCCTGAACCATCCTGCCTTGCATTCACCACAGTGGTAATGCGTTTGCATGCATGCAACAACGGGAGCATGCGGATAAGACCAGCTTAACGACGACGACACCGGGGCCCTGCATGCCACTGGACGAGTATCGACGCAAGCGGGACCCGGTCCGCACCCCGGAGCCCGTGCCCGAGGGGGAGGAGGCCGCCGGGGCCCATCCTGGCGGGGAGGCCCGCTTCGTCGTCCAGCAGCACGACGCGCGACGCATGCACTTCGATCTCCGGCTGGAGCTGGACCAGGTGCTCGTGAGCTGGGCGGTCCCCCGGGGCCCGAGCCTGGACCCGGACGATCGACGGCTGGCGGTCCGCACCGAGGATCACCCGCTCGCCTACGCGCGCTTCGAGGGGGTGATCCCGGAGGGCGAGTACGGCGCGGGACCGGTGATCGTGTGGGACCACGGCACGTGGTCGGCCGACGGCGACGACCCGGGGAGCCTGGCGGAGGGACGGCTCCGCTTCCGGCTGGACGGCGAGAAGCTCTCGGGGGGCTGGCGGCTGGTGCGGACCGATGGAGAGGGGGTCCGGGCCCGGTGGCTGCTGCTCAAGGTGGACGACGCGGCGGCCCGCCGGGAGGGCCCGCCGGTGGTGGAGACCGCCCCCCACAGCGTGCTCTCCGGCCGCACCGTCGAGGCGGTGGCGGCGGGGGAGCCGGCCGGCCCACGCCGTGAGGACCCCGAGCCCCTGCCCGACGACGTGGCGCCCCAGCTCGCCACCCGGCGCGAGGCCCCGCCCACCGGGCCGGAGTGGGCCTCGGAGGTGAAGCACGACGGCTACCGGCTGCGGGCCCGTCGACAGGACGGCCGGGTGATCCTGCGGACCCGCAACGGCCACGACTGGACCGCCCGCTTCCCCGCCCTCGCACGGGCCGTGGCCGGGCTGCCCGGAGGCGACCTCTTCCTGGATGGTGAGCTGGTGGTGCTCCGCGCCGACGGCCGCTCCGACTTCGCGGCCCTCCAGGCGGTGGCCAGCGGCGGGGAGGGACGCCCTTCCTACGTCGTGTTCGACGTCCTCTACGCCGAGGGCCGCGACCTGCGGGACGAGCCCCTCCGAGCCCGTCAGGAGGTGCTCGCGCGGCTGCTGCCCGAGCCCCGGGGCCCGCTCCGGCGCTCCCGGGCCCTGGCTGGCCGGGCCGCCGATCTGTTCCGGGAGGCCTGCGAGCTGTCGCTGGAGGGGATCGTCAGCAAGCGGCGCGACGCCCCGTATCGGTCGGGCCGGACCCGTACCTGGGTGAAGGTGAAGTGCGACCGGCGCGCCACCCTGCCCATCGTGGGCTTCACCGCGCCCGGGGGGAGCCGGCCCGGCCTGGGCGCCCTGCTGCTGGCCCGCCCCACCGAGACCGGCCTGGCCAGCGCCGGGCGGGTGGGCTCGGGCTTCTCCCGGTCCGATCTGGAGGCCCTCCGCGCCCGCCTGGAGCCCCTCGCCCGCCCCGGACCGGCCCTGGACGAGCCCCCACGGGGAGACGGCGTCACCTGGGTGGAGCCCCGCCTGGCCGCCCGGATCCGCTTCCAGACGTGGACCGCCGAGGGCCGGGTCCGCCACGCCCGCTTCGAGGCCCTGGAGGAGGCGCGCCCCGAGCCCGAGCCGGGGCCGGGCCTCACCCACCCGGACCGGATCCTCTGGCCCCAGGCTGGCGTGGACAAGGCCGCCCTGGCGCGCCTGTACCGGGCCCTCGCCCCGCGCCTCCTGGCCAGCGTGCGGGGCCGGCCCCTGACCCTGGTGCGGGCGCCCGAGGGCCTGGAGGGCCCCTCCTTCTGGCAGAAGCGCGCCTCACCCGGCCTCCCTCCGGCCCTCCGTCGCGCCACCGACCCCGAGACGGGCCGCCTCTTCGTGGACGAGGCGGACCAGCTCGTGGCCCTGGCCCAGATCGCCGCCCTGGAGCTCCACGTGCCCACCACGACCCGGGAGCGCCCGGACCACCCGGACCGGCTCATCCTGGACCTGGACCCGGGCGAGGGGGTGGGCTGGCCGGCCATGGCGGCGGCGGCGCTGGTGATCCGGGAGCGGCTCGCCCACCTGGGCCTGACGGCCTTCGTGAAGGCCACCGGCGGTCGGGGGCTGCACCTGGTGGCGCCCCTCCGGCCAGAGCCTCCCCGCGAGGCGGTCCGGGACGTGGCGGCGGGGCTGGCCCGGGAGCTGGCCCGCCAGGATCCGGATCGCTACGTCGCCCATGCCGCGAAGGCGGATCGTCACGGGCGGATCTTCCTCGACTGGATGCGCAACAGCCGCGGCGCCACCGCCGTCGCCACCTGGTCCCCCCGCGCCCGCCCGGGCGCCTTCACCGCGGTGCCGCTCGCCTGGTCCGAGGTGGATCCCGACGGCGCCCTGCCCCGGGTCCCCCTCCCGGACGCCCCGGCGCGCCCCGACCCCTGGACCGGCTTCGCCCGGGCCGCCGCGGACCTCCCGCCAGAAGCGGACCGCCCTGGGGGCTAGCCCGCATCCGTCATGACAGCTCGTCGCGAGCCGGCGAGATGCCGTCGTGAGCGCGGTTCTCGACGAGCGACCGAGGGAAGGCGTGCCGAGGCACGTCGACCGAGGGAGCGACAGAGAGGGCAGCGCGCAACAGGCAGATCGCCGGCGCAGCAGAGCGCGTCATGAGGGATGCGGGCTAGGACGCCACCCCGAGCCGCTCCTCGAGGAGGTCCATGATGTCCACCACCTGCCCGCCCCCGGCATCCTCGTCGTCCTCGTCCTCCGCGCTCTCGTCGCCCTCCTCCAGCGCCGGAGCCTCGGCCACCAGCGCCGCGAGTCGCCGCGCCCGCTCGTCCTGGAGATCCTCCAGCGGCAGGGTGTCGTCCTCGAGGGCCTCCATGGCGCGAATCACCGCGTCGACCTCGTCGTCGGAGGGGCTCGCGCCGACCTCCAGCCCGACCTCCTCGGCCGAGCGGAGCTCGTCATCGCGCCGGAGGGTCTCGGCCCGGAGCACGCCCCCGTGGGCCAGGATGGCCACCAGGTGCTCCCGCCCCCGGAGCACGAAGCTGGCGATGCCGGCCAGATCGTCCTCCTCGAGGGCCTCGGCGAGCAGGCGGTAGGCCTTGGTGATCCCACTGGCGGGCAGCAGCAGGTAGGGCCGGTCGCAGCGGGCCGGGTGGATGGCGTCGGCCGGGACGAAGCGGCGCAGGTCGATCTCCCGGGTCTTGTCGGGCTGCAGCGCCTCCAGTTCCTCGTCCTCCACCGTCACCCAGCCGTCCTCCACGGCGATGCCGCGGACGATCTCGTCGGAGTCGAGCGGCCGGTCGTGGACGGGGCAGGTGTAGCGTCGGACCACCGGGTGGCCCTCCCGGGTGGCCATGCGCAGCCGCGTCGGGCGCCGGCGCACCGCCGTGAAGAGCTCCACCGGGATGGCGGCGAGTCCGAAGCTGACGGTGCCGGACCAGAATGGGCGCAGCGCGGTGGGCCTGGGAGGAGACTCAGCCATCGCGGGCCGCCTCCAGGCTCGCCTCGAGGGCCCCGGTGAGGTCCTCGTCGTCCTCCCGACGGGCCTTCCCCTCGGGCGGCCGGGGCGCCTCGGCA
>CAZPJM010000378.1:0-4664 GCA_964586865.1 uncultured Enterobacteriaceae bacterium
CCGTCTCCCTCGCCTTCTCCGTCGCCTTCTCCGTCGCCTTCTCCGTCGCCGTCGCCTTCTCCGTCGCCCTCCGCCTCCGGGTCTCCGGTCGTCGGGTCGTCGTCCCCCTCGGCCTCGCCCTGGTAGGGGGCGGGGGTGGGGGGCGGCGGGGTCCAGCCGTCGGTCCGCAGGTAGGGCCACAGGGCCTCGGTGGCGCGGGCGGCGGCCTCGATGGCCAGGAGCGGGCGCCCCCGGGCCAGGCGACGTCCATCGCGCAGCTCCCGCGCCGCCACCACCGTCACCACCCGGGCCAGGGGGCCCAGCCCCGAGCGGTCCGCGCCGTGCATCCAGGCCGCCACGTCCTGGGCGAAGGCGTCGATCCGGGACTGCTCCCGGGCGTCCCGGCCCAGCTCCCGCACCCGGGGGTGGCGGTGGACGGCGTCGGTGGGGCGCTCAGCCACGGCCGGGGGCGTCGGGCGCGGGCAGCAGGCGCGGGGCCAGGGCCTGATGCAGGGGCTCGAGGGCCATGGCGAGGCGCTGGCGATCCCGGCCCACCACCCCGGCGAGGAAGACGCTGGGATCCGCATGCCCATCGAGCCAGTCCAGCACGGTGGTGGCGTCGAGGTGGACCGTGCACGGGCCGTCGTAGGGGGCGGGCAGGCGGCGCCACTGGCGGTAGGCCAGGCCCACCGCCTCGTCCGGGCCCAGGCGGAGCACCGCGTCCATGTGCTCGGGGCGCAGGCGATCCTCGGTGGAGAGCCACCCCACCACGTCGCGGATGACCGCCTCGGGGGACTGGATGCGGCTGCGGTAGCGCTCGGCCCGCCGGAGCCACGCCGCCAGGTCCCGGGCGGCGGCCAGGTGGGGCTCCAGCAGCTCGGTGGGCATCTCGACCAGCCACAGGTGGCGGTCCCCGAGCGCCTCGAGGGCCTCGCGCTCCCGGCCGAGCCGCTCGACGGCCCGGGCGTGGTGCTCGAGGAAGCGATCCACCGCCGCCCGGCGCCGGTCCAGGCGGTGGGGCCAGCGGGCGGGCGGATCGCCCGGGGGGACCGGATCGTCGGGCGTGGGGGCGACCCGGTCGGACCACAGGAGCGTCCACTGGGCGTGCAGGTCGTGGGTGGGGGCGGCGCTGGGCTGGAGATGGTCCAGGATGGCGGCGCGCACCTCGGGGGCCTCGACCGGATCGGCCACCAGGCACGGCTCCAGCAGGAGGAGGTCCAGCGGGTCCACCCGGTCCCGCCCATCGGCGGCGGCGCCCACCTTGAGGAGGTCCACCGCCTGGCGCCAGCGCCGATCGGAGACCTGCCAGCCGGCCTCGCGGGCGTGGCGCCACAGGTCGGCCAGGGCCTGACGCACATCCGCGCCGAGACCCACGGCCCGGGCGTCCGCCCGGAGGGCCCCGATCTCGTCGAGGGTGAGCCGGTCGGCCGGGTCCAGCTCGGGCGGGTCGAGCTCGCCGGTGGCCACGGCGAGGAAGGCCGCCTCGCCACCGAGCGGCGGCACCGAGAGGCGCACCAGGAAGCGGTCGTAGAGCGCCTCGAGGCCCTCGCCCTCGGCCGGCAGCTCGTTGGAGGCCCCCACCAGCCCCAGCAGGGGCGCCGGGTCGCGGTGGCGGCCGTGGTGGAAGACCCGCTCGTTGACCAGGGTGAGCAGGCTGTTGAGGATGGAGGAGTTGGCCTTGAAGATCTCGTCGAGGAAGGCCACGTGGGCCCGCGGCAGGAAGCCCTCGGTGAGCCGGCGGTAGTCCTCGTCCTTCAGCCCGGGGATGCTCACCGGTCCGAACAGCTCGTCGGGGTGGGTGAAGCGGGAGAGCAGGTACTCGAAGTAGTCGGCCCCGTCGACGGCGGCGCACAAGGCCCGGGCCAGCAGGCTCTTGGCGGTGCCGGGGGGCCCCAGGAGCAGGGCGTGCTGGCCGGCCAGGAGCGCCAGGAAGACCGCCCGCAGGTGGGTCCCCCGCTCGAGCAGGGCGCCGTCCAGGTGCTCCAGGATCCGCCGGATCTTCCGGGTGCGGGGCCCGGGTGGGGGGACGTCGTGGTCCGGGCCGAGCGCGGGCCCGCCGGCCGCGAGCCAGGCGCGACAGGCCTCCGGATCGGCGTCGTGGCGCGTCAGGGCCTGGGGGTGGGCCGTGGCGTGGCGCATGACCTCGTGGACCCAGCGCTTGAGGGCCTCGAGGTGCTCGGGCGGCGCCTCCTCGGGCCCCACCGCGGCGCCCAGGCGGAAGGCCAGGTCCTGCAGGTGGGTGCCGGGGTGGATGTCCAGGGTGCCGTCCTCGCGCCAGCGGGCCACCCGGCTCTCGGCCACCCACGCCACCAGGCCCCCCAGGCGGGCCCGGTCCCCCCCGCGGCGCCCCCGCACCGCCTCGACCAGCTCGGGGTGGGTGCGCCGGCCGGCCCGCGCCTCGGCCAGCAGGGTGGCGAGGGCGTCCACCACCAGGGCCGGGTCACGGGGGAGCCAGGGGCGGCCGTCGCGCTCGGTGACGCCGGGGATGTCGCCCCACGCAGCGGGCTGGACCATGGGTGCCTCGGGCAGGGCCAGGGCCTATCGCGCTGGGGGGGCTCAGGTCCCGCGCCCCTCGATCCGACCCCCGCCGCATGACCCGCGAGTCCCTCGGCGCCATCGCCCACCGGGCGGCCACCGCAGACCTCTCCGAGGCGGTGGACCGCCACGCCACGGCTCTCGACGGCGTCCAGCGGGCGGCGCGGGAGGGTCTCGAGGCGGCGCCGGTGGTGGAGGGGACCGGGCCCGCCACGCGGGTGGTGCTGTCCGGCGATCCCCCCGAGGCCCCCGCCCCCGAGGAGGCCCTGGTCGCCGCCCTGGCCAGCGGGCGCGCCCTCGAGGCCACGGCGGCCGGGGTTCGCGCCGAGGATGAGCGCCTGGCGGCCCTGGCCTTCCTCGTCGCCCATCACCAGGGGATGAAGCGGGCGGGCTGATCCCGCCCCGGCCTCAGGCCGCGACGGTGGCGATCTCGGTGGTGCGCATCCGGGCCCGCACGTCGGCCAGGGTGCGCCGGAAGCCTTCCCGACGGTCCACCTGGGGGTACCAGCCGAGCGCGTCCCACGCCCGCAGGACGTCGGGACGTCGGACCTTGGGGTCGCCCTCGGGCAGGGGCAGGTGCACCACGCCGGCCCGGGAGCCCACCAGGGCCAGGACCTCCTCGGCGACCTGGCCGATGGAGACCTCGTCCGGGTTGCCCAGGTTGACCGGCTCGGCGACCGGGGTGGCCATCAGGCGCACCAGGCCCTCCACCAGGTCGTCCACGTAGCAGAAGGAGCGGGTCTGGGTGCCGTCGCCGTAGACGGTGAGCGGGTGTCCCTGGAGGGCCTGGGTGAGGAAGTTGGGCAGCACCCGGCCGTCGTCCAGGCGCATCCGCGGGCCGTAGGTGTTGAAGATCCGCGCGATGCGCGTGTCGACCCCGTGCACCCGCCGCCAGGTCATGGTGCAGGCCTCGGCGAACCGCTTGGACTCGTCGTAGACGCCCCGAACGGTCAGGGTGGACACGCTGCCCCGGTAGGTCTCGGGCTGGGGGTGGATGTCCGGATCGCCGTAGACCTCGCTGGTGGAGGCCATCAGGAAGGTGGCGCCCTTCCGACGGGCCAGCCGCAGGGCGTGCCGGGTGGCGTCGGCGCCGCAGGCCAGGATCTCGCACTGGAGGCGCTGGAAGTCCTTGGGGCTGGCCGGCGAGGCCAGGTGGTAGATGGCGTCCACCTGGCCGGCCACGTCGATCCCCGTCGAGACATCGTGGATCTGCACGTCCAGGCGCGGATCCCGGGCCAGGTGGGCCAGGTTGTCCAGGCTGCCGGTCACCAGGTTGTCCAGGACGAGGACGCGGTGACCGTCCGCCAGGAGGCGGTCGACGAGGTGGCTGCCGACGAAGCCGGCGCCGCCGGTGACGAGGGTGAGGGGCATGGGGCCTCCGGAGACGGGGTCGCGGAGGCGTCGGCCGTCAGCCCTTGCCCCCGATGACCGTCTCGGTCGGGGCGGCCCCGGTTTGAGGGCCGAGGGGGGAGGGGGCGTCGACCCGGTGCAGGCAGCGCCCCCGGCCCACGCCGTAGACCTCGAAGCCGAGGGGCTCGAGCCGGGCGGGCTCGAAGACGTTGCGGCCGTCGAAGACGATGCGTCCGCGCATGGCCTGGAGCACCCGGGTCCAGTCGGGCTCGTGGAACTCGCGCCACTCGGTGACCAGGAAGAGCACGTCGGCGCCCTCGAGGGCCTCGTAGGGCCGCTCGGCATAGGCGATGCGATCGCCGATCTCCCGGCGGGCCGTCTCGCGGGCCTCGGGGTCGTAGGCGGTGAGGGTGGCGCCGGCGGCGAGGAGCTTGTCCACGATGGTCAGGCTCGGCGCCTCGCGCATGTCGTCGGTGTTCGGCTTGAACGCGAGACCCCACAGGGCCACGTGCACCCCGGTGAGGTCGCCGCCGAAGCGGGCGATGCAGTCCTCGGCCAGGATGCCCTTCTGGGCCCGGTTGACCCGGTTGGTGGCCTCGAGGATCTGCAGCTCGAGCCCGAAGGCCCGGGCGGTCCGGCCGAGGGCGTCCACATCCTTCGGGAAGCAGGAGCCGCCGAAGCCCACCCCCGGGTAGAGGAAGTGGTGGCCGATCCGGTGGTCGTAGCCCATGGCCTGCCGGACCCGGGTGATGTCGGCGCCCACCCGCCCCGCCAGGTTGGCGAGCTCGTTCATGAACGAG
>CAZPJM010000379.1:0-4656 GCA_964586865.1 uncultured Enterobacteriaceae bacterium
AGGGCCGATATGCAACGTGAAAGCAACGACATTGGCTTAGCCGATCACCGAAGCGTGCCCCCGTGCCCCCGTGCCCTCGTGCCCTCGTCCTCACTCCAAGAAGCGGCAAGTAGAAATACCTGACACCCCATCAGGCCCCTTGCAGACATGCAGATGCGTGCATACCATTTCACTCCAACCGGAGACCGTATGCCTAAATCCAACACAAAACCTGATCTGCCTGCCTCCGAGCTGCCCAAGGGTGCCCGGCGGCGGGGGACGCTCGTGGGGCTGGGCATCGGCCTCGTCATCGGCCTGACGGCCGGCGGTGTCGGGGCCGGCTGGGTCTACTTCGATGCCATGGATCTGGTCTCGGAGGCCGATGCGGCCGCCGACGAGAGCCTCGAGAACCTGCGCCAGGTCCGCACCACGGCGCTCCAGCGGGAGAACCGCCTGGCGACCCGGATCCGGCGCCTGGAGGCCCTGGCGGACGTGCAGCGGGCCAAGGCTGCGCTGCGCGAGGGCGATGACCGGCTGGCCGAGGATCGCGTCCGCTCGGCGGCCCGGCACCTGGCCGAGGACGAGTCCCTCGCAGGCGTGCACGACACCCTGGCCTCGGCGGACCTGGCCTTCCGGGACGGTCGCCTGGCCTTCGACCGGGCCGCGAACCGGCTCGACAGCGAGGTGCGCGAGGCCCTCGAAGATGGGCTGGACCTGCCCGGCGCGGAGGACGGCTGATCGGTCCTGGCGCCCGGCGGGCGCCTGCACGACGCGCGGCACCCCGGATGGTCGGGCCTTCATCGGCTTCGACCGTCCGGGGTGCAGCTCTCGAGGGGTGGGCGGAGGGTCCGCCCCCACATCCCCCGCGGGCCGCACGGACCCGGGAGGGAGGTGGCGCAGGCTCACGCGTTGGCGGCCCTGGACACCTCGTCGAGGCGCTTCTCGGCCTCGTCGCGGCTGTAGCCATAGCGGTCCTGGATCCGGCCGATCAGCTTGTCGCGGCTGCCCGCGGCCTGCTCCATGTCATCGTCGGTGAGCTTGCCGAGGTTCTCGCGAACCTCGCCCTTGATCTTGTTCCACGTTCCATCCCAGCTCATGGGACCTCCTGGTTGCAGGGTGAAGACACCGGCCTGCGGCATCCCATGGTCTGTATGGCATAAGTTGCATGCATGCAACGCCGCGGCCGGCTGGGAGGGGGCGGGCCCCGGGATCAGGCGGAGCGGGCCTGGCGGCGGTGCTCGCCCTCGGCGATCTCCTCCACCACCTTGCCGCAGAAGGCGTCCAGATCGCCCGGGTTGCGGGAGGTGACCAGGCCCTGGTCGACCACCACCTCCTCGTCGACCCAGTTGGCGCCTGCGTTCTTCAGGTCGGTGCGCAGCGAGGGCCACGAGGTGACGCGCCGATCCTGCACCACGTCGGCCTCGACGAGCATCCAGGGACCGTGGCAGATGGCGGCCACCGGCCGGGCCAGCTCGAAGAAGCGGTGGACGAAGCGCACCGCGTCCGCATCCTGACGGAGCTGGTCCGGGTTGATGACGCCACCCGGCAGGACCAGCCCGTCGAAGTCGTCGGGATCGGCCTGGGCCGCGGTCTGATCCACCTGGATCGGGTCGCCCCAGCCTTCGCCGTCGAACCCGCGGACGGGCTCGGAGTCGAGGCTGATGAGGACGGCTTCACCGCCGGCGTCACGGACGGCCTGCAGGGGCCGCGTCAGCTCGCTGGGCTCGAAGCCATCGGTGACCAGGAAGGCGACGCGGCGGTCGGTGAGGGAAGGGGAGGGCATGAGAACTCCAGAATCGTCGTGTGCACCGGAGGGGTTCCCGGTGTGCCATGAAAGTCTGCATGGCACACAGAGTGTAACGGTGCAGAGCTCCCCGTGCGCGCCCGCCCGCGAGGGGCTGGCCGAGGCCTCCCCACGATCCGAGGTCCCCGGGCCCGCGAGCGGACTACGGGCGATCCTGCTGGAGGCGGTCGTGGAGGTCCTCCAGGGCGGTCTGGGCCTCGAGGCTGGTGTCCTCCAGGTCCTCCGCGGCGTCCCGGGTGTCCTCGATGGCCTCGTTCTGTCCCTTGACCAGGTCGACGATGACGCGGACGAGGTCACCCACCCCGGGCAGCGAGGCGATGAGGCTCGACAGGCCGTTCGCCTGTCCGACCCCGCTCGCCGCCTGCCCGCGGAAGGCCGTGGCCATCTGGGAGGCGCCGGCAGCCTCCAGGCGCGCCCGCCGTGCCTCGGAGCTGGAGGCTTCGGCCTCGGTCGAGGCGGCGTCGGCGGCCTGACGGGCCTCCTCGGCGCTCTCGGCGTCGCGCATCCGCGCCAGCTCGTGCCCCAGCGCGGTGGACGCCCCCAGGGCGCCCAGGCGCTGCCGGGGCCGCCGGGTCTGGTTCGCGGACTGGCTGAGCCCGAGTCCGACCATCGTGATGGCGAGGGAGACCACCGAGAGCATGCCGAGGGCGATGCCGGCCAGGGCGGCCATCCAACCCTGCCCCACGATGGCGAGGGCCACGCCGGCGATGACCAGGCCCGTGAGCAGACCATGCAGGCTGCCGAGCGCCCCCTGGGCGGCCTGCTGCCGGCTCGTGCCGGCCTTGTCCCGGGCGTCCTCCAGGTGGGAGGTGGCCTCGGCCAGGCCCTGGGACACCTCGTCGGAGAGGCCCGGGAGGCGGTCCAGGCCGTCGCCGCCGGCCTGCCGGGCCCACGCCAGCAGGGGGTCCTCCGTCGCCTCGCTCTCCGGACCGCTCTCCGATGCCTGGGTGGACTGGGCGTCTGAAGGCGTCGTCACGGGGCGGGCGGCGAAGGCGGGAGCGCTGTCCGGCGGGCGGGCGGCGCGGTCCAGGTCGTCGCCGCCCGAGAGCGCGTGGACCGGACTGCCACCGTCGAGGCTGGAGGCGCGGGCGCTGTCGACCTGGGCCGGTGCGGCCTGGGCCATGGCTCCGGAACGAGACAGGCTGTCGGAGAACGGTGCGGACCCCCGTGCGTCCCGCGGTGTGGAGATCGCCGTGGACCGGTTCGGCAGCCGCGACGGCGCCAGCTCGGCGCGCTGCGGCGTCAGGTGCGTGGGGCTCGGCCCGCCCGGCCGGGTCGCGGTCTCGTCGTGGGCCGCCACCCCACCGGAGAGCCGGGAGGCGCTCAGCTCCACGCGCTCGCTGCGAGGGCCCTGCTCCTCCTCGTCCAGGGCCTTCCGGGCCGCATCGAGCATGGGCGTGGAGGAGGCCACGGGCATGGCCCGGGCGGCGTCGAGCTGGCCGCGGAGCTGGAGGAGGCTCGCGTTTCCGGCCTCCTGCGGGGGCTCGCCCGATCGACGCGGACCGACCCCCACCTTCCACGCGGGGGCGGAGCGCCCGTCGCTCCGATGCGAGCGGGGGCCCGGTGGCTCGCCGGCGTCGGGGGCGCGCGCGAACAGGGACCGGCGACGGAGGTGGCGCATGGGGACTCCGGAGGGCCGCGAGGATCGACCCGTACGTCCAGAGTCTACGAGGCAGGCCCGCCCTCGGGGAGGCAACCCCGCTTGCCCCTGCTCCCGGCAGCACCCCTCCCCCGGACGAGGGGGCTCGGAAGGTTATGGGTACCGCCCGCGTTCGAGTCCCCGGAGGTGAAGATGCGACGATGGCTCCTCGCGACCCTGGTCATGACCGGGGGGTGCCACGCCTGGTTCCTGCCCAAGGGCGATGCGCCCGCCGCGTGGACCTTGTCCGGCGACATCCGGTACATCGGCCAGCCCGACAGCCTGGAGTACGGCAGCCTCGAGTCCCCCGACCTGCTCGTGTTCGAGGAGGGGCCCGTCCAGGCCCGCGAGCGGCTCCCCATCGAGTTCATCACCCCCGACTTCGAGGGGGAGCTGCGGATCGATGGCGACAGCATGAACAACGGAGGGGATCCGGGCGAGGATCGGGTGGGAGACACCCTCCACGCCGCCTACATCCACCTCGATCCGCTCGGAAGCCACGCCGACAACCGGCGCGCCACCGGCACCATCGACTTCGGGCGGCCCGTGCTCGGCATCATCGCCGCACCGGGCACCATGGAGCTGGCGGATGCGGCCATCGGCCACCCCACCACCGTCTACCCGTCGGACCTGGGCCAGGACCGGACCGCGCTGTGGGGCGACTCGTACGGCGACGACGTCGTGGTGCTCGGGAACGGAGGCACCACCCTCGAGATCAACCTGGGCACCTTCAGCGCCTCGGGCTTCCGGGTCCTCCTCGAGGCCGAGGATCTGGACGAGGAGGAGCCCGCGGAGCGGCCCTACCGCTACGTCCTGCTCGAAGATCTCTCGGACAGCGACGATGACCCGCGCGGCGCGGACATCGACGCCATCGCGCTCGAGATCGGGGACCGGCTCCACTACGCCACGATCGTGGAGGAGACGGACATTTCGAGCCCGGACTGCCTCCCCGACCAGGTCCTCGGGGAGCCCGACGCCGAGTGCGTCCTGGAGGGTGTCTGCTCCATGGGGGCCGACGGCCACCACCTGATGGTCGGCTTCGATTCCGGCGGGGGCGAGGTGCGCTTCGGGGAGGGGGACGCCGTCGTCGTCTACGAGGTCGGAGAGGCCACCTGCCCCGACGCGGGCTTCCGGGCCCAGCCGGTCCGGGTGAGCGTCTCGCCGACGCCTTCGCCGGACGACGCCGTCGATGTGGGCACCGTCGACGCGACCCGCAACCGCCTGGTCATCCCCT
>CAZPJM010000380.1:0-4637 GCA_964586865.1 uncultured Enterobacteriaceae bacterium
CCACCGCGCCGTCGACGTACCAGGTGTAGCGGTAGTCCTCGTCGTCCTCGTCGGCATCCTCCCAGCCCGAGGGGATGCACTCGGCCACGTCCTCCTCGGACAGGCTGGAGGGGTCGATGGTGGCGCTGTCCAGCGTGGGGGCGGTGTTGAGGATGGTGAGGGTGGCCGAGGTGACCGTGGGCCCGTCGTCGGTGGTGTCGTTGGGGGTGGCCTCGACGTAGACCTCCTGGTCCTTGTCGAAGTCGGCGCCGGTGATGGTGTCGCCGACCACACCGGTCGCCACCCCGTCCACGTACCAGGTGTAGTCGACGGTGACCGGGTCGCCATCGGCGTCATCGGTAACAGCGGTGGCGGTGATGCTGTCGTCGGTCCGCACCGTGGTGGGCGAGAGGGTCAGATCCACCACCTCGGGCGGCGTGTTGACGGCCGTGGCCGAGCCGGCGTCGACCCAGGCGCCGCACGCCACCGGATCGCACGGCCGGACGCGGGCCGTGATGGTGTCGTCGCGGGAGAAGAGGCTCGAGGGCAGCGAGGGATCGGTGCTCACCACCGAGCCGGCGACGGTCCACTCGTACTCGAACTCCACCGTGTCCCCATCTTCGTCGAAGATGCCGGAGAGGACGATGGAGATGGTGTCGCCGGCCTTGGGAGCGGTGTTGTCGAGGGTGGCCCCGGCCACGGTGGGCAGGGTGTTGAGCACGGTGATGGTCTCGGTCCGGGCCGGGGTCCCCTCGGAGGCGCCGTCGAAGGGGATCAGCTCGCAGTAGACCTCGTCGCCGCGGTCGAAGTCGGCGCCGTCGAGGGAGGAGGCGTTGCTCACCTCGCTGCCGTCGACGAACCAGCTGAAGCGGTAGCCCTCGGCATCGCCGTCCAGGTCGAACCAGGCGCCGGCGCCCGGCTGGCAGGTGATGGTGTCGGCCTCGCGCACGACCGTCGGGTCCAGGAGGGCGGAGGACACCTCGGGCGCGGTGTTGCGGATCCGGGTGATCCCGCTGCTGATCTCGGTGCCGTCGACGAAGCCGTCGTTGGGGGTCGCCACCACCCGCACCCGGTCGTCTCGGCCGTGGTTCTCGGCGAGGAGCTGGGGGCCGTCCACGCCGAGCACCGCCTCGTCGTTGATGAACCAGGTGTAGCTCCACTCGAGGGGGTCCCCGTCCTCGTCGAAGCCCTCGGGGACGGCGGTGAGGTCGTCGTCGGTGAAGGCGGCCGGGGGCTCGATGACGACGCTGCGGCCCTCGGGGCGGACGTTGCCGATGGTGGCCGAGGCCCGGGCCGGCTCGCCCTCGTCCTCGCCGTCGGTGGGGTAGGCGCGGACGGTCCACACCTCGCCCTTGCTGGTGAAGCTGGACGGGAGCTGGCCGGACTCCTCCTCGAGCTCGACGTTGCCGTCCAACACCCACTCGAAGCGGTGGGAGACCGGGTCGCCGTCGACGTCGAAGCCCACCGTGTCGACCAGCAGGTCCTCGTAGCTGCCGGGCAGCTCGGGGGTGATGCTCACGGAGGTGGTGGGCGCCGTGTTGGCGATGATGATGGCCGCCTCGGTGGGCTGGCCGCTCACGCCGGCGCTGTCCACCGGGGTGACCACCGCCCGCCACTGCTCCCCCTTGGCCGTGCGCGGGTGGGGCACGGTGAGCTCGCCGGTCAGGTCCTCGACGGGCTCACCATCCTGGAACCACAGGATGTCGTAGGTGACCGTGTCCGACAGGTCGGGGTCCTCGGAGCGCGTCAGGAACTCGAGGGCCAGGTCGTCGCCGGTGCGGGCCCCCTCGGGACCGATCTGCACCACCGGGGCCACCGGGGCGCGGTTGCAGCCGGTCAGGGTGGCGGCCACCAGGGCCGCGGCGGCGAGCGAGCCGGAGACCAACGGGTAGGATCGGAGCATCTCGACCTCGACTTGAGCGCCCGATCCGTAACACTTCGACACGGCACGTCGTGAGACATCGCGCGTCGGTCGAACCCCGTCTGCCGCGAAGGCCGGGGGGAGCCGCAGGGTCTGGAGACCGGTCCGGCCGGGACACCGGGTGTCCCCTCCCTGGACCCGCATCCTCGCGCGGCGCGTCGCGCGTCCGTGCAGGTCCGCCGGGCGGACCGAGGCCCTGGCGGCCGTGGGCTCAGCCGGCGCGCAGGCTCGCCAGCAGCAGGCCGTCGCCGATGGGCAGCAAGGCGGCGTCCCAGCGCGGGTCGGCCGCCACCGAGGTCACCACCTGCCGGATGGCGACCGTGGACGGGTCGGTCTCGGCGGGATCCGCCACGCGCCCCCCCCACAGGCTGTTGTCCACCGCCAGCACCCCGCCCGGCCGGAGCAGGCGGGCCGCGCGCTCCACGTAGTGAGGGTAGTTGCCCTTGTCCGCGTCGACGAAGACCAGATCCACCGTGCCGGCCGCGCCCCCGTCCAGCAGGGCATCGAGGGTCTCGAGGGCCGGGGCGAGCCGCAGCTCGATGCGCTCGGACAGCCCCGCCGCCTCCCAGTGGCGGCGGGCGATGGCGGTCCACGCCTCGCTCACGTCGCAGCAGACGATGCGCCCGTCCGGGGGCAGGGCCTGGGCCATGGCCAGGGCGCTGTAGCCGGTGAAGGTCCCCACCTCGACGATGGAGCGCACCCCGAGGGCCCGGACCAGCCAGCCCATGAAGGCGCCCTGCTCGGGTGAGATCTGCATGCCGGCGCCGTCCACGTGCTCGAAGGTCTCACGTCGGAGGGCGGCCAGGGCCTCCGACTCGCCGACCACGGTGTCGACGAGCCAGGCATGGACCGATTCGGGGAGCTGGAAGGTGCGGGAGGACATGGGGGCTCCAGGGCAGGGGAGCCCGTATCGGCCGGGGGCCCCCCGTCCAGGCTCAACCCTCGTCGGCCGCGGGCTCGTCGGAGGCGGTGAGGAGCCGATCCACATCGGCGCCGTCGTTGTGACAGCCCGCGCAGCTCCCGGCGCCCTGGCCGGCGACGTCCACGGTGCCGTCGGGGGCGTAGCGGGCGTAGAACCAGTCCCCATTGTCGGGGTCGTACCCCTCGACCTTGTACATGACGAAGATCGCGATGGGCTCGCGGCCGTCGGCCGTCTCGTAGTTCTCCTTCACCGCGATGCCGCCGTCGGGGATGGTGCCGCCGTGGTTGGCCTCGGCCGCGTCGTTGAACCAGTTCTGGACGTAGGCGCCGTGGGCACGACCCGAGGGCTGGATGCCGATCCACGGGTCCACCTGGCCCCAGCTCGCGTAGCCCTGGATCGCCTCCCAGGCCTCGGTGGTGAGCTCCTCGTCGGAGGGGGCGGCGTCGCCGCAGGCCCCGAGGGCGAGAGAGAGGGCGAGAAGCGGGATGATGCGGGTCATGCGTGCCTCCGGGCGTGGGTCGCGGAGGCCGGGATGCCGCACCGAGGCAGGGGTTGCGGCGCACCCGCCGGAATTCTCCGACCCGAGGCGGGGCTCAGTACACGTCGCGGTGGTACCGGCCCGCCTGCACCAGACCCTCGACCCAGGCGGCGGCGGCATCCTCGTCGAGCCCACCGTGGGCCCGGGCGATGTCGTGGAGCGCCTGGTGGACGCCGGGGGCCATGCCGATGGCGTCGCCGCACACGAAGAGGTGGGCGCCGTTGTCGAGCCAGGCCCACACCTGCTCCCCGGCCTCGCGCATGCGGTCCTGGACGTAGATCTTGCGGTCCTGGTCCCGCGACCAGGCGAAGTCGGCCCGGGTGAGCAGCCCCGACGCGCGCCAGGCCTCGAGCTCGTCGCCGTAGAGGTAGTCGGTGGCCTGGTGCTGGTGGCCGAAGAAGAGCCAGTTGCGACCCGGGGCCTCGGTGGCCTGCCGCTCCTGGAGGAAGGCACGGAAGGGGGCGATGCCGGTGCCCGGGCCCACCATGAGGATGTCGACGTCGGGGTCGGGCAGGCGGAAGGCGTCGTTGGGGGCCAGGTAGAGGGGCACCTCGCCGCCCTCGCCCACCCGGTCGGCCAGCCAGGCGCCGGCGACGCCCACGCAGGGCCGGCCTGCACGGTCGTAGCGGAGGGTCTCCACCACGAAGTCGACGCGCTCGGGGTGGACCACCGGGCTGCAGCCCACCGAGTAGAGGCGCGGCGGCAGGCTCTTGAGGCGGTCGGCCAGGTCCTGGGCAGTCCAGGCGTGCTCCGGGTGATCCCGGAGCAGGTCCCACACGTAGCGGGCCTTGAGGTAGGCGGCGGTGGCGTCGGCGCCGGCCGACAGGGCCTCGGCGCCGGGGCCGCCCTCGGCGGCCACGGTCCGGAGGAGCTCCACCGAGGTGGTCTGGAGGCAGAGCCGGCGCGCCAGGGCCCCGCGCAGGGCCAGGACGCGCCCGCCCTTCAGGGTGACGGGGGCCTCGGGGTCGAGCCCGGTCACCTGCAGGATGCCCTCGACCTCCTCGGGGGGGTTGGCCGGGAAGACCCCGAAGGAGTCGCCGCACTGGTAGCGGATCCCCGAGCCCGACAGGTCGAGGGTGTAGTGCATCGTCTCCTTGGCCGAGCCCTCGCCGTTGAGGCGACGGGAGGCCACCAGCCGGGCCGGGAAGGGGCGCTCCCGGCTCCACCCGCCCATGGGCCCCGCATCGGCGGCCGGGGCCGGCTGGGACGCGGGAGCCTTGGAGGGGCAACAGAGATCTGCCCGCTTCGGAGATCCGGCAAATCTACTGCAAGGAGAA
>CAZPJM010000381.1:0-4597 GCA_964586865.1 uncultured Enterobacteriaceae bacterium
GAGGGTGGCCACCGCCGCCAGGGCGCGCGCGTCGACGGCGCCCTCGGCCTGGCGCGCCAGCCAGTCGGCGGGGCTCTCCCCGGTGTGGCCGAGCATGTGACGGGCGGTGGCCCGGAGCAGTCCGCGCACCGCCGCGCCGTCGGCCGGCTCGCCCTCGGGGGTGTGCATGAGGGCGTGGCCCAGCTCGCCCCCCTCCTCGAGCAGGCGCAGCCCGGCGCGGACCGCCGGCAGGTGGCGGCGCAGGGCGGCGATGCCGTCGGCCAGGGTCGGATTCTCGCCGAGGGTGGCCAGGCAGGCATCGATGGTGGCCCGGTCCTCGGCGGGGACCGGCCGCAGGTGGGTGGCCAGGGTGCGCCGGGCCCAGCCGTCCAGGTCGGACTCGGGGCGCAGCACGGGGCGCAGGGTGCAGGCCTCCGAGAGACGGCGCAGGGCGCGCTGCACGGTGGGTCCCGGGAGGCTCGGCTCCTGCGCGGGACCCGACAGCCACGAGAGCCACCCGCCCTTGGGGGGGGCCGGCCGCACGGGCTCCCGGTCGGCCAGGCGGTCGCTGTAGGCCTCGGCCGAGGCGGCCAGGCGGGCCTGGTCCGGCACCGTCCATCCCGTGGTCTGGGCGGCGAAGAGGTCGTCCGCCCCGGGGGCGCCGCTGGCCCGGGCCAGAAGGCGGGCCACCAGCAGGGCGTCCCAGCGGTCCCGGGCCCCGGGGGCCGCCGAGAGGAGCGCGTGACCCAGGACCACGGTGCGGGCGGCGGTCGGGAGCTGCTCGGCGCGGCGCAGGCCCAGCAGGAAGACGGTGGCCCGGTCCAGGGTGGCCTGGAAGCGCGGGCGCAGCTCGGCCGGCAGCCAGCCCTGCAGGGCCCCGGCCACCGCACCGGTGCGCTCCTCCCAGGTGCCCGGGTCCATCCCTTCGAGGACCGGGAGGAAGAGCATGGCCCGCTGGAGCTGCTGCTCGCCCGGGATGGGGGCACGCTCGGGGGTGATGGTGGCGGCCACCAGCACGCCCACCAGCAGTCGCCAGCTCCGCTCCTCCTCCGGGTTGCCGCTGAACAGCGGCTCGGGGTCGTCGAAGAGCTCGCTCCGGAGCACGTCCAGGCGCCCGGCGTCGCCCAGCAGGGCGTCGAGTTGGGCGAGCCAGACCTGGCCGGCGGAACGGACCGCGGGCTCGGGGTGCTCGCCGATGGCGGTGAGCAGCCCCTCGTGCCAGGCGAACCAGTCCAGCGGGTCGATGACGTGGCCCCGCGAGACGAGCTGGATGCCCAGGTGCAGGGCGGCGGCGGAGCGGGGCAGGGAGCGGACCGAGCTGCCCAGGCCCTTGAGGAAGGCCGCCAGCCAGGCCGTGATCTCGGGGTCGCGGCCCGGATCGGCGCCGGTGGCGCGTCGGGCCAGGCGGTCGGCCTCGGACCGGAGCCAGGTCCCGAAGGAGAGGTCGGCGTGGGAGCGGGCGACACGGGCGAGAGGGCCGCTCCAGGCGCGGGCGGCGGTGGGGGTCCCGGCGAGGCCATCCACGGCCAGGGCCAGGGCCCGGCTCCACCCGGAGGCATCGAGGGTCCTGGGAAGGCCGGCCGCCACCTCGAAGGCGGCCCACTCCTCGTCGGCGGTGCGGCCCCACGCCCGACGGATGGCCTGCAGGGCGCCGCGCACCGCCTCGGCGGGCTCGGCCTGGCCCATGCCATCACTGACCGCGCGCAGGACGGCGCCGTCGGCGGCCTCGAGGGCGGTGAGCGCCGAGGTCAGCCCGCCCCCCCGGCCCAGGAGCGCCTGCCAGGCCGGGCCCCGCAGGGGCGGCAGGATGAGCTCGGTGGGGTCGGGGGTGCCCTCGCCGTCGGGCACGGTGACCCCGAGCCAGGTCTCGAACACGCGGCTCACCAGCCCGACCGCCTCGTTGGCGGCCCGCTCGGGCAGCTCGGCGTGGAGCACCCGGTCCACGGCGGCCAGGTGATGATCGAAGAGCTGGGGCGGACGGTGGGCCAGGTACTCGCCGACCGACTGGCTCCACCAGTCCCACAGGCTGCGGGCCGGCTCAGGGGGATCCTGCACCAGCACCGTGGCGATCCGCAGGAAGAGCAGCTCGGTGTCGGTCTCGCAGGACTTGCGGCCGGTGGTCCCGATGGCCTCGGCGTAGGCGGTGTCCTGGGCCAGGGCGTGCATGGTGACGTCCCAGGCCAGCGAGCGGGCGTCCCGGGTGAGCCGGACCGCGGCCACCAGGGCGTCGCCCCGGGCCAGGAGCGCGGCGAGGTGCTCCAGGAAGCGCTCGTCGGGCCGCCGGACCCGGGGGCCGGCGTTGCGGAGGGCGGCCGAGGCGGCGTGCAGGTCGTCGAGCCAGGCCGCGGCGTCGTCGCCGTGGCGGCAGATCCGGTCGTAGAGCCGGCGGATGGTGGCCCTTCGCGCCTCGGCGGGGCGGTGCAGGCGCAGGTCGGCGGTGGCATCGCGCAGGGACAGGTCGATCCGCTGGCGGGTGAGGGCGGGCGCGCTGGGCAGGAAGGCGCCGGCGTCGCCATGGCCGTCCAGCGGGCAGCTCCGGGCCAGCTCCACCGCGTCGGCGAGGGCCGGCAGCAGGGGTCGGGCCTCGGCCAGGACCCGCTCGGCGTCGGCATCCTCCACCTCGATCCGGGTCAGCGCCGCCACGAGCTGGCGGTGCTTCTTCCAGAGCGGGCTCTCCCGGTCCAGGCCCAGCTCCAGCCCCAGGCTGCGGAGGAAGCGATCCCGGGCCTGGAGCGGCCCCTCGCTGATCACCTGGGCGGTGGCGGCGGCCAGGACCAGGTCGCGGAGGAGGTCGGTGGTCCGCTCCACCAGGCGGCGGCCGGTGAGGCCCTCGGTGAGCAGCTCCGCCAGCTTGGCGAGGCGTCGCTCCAGAGGCCGTCGGCCGTTCTCGAAGGCGGTGCCCAGGGCGTGCAGCGCGGCCAGTCGCGAGGCCGCCGCGTCCACCTGGTCCAGCTCGGCGCGCTCCCAGTCCTCGCGCAGCGCATCGAGGAGCAGGCCCCGCGCCTCGGCCACCGCGGCGGGGTGGCTCACGGCGAGCCGGCGGGGGTCGAGGGTGCGGGCCTCGCGACGGGCGAGGGGGGCGGTGGGGTCGGCGTCGAGGAGGACGTGCAGGACCACCCGCTCCCGCCAGGCCTCGAGATCCTCGGCGACGGGGATGGCCGCCAGGTCGCGGACCAGGCGGAAGCGGCCGGTGGCGGCCTCGAGGGACTCGAGCACCTCGCTCCAGGCGTGAGGGCCGGGCCGCTGGAGCTGGCTGCGGATCACGATGTCGAGGCGGGTGATGAGGAGGTCCCAGCCCCGGCTGGTGAGAGGGATGGCCGGGACCACGTGCCGGAGGAAGGCGTGGAGGGCCACCCGCGCCTGGTGGAGGGGAGGGCGGTCGGCGGCGGCGGCCCACTCCCCGATCATGGCGGCCACCCCGCCGGCGAGGGCGCTGGTGTCGGCCGTGACCGCCGCACCGGGCGTCACGGCGGGGAGGATCCGGGCCATCTCCTTGGCCACCGTCTGTCCGATGGTCTCGGCGGCGGGGGCGAGGGCCTCCCGGTCCTCGGTGAGGGCACAGGCCTCGGCGGAGACCTGGGCGTGGGCCCACGCCCGCAGGGTGTCGCCGTCGTGGACGAAGGGGTGGACGGCGTCGGGCAGGGCCGCCACCAGGGCGCAGGCGCCGGCCTGGCGCACCGGGGCCTCGGCGCGCAGGGCGTCGAGGGCCTGGAGCCAGGCGGGGCTGGGCCGCTCCGGATCGGCCGGGGTGGTCAGCGCCTCGGCCCATGCCTCGAGGGTGGCCTCGGCGATCCGCCGGGTCTCGGCGGCCCCCGCCACGTCGGACAGGCTGCGCCATGGGGCGGTCCGCAGGAGCTGACGGAGGATCTCGGCCCCGTGGCTGGCCAGCCGCTCGTTCAGATCATGGGCCCGGTCCTGCAGGGAGCTCGGGGCCTCGGGCGACAGGGAGTCGGTGGTCAGGGAGCTCATCGGGCGTCCTCCGCCGCGGGCAGGGCCTGGAAGACCGCGGTGAGCGCGCGGAAGGTGGTGCGGGCCCCGTGCACCACGTCATCGCCGGTGTCGTCGGGCAGGTCTGCCAGGCGGGCGCACACCTGCTTCCAGCGTCGGCCCGGGCCGTCGGGGGCCGGCACCAGGATCCGCGTGGGGAGATCGGTCCCGTGGCGGGCGGTCAGGGCCTGGCGGATGCGCAGGCCCCCCATGGCGGAGCCCTCGAAGACGTACCAGGCCCCCAGGAGGGCGGGCCGGTCGGTCCAGGTGGCCAGGGTGGCGGCGAAGTCCCGGGCCGGCACGGGCACCGCGATGCCGCGACCGAGCCGCGCCTCGAGGGCCTGCCGATCCGCGCGGGCGTGGGGGGCGCGGGCCAGCTCGCCGGGCAGACCACCAAAGAGGGGGTGGCCGCTGCGGGCCAGGGCCCCCTCGAGGGCGCCGAGCAGCACCGACCAGGCACCCACGTGGGCGGCGTAGGCCGCGAGCGGGACGGCGCCGTCCGCCAGCGCGCGCCCGTAGGCCGTGGCCTCGATGGCGTCGTGCTCGGGTCGGGTCTCGGCGCGGAGACGGTCGCGGACCGGGAGCGGCGGGGCCGGCACGGGCATGGGGGCTCCGGGGCGTTCTGGGGGCC
>CAZPJM010000382.1:0-4587 GCA_964586865.1 uncultured Enterobacteriaceae bacterium
GGGCGGTGCGCGGCGGCCCCAGCCGGCCCCAGGGCGGGCGCTCTGCTCGTGGACCCAGCCGCCCGGGTCGTCGTCGGTGGGGGGCGCCTCGAGGAGGCGATCGCGGAAGAAGGCGACCATCCGCGCGGTGTCGGCGTGGACCCCGCCCGGGTGGTGGCCGACGATGAGGCCGTCACGGAACAGGTAGAAGCCGTCGGGCACCCGGGTGCCATCGCGCCGGAAGGGCCCGGCGACGGTCTGGAAGTGGTCGAGCCAGAAGCGGGCCGGCCAGGGCCTCGAGGCGTCGAGGAGGGCGAAGGTGAGGCCTTCGGGCCGCAGGCTCTGCAGGGCCTCGGTGAGGGGGGCCGGGATGCCGCGCGCACCGTGGCCCACCCGCAGCAGGGTCAGGGGACGGCGCTGCAGGACCGAGGTGAAGGTCCGCGGGGTCACGGGGATGGAGCGAGCGCGCATGGCCGGCGGGTAACGCGCTGGTCAGGCGTGGTCTCCGCCACTGGGACCCGGAGGGCGCCCGGTCCGGCGGACGCTCCGCACGATGGCGGTGGCGACGGCCTCGGCGGCCGCGTCCCCGAGCTGGGACAGGACCACCCGATCGACGGCGGCGCCGTCGCCGGTGGACACGGCGAAGACCACGTCCCCGTCGAAGGGGGTGAAGGCGGGGCGCAGGGCCCGGGCCATCCCGGCGGCGGCCATGCGCGCCAGGATGGTGCAGGCCGGGCCGTCGAGGGGCGCATCCGTCGCCACGGCCACCAGGGTGGTCTGGCCGCGCCAGGCCCCGGCGGCCCCGGGCAGCCCCTCCCCATCGGGGGCCCCGGCGAGGATCCGTCCGGTGGCGGGATCCACCACGGCCCCGACCGCGTTGACCGCGGCCAGCGCCCCCACCTGATGCGGGCCCACCGCGCGGGCCCACGACCCCACCCCACCGGGCACCGGCGCGCCGCCTCCCACCCCCACCCGGGCCCCGGTCCCCGCACCCACCGCCCCCTCGGGGAGGGGCGCGCGGCTGGCGGCCCGGGCAGCAGCGGCTCCCGCCTCGGCATCGGGCCGACGGGTGGCGGTGTGGAGGTCGAAGAGGATGGCGGCGGGGACGATGGGCACCCGTCCATGTCCGGTGTCGAAGCCCTCGCCCGCGGCCTCGAGGACGGTCATGACCCCATCGGCGGCGGCCAGCCCGAAGGCGGATCCCCCGGCCAGGCACAGGGCGTGGATCCTCCCGGCCACGTGCTCGGGGCGGAGGGCGGCCCACTCGCGGCTGCCCGGGGCCGATCCCGGCACCCAGAGCCCACCGCGGGCCCCCCCGGGGAAGCGCAGGACGGTGACCCCGGTGCGGTGGACCGGGTCGGTGTGGTGACCCGCCAGGACGCCGGGGACGGCGGTGAGGGTCGTGTTCACGGCGCCTCCAGGGGCGGGCTCACGAGGCCGGGGCCTCGAGCCTACCGCCGGCGGGGGCTCCGGGGAGGGGGGGCTCGCGGGGGACGAGGCCGAAGGAGGCCTGGTGGATGGCCTCGGCCTCGGCCTCGATCCGCTCGGCCTCGTCCGGGGCGCCGGCCGCCCGTCGCAGCTCCGCCAGCAGGTCGAGGGCGTCGCGATCCACCGGCACCAGCCACGCCGCCGCCCGGGCGCAGGCCTCGGCGCCCGACCGATCCCCCCGGTCCCGGCGCACCCGGGCCCAGGTCCGCAGGGCCCGACCGGGCGAGACCCCCACCCGCTCCAGGTAGGCGCGCAACACCGCGTCGGCCTCGGTCAGGGCGCCGTCGCGGCGGAGGAGCTCGGCCCGGAGGACCGCCCGCGGCCACCGCCGGACGAGCGGGAAGGCGCGGGCATCCTCCCCCAGATCGTCCCGGGTCAGGCCGCCCGCCCGCAGCCGGGCGGTGAGCCGCCCGTCGATCCCGCGGCGCCAGCCGATCCACAGCCCCAGGAGCGGCCCCAGGAGGGGCGCCATCCAGGCCATGCCCCGGACCGCCGCCGCCATCAGATCCCCGGGCGGCGGGGGCCCCAGCAGGAAGGGCACCGGCGCCACCAGCGCCGTCAGGGCGACACCCACCAGGGTCGGCACGGCCACCAGCCGGGCCGGCGCCAGGATCCCGAGGGCCGGCCTCGGGATCCCCACCTCGCGCAGGGCCCGTCGGACGCGGAGGTGCCACACGGCCGACCCCCCGAGGAGCAGAAAGGCCAGCGGCAGGCTCACCACCAGGCTGCCCGCCCCCACCATCGCGGTGGCCCAGGCCTCGGGGATTCCCTGCCAGAGCCGCATCCCCGCCGTGAAGCGGGAGCCGCTCGTGAGCACCGAGAGACCCGCCCCGCCCACGACGGGAACCACCAGGGTCCAGGCCGTGGCCAGCGCCGTCAGCGTGGCGCCGGCCACCAGGGTGCGGCGGGCCCGCTGCACCCGCTCCAGGAAGGCCTCGACGTCGTCCATGGCACCGACCTACCCCGTGGCGGCGCGCCCCTGGGGAAGGCCGGACACGCCGTGACGCCGCGGGATCAGCCCGCGCCCCCGCCCGCCGGATCCTCGCCGGGGGTCTCCTCGTCGGGCTCGTCGAGCAGGCCCTTCTCGGCGTCCCGCTCCAGCTTGCGCCGGTACTCGTTGAGCAGGTCCTCGACCCGGGCGAGGACGTCCGAGTCGGTGGCGTAGACGCTCTCGCGGCCGTCCACCCCCACCCACCACCGACGCTCGGTCTCGGTCTCGCCCAGCTCCACCTCGTGCTCGGCGCCGATGGCCACCCGCACGGGCTCGCCGTCCTGGAAGGCCAGCTCGAGGCTGGCCGCGGGGGCATCGAGGCCGTACTCGGCGGCCTCGCCGGGCTCGTCCACCAGGGCCCGGGCCCGGAGACCGGTGACCTGGCCCGCCAGGAAGCGCGGCGTCTGACCCGAGATGACGGCCTCGTCGGGCCAGCGCCACCCGTCCGGCGTGCGGGTGATGGTGAGGGGCTCGTGGTCGGGCGTCTCGACGGTGAGGGCGTCCAGCTCGTGCGCCTTGCCGGCGATGATCCGGGTGTCCCGGTAGGCGTCGAGGGGCAGGGTGAAGGCCTCCAGGAAGGCGTCGCGGGCGCTGTAGACCGCGTCGTCCTCGATGCGGAGGATGTAGCGCTCCTGGGGGTCGGTCCCGGGCACGATGGCCCCCACGTGCAGCGTGATGGACTCGCCCTCGTCGGTGCGGAAGGCGATCCGGTGCCGGGGGGGCTCGAGGCCGTACCGCGACAGGTCCTGGGGGTCGTCCTCGACGAAGGCGCTGGCCTTCAGGGCGCTGGTGCGGCCCAGCATGGTGCGGGCCTGCTGGCGGTCGGCGGGCTGCTCCACCGGCGCGGTCTGCTGCCACTGCTCTGCGTCCACCCTGCGGAACGACAGGGTGCGGCCATCCACGGTGGCGTCGATGGAGACCGCTGCATCGGCGTCCACCGCGGCGAAGCGGCGCTCCCGGAAGTCCTCCACGTCCATGCGCCAGTAGTCGACCGCCGACTTCTTCACGACGTAGACGGTGTCGCCCGGGAGGGGCCGCAGGTACCAGGACACGCTCGTGGGGTTGGGATCCCCCGCCTGGAAGCGGAGGGTGCGCCCGTCGGCCAGGGTGAGGGTGGCCGTGATGGGGTCGTCGCCGAAGCCGTACTGCTCGATCTCCTCGGGGGAGGCCACCGTGGCCCGCGCCGTCAGGTCGTGGGTCTGGTGACCGACCCGACGGACCATGGACGCGCTCGGACGCCAGTCGCGGCCCACCCAGGTCCATCCGCCGTCCTCGCGCCTGAACGCCACCGTGCCATCGGAGCGCTCGAGCTCGATGCCCACGAGATCCTCCTTCTCGAAGGCGAAGATCCGGGGGGTCTCGTCGGGGGGCGGCGGCTCGGTGGACGCCAGGCGGAAGGCCAGCCAGGCCCCGCCGATGACGGCCAGGACGGCCAGCGCGATCAGGGCGCCGCGGAAGCGGTTCATCGGCCTCTCCTCATCCACAGGACGATGCCTCCGGCCAGCACCACCAGCAAGGGCCACACGCCGATGACGAGCCAGCCGATCCGGGTGAGGGCCTCGGGGGAGGCGGCGATCTGGCGGAGGCGCGTGGGGCGGCCCACCAGGGTCATGCGGTCGTCGCGCACCAGCCACCGCACGGTGTTGACGGCGAAGGTGGGGTTGCCGAGACGATCCATCAGCTCCGAGCCGAGCCCGGTGGCGTCGCCCACCACCAGGGCCCGGGCCGCCACGTCGACGGGCGGGGCCGAGGGGGCGAGCTCGAGGGCCACGGCCACGTCGACCGGGCCCGGCTCGTCGATGCCCGCGTCCAGATCGGCGGGCGGCCGCTCGGGGACCCGCTCGAGCCAGCCCCGCCGGGAGGACCGCAGCAGGACCGTCGGGGTGATCCCGTCGATGGCGGTGGTCCGCACGGCGGCGCCGTGGGCGAAGACCACCTTGATGTCCTCTTCGGCCAGGGGCTCGACGATGGGGTGGCGCCCGTAGGCGGGCACCCACCAGTCGTCGAAGGGCACGAGGCTGGGCCGGTCGTAGGCCACGCCCTCGGGGATGGTGACGCCCAGCTCCGCGAGGATGTCCAGGGAGGGCCGCCCGGGCTCGACCCACGCGCCGAGGGAGCCGCCGCGGCGG
>CAZPJM010000383.1:0-4570 GCA_964586865.1 uncultured Enterobacteriaceae bacterium
TGTGACGTCACCTCATGGCGTCCGGGCGTCCCGGGCCCTCACCCGCGCTCCATCACCACCACCGCCTCCACGTGGTGCGTGTCGGGGAAGAGGTCGAGGGCCAGGACGTCGCGCAGGCGGTAGCCGGACTTCCGGGCGATCTTCAGGTCGCGCGCGGCGCTGGGCGGGTGACACGCCACGTAGACGATCCGGCGTGGCCGGTTCCGGAGCAGCCGGCCCACCACGCCCGGGGCGCCCGCCCGGGGCGGGTCGAGCACCACCACGTCGAAGGGCTCCCGCGACGGGTCGAAGCGTTCCACGGGCAGGGTGAGGACGGGGAGCGTGAGGCCGGCCGCCTCGGCGTTGGCGGCCAGATCGGCGGTGGCCTGCCCCTCTCGCTCGACGGCGAGGACGGGGGCCCCGGTGCGGCGGGCCAGGGGGAGGGAGAGGTTGCCATTGCCGGCGTACAGGTCCAGGATGCGCTCGGGACGGGCGTCGGCCACGGCCTGGACCACCCGGGCGACCAGCTCCTGGTTCAGGTCCAGGTTGACCTGGAAGAAGGTGCGGGGCGAGGCGCGGAGGGCGAGGCCATCGACGTGGAGGACGAGGGCGGGGTCTCCGGCGACCCGGCGGCCGTCCAGGGCCACGTCGCCCAGGGCGGGGAGGGCCTCGCGGAGGCCGCGGGGGACGGGGCCGTCGCTCTCGAAGGCGAAGACGCAGCGCTGGCCCTCGGTGCGCAGCTCGACGGTCCCGAGGCCCGCGTGGCCGTGCTCGCCGATGAAGGCGCGGAGCCCGGGGAGGGCCGCCTGGAGGCGGGGGTGGGCGATGCCGCAGGTGTCGATGGGCACGAGGTCGTGGCTGCCGGCCCGCCGGTAGCCGAGCTGGCCGCCGTCCAGGTGGAGCTTGATGCGGGCCCGGTAGCCCCGGGGATGGGGGGAGGGGAGGATGGGCGGGGGCGCCTCGAGGCGCAGGGCATGACGGACCAGCTCGGCCTTGGCGGCCCGCTGGGCGGCGGGGGTGAGGACGTCCAGGTCGCAGCCGCCGCAGGCGTCGCGGAAGGGGCAGGGGGGCGCGCGGCGGTCGGGGCTGGGGGTGAGGACAGCCTCGAGGGCCCCGTGGACGGTGCGGCCGCGACGGCCGACGAGGCGGTAGGCGACCCGATCGCCCGGGACCGCACCGGGCACCACCACCGGACCGTCGGGCCCCCGCCCACCGCCGGCGCCGTCGGGAAGCATCCAGGTCACGTCGAGCTCGGGCACCCTGCCTCCGGCCCGCGGCCTAACCCGCATCCCCGGGGGCCGGCCGACCGGGGCGCCGGGCGCACCGCTGTGGCGGGATAGCCCCCGACCATGAGCCCCCTCGACGTGTTGATCTGCACTCATGAGCGCCCCGACCACGTGGTCGACGCCGTGCGCGACGCCCTCGCCCAGCTCGGGCCCGCCGATCGGGTGGTGGTGCTGGATCAGTCCCGCCGGGTGGGCCCCACCGCGAGGGCCCTCGAGGCCCTGGGCGATCCCCGGCTGGAGGTCCGCGCCGCCCCGCCCCGAGGGCTGCCCGCCGCCCGCAACCGGGCCCTGGCCCTCGCCCGGGCGCCGCTGGTGGTCTTCCTGGACGACGACGTGCGGCTCGAGCCGGGCTGCCTGGACGCCCACCGCGTCGCCCTCGAGGAGCCCGGGGTGGCGGGGACGGTGGGGGCCATCGAGGAGCGCGGCATGGCCTGGAACGCCCGCCGGACCGCCTGCCGGGTGGGCCTGGACGGGCGGGTGCGGGTGCGCCTCGAGGGGGGCGCGGCCCGCGACGTGGGCAGCGTCAAGGGCTGCAACATGGGCTTCCGGCGCGCCGCCGTGGAGGCCGTGGGTGGCTTCGACGAGGGCTACCGCGGCACCGCCTTCCTCGAGGAGACCGACCTCTCGACGCGCCTGCGCCGGGCCGGCCACCGCCTGCGCTACATCCCCGCGGCGCGCCTCATCCACCTGGCGGCCCCCGCGGGTGGGGTGCGGGTGGAGGGGCCCCAGGCCACCGCGCGCTGGCGCTTCCACAACACGGCCCGCTACCTCCGCCGTCACCGGGGCCTGCCCGGGCTCGCCCTCGGGGCGGTGACCTTCGCCGGCATCGCCGCCCACCGGGGGATCATCTGGCGCGACCCCGCCGCGCCCGTGCACCTGCTCGCCGCCTTCGCCGAAGGCGCCCTCCACGCCCGACGCTGAGGGGCCTCCACCCCTGCCGTCGCGGCGCCGATGGGCCCGGTACGCTACCCTGCCGCGACCTCGAGGGAGGCCATGGACCAGGCGGCGCTCGTCCAGGCGATGATCCCGGCCCTGTCGGTGATGTTGGTGATCACCCTCCTCTCGGTGATCGCCGCGGTGGTCCTCGGCGTGCTGGTCTGGACCCGCAGCCGCACCCCGGCCCTCCTCTCGGGCCTGGCGCTCGGGCTGCTGCCTCTCGGGATCGCCGTGCTGGCCCTCATCCCCGTGAAGGGTCCGCCCACCTTCTCCCAGGCCTGGGCCTTCGGGCCCGCCATCCTGGGGATCTTCGCGGTCCTCCTCCCCGCCCTGCTGCACCTGGCCGGTACCGCCGCGGCCGGCGCCTCCCGAGGCCCGCGCACCCTGTGGGTGCCCGCCGTGGCGACGGCGGGCGTGGTGGTCGTGGCGGCCCTGCCCTCGGTGGCGGCGTCGATGGTGGGGGAGGGGCAGTTCACCGCCCTCGGCGGCTTCCGCACCGTCATCTACGGCCTCGCCGGGCTGCTCCTGCTCCCGGCGTTGCTGGCTGGCGACCCGGACGAGGCCGCCGGCCCCGAGGCCAGCGCCGCGGCGGGCCTGTCCTACGTCACCGTGGTGGGCCTGGGGGAGGCCGCGGTTCGCAGCATCTTCGGCTTCGTGCTGCTCGGAGCCTTCGCCGCCACCCGCACCCCAGACAAGCGGATGGAGCTGGTGGACACGGTCATCGCCGATCTCCTCGCCCCGCTCACCCCGTGGTCCTGGGCCACCTTCGCCGTCGCGGCCGTCGTGGCCGCGCTCGCCGTCGTGCCGGCGCTGCGCACCGGGGGCTCCCGGGCCGCGCTCTCCGGCCTCGGCCTCGTCTGGGTCGGGATCGCCGCGCTGCCCCTCCTCCTCGCCGGGCCCGATCGGGACACCTGGCGGGGCTGGTCCACCGCCGTCCCCCTGCCCGAGGCCAGCCCCGTCGAGGCCCCGGTCCCGCCCCTCGAACCCCCCGGATCGGGAGCGCCACCGTCGGGTCCGTGACGCTGGGTTGCCGGTCTCGCGTCCGGGTGTGACACCCTGGGACCGCAACGTCAGGAGCCCCCCGTGCCCAACGCCTTCATCTCCGGAACCGGCTTCTTCGTGCCCGACGACGTCGTCAAGAACGACGACCTCCGCGATCGCTTCGGCATCGACACGAGCGACGAGTGGATCCGCAAGCGCACCGGCATCGAGGAGCGTCGCTTCGCGCCGGACGGCATGGGCACCGCCTACATGGGCGCCCGGGCCTCCGAGCAGGCCCTCGAGGCCGCCGGCGTGGAGCGGAAGGACGTGGACATGATCGTCCTGGCCACCCTCTCGCCCGACCGCATCTTCCCGGGCAGCGGCGTCTTCGTGCAGCGAGAGCTCGGCTTCGCCGACACGGGCAACCTGGTGCCCTGCCTCGACGTGCGGAACCAGTGCTCGGGCTTCCTCTACGGCCTGGCCACCGCCGGCTCCATGGTCCAGGCCGGCAATGCCCGCAACGTGCTCCTCGTGGGCGCCGAGACCCACAGCCATGCCCTCGACCTGACCACGCGCGGGCGGACCGTCGCCTCCCTGTTCGGGGACGGCGCCGGGGCCGTGGTCGTCAGCGCCACCGACGAGGATCGCGGCCTCCGCCGCTACACCCTGGGCGCCGACGGTCGCCACGCCGAGACCCTGTGGCAGCCCGGCTGGGACATCGCCCGCTTCCCCTTCATCCCCCAGGACGACGAGGGCAACGGCGTCGTCAGCCCCGAGATGATGTGGGCCCACATGGATGGCCGGCAGGTCTTCCGCCACGCCGTCGAGAAGATGATCACGAGCCTCATGAAGGTCTGCTGGGAGGAGAAGGTCGACATCCACGACATCGATCTCTTCCTCTTCCACCAGGCCAACCTCCGGATCAACGAGTACATCCAGAAGCAGCTCGGCCTCCCCGAGGACAAGGTCTTCAACAACATCATGCGCTACGGCAACACCACCGCCGGCACCATCCCCATCCTCATGGCCGAGGCCGAGCGCGAGGGGATCCTGAAGCCCGGCATGACGGTGGGCCTGGCCGCGTTCGGCTCCGGCTTCACCTGGGGTGCGGCCCTGCTCGACTGGTGAGCGGGTCCGGCGGCGCTCGATCCCGGCGAGGCGGCCCACCAGCCGGGGGCCATCGCCGACCGCCGAGGCGGACACCGGCCCGAGCATGCGCTACAACGGGGCATCGCCCGGGAGACGCCCATGCGCCTGCTCAGCCTCGCCATGCCCCTCGCCCTGCTCCTGTCCTGCGGGCCCGTCACCGCCTCGGTCCTGCCCGATGCCAACGGCGACGGCATCATCGACGGGGACACGGACACGGACACCGATACGGACACCGACAC
>CAZPJM010000384.1:0-4557 GCA_964586865.1 uncultured Enterobacteriaceae bacterium
GCGACTATCCGCCGCAATTAAAGGAGATCGCGTTAACCGGTCGCCGCCCTCCAGGCCGCCCTCTCCGGGGCCGAGCTCCCCGCCTCCGAGGGGGACCGCCTGGCCCTCGCCGCCGAGGGCCGCCGCCAGCTCGCCCGGGGCCTGCGCGCCCGCCTGGCCGCCACCGGACGCCGCCCCACCGATCTGCTCGCCCCCGACCCGGGAGCCGCCCCCGCATGATCCGGATCGCGCCGGCGCTGCTCCTCCTCGCCCTGGCGGGCGGGTGCCGCAAGGTGCCCCTCAACCCCGTCGGGGCGGGCTTCACCCTGGCCGATGCCGCCTGGTTCGCCGAGGAGGAGACCCTCTTCCTGTTCTGGGAGCTCGAGGCGGAGCAGGGCCTGGGGGAGACCAGCGTGATCCAGGTGCGGTGGACCACCGACGACGGGCTGGTGGACTGGCTGACGGTCCGGAACCTGGAGCCCGTCCACACCCACCTGGAGGTGGACTGCGGGCCGACCGCCCGATGCGGGAGCACGAGCCTGATCGTCCCCCGGGAGCCCCGCGACGTGGACCTGCGGCTGCTCTACCACGTGGACGGCCCCCTCGCCCTCGAGGCCGACACCACCTACAACGTGGTGGGTCCGGGCCGCCCGCACCTCTCCCGGAGCCTGCTCGTGTACGGCGTCTTCGACGAGAGCAACACCCGGGTGCAGTGGCGGTCGCGGCACCGCTTCCCCACCGTGAGCAACCTCCGCGCCACGGCCCTGGGCCTGCGGCGGGACTTCGAGGTCGAGGACGCGACCCACGGCACCCTCCTCGACCCGGAGATCTTCCGCCAGTCGGGCGCCTTCGGCTACGGGGCGCCCTGCCCTGACGACCACGTGGCCACCGGCCTGGACCCGGTGGGCACCGACGCGCGGGCGGTCTTCCACCCCGAGCCCATCCCCGACCCGGCGCTCGACGCGGCGGCCCTGTGCGCCGAGGCCACCGTCACCGACGCCACCGGCGCGTTCACCACCACCGCGTGGGCGCGGAAGAACCCCGAGGTCCGCCCCGCCTTCCCGCTGCTGCGGAGCCCGGTCGAGGACGCCACGCCCCTCCGCTTCTTCCTGGCGCCGTGCTCCCGCACCATCAGCGTCGAGCACGCCGACATGCAGCGCCAGCGCCTCCAGGCCGAGGCCACCCCCACCACCTGCACCGACGACGTGCCCCGCGACGCCCTGGCGGCCCGGCTCGCCGCCGACTTCCGCGACGCGGTCGAGGCCGCCCGCCCCGCCGGGAACGACATGGTGCTGGTGGTGGGCGTCCACCGCGATGATCCCGCGGTGGTCACCGCCGTCGAGGAGGCCCTCCTCGAGGTGGTCCCCCCCGAGCGCGACCGCTCCTCGCCCCGGGTGGCCGGCGCCTTCGTGTTCGACAGCGACGCCCGCGGCCTCGACGAGCTCGCCCTGGCCCAGACCACCCTGTGGTGCCCCGCCACCATCGACCCGGACGACATCCCCACCGCCTCGGCCCGCTCCTGCCCGGTGGTCACCGACATCCCCGACCTCTCCCTCGGCCCCCTCTCGGTCACCCAGCTCCCCATCCTGCCCACCCGGTCCCAGTACCTGGACTTCATCGACACCTACTCAGTGGGCTCGGCGGGCGAGGTGCTGGACACCACCTACCGTGCCCCCCGCTTCGCCACCGACGCCGAGACGGTGGATCTGGGGCCGTTCGGGGCGGTGACCTTCCTCAACGGCGAGTCCATCGACGCCGCGCCCGAGGACGCCTTCTCGTGGTGCCCCCCGGAGGCGCCGCCGCCGGTGGTGTTCCGCTCGCCCCTCCTGGACGAGCCCGCGCTCATCGACGCCGTCCTCGATGGCTGCGCCGAGGGCCTGCTCCCCGAGAGCTGGTGCCAGACCATCGCGGCGGGGGTGCTGCCCATCGAGGCCCTCGGGACCTGGCACGCCGAGTTCCGGGAGCCGACCTATGCGCTCGGCCTGTTCTGGGAGTTCCCCTTCCTCCTCCAGGCCGAGTTCCGCGCCGCGCTGGCGGGCGCCATCACCGCCTTCGGCTTCTCGGTGCCCTTCGGGATCTCGGCCCCCCAGGACGGGCTGCTGGGCGCCGCCCTGTGGGATCAGGAGACCATCCCGCTGGACGAGGCCCTGACCCAGTGCCGGCGCCACTGCGATCACCCCACCTTCGACAGCGCCGGCGTCTACCAGGTGAACGAGACCTTCCGGAACGCCTACGCCGAGCAGTGCTACCAGCCGCGCCATCCCCGGCCCGGCGACTCGGGGTTCCCGCTTGACCCCTGACCCCCGGCGCTGGGTGGTGCTCGGGCTCCTGGGCCTGGTGGGATCCGCCGCGTGGGCAGCGGAGGATGATGCCCCCGAGGAGGAGGCTCCCGAGGAGGAGGCTCCGGGCCCCGAGGAGGAGGCTCCGGGCCCCGAGGAGGCCCCCGCCCCCGAGGAGGCCCCCGAGGAGGAGGCTCCGGGCCCCGAGGAGGCCCCCGCCCCCGAGGAGGCTCCCGACCCGGCGTCGGACGACGCCCTCGCGCCCCACCGGGTCGACCTGGACGTGCTGATGGACCGGACCATCGGCACCGCCTCCCGGCCCCTGGTCTTCGACTGGCGCGAGAGCCGGATCCAGCTCGGCGCCAGCGGCCACTTCCTCGTCGAGCTGAACCTGTTCGACAACGCCCGGGTGGGCGGGGTCGTCCGGGTGCCCACCGGCGGCACCCTCCTCGAGGTGGGCGTCGCGGCCGGGCTCTCCGGGGACACGGTGGGCAGCCGCCAGGTGGCCCTGACGCCCTTTCGCCAGCCCGGCCGGCCCGACCGGGTCGAGCTGGATGTGCTGTGGGGGATCCCGCTGGCCGAGGGGATCGTCACCGCCGCCACCCGCTTCGTCCCCGCCACCCACCTGGTCCTGCAGGGCTACCTGGGCGTCCGCTATCGGGTCTACCCCACCGGCTTCGGGGGCCTGCGGCCGGGCCAGGTGCTCGGGGCGGTGGTGAACCCGAGGCTCTCGGAGGCGGAGCTCGAGAACCTGGAGGGGGTGCGGCTCGGCGCCATGGACGTGGACGCCGGGCGGTACGACCTGGTGGCCGGCGTGGGCACCGACGTCTACCTGGCCCAGGGGATCTTCCTCTCCCCGCGCCTGCTCTTCCACGTGCCGGTGCTGGCCCCCGCCAGCGACACCCAGCTCCTGTTCTGGATGGACGCCGGACTGGTGCTCGGGGTGGCGCTGTGAGGGCCTCGGCCTGGGGAGTGCTCGCCCTGGCGGTGGTCCTGGGCGGCGCCGGCGCCAGGGCGGTCCCCCCGACGGGCGGGGGGTCTGACGGCGAGAACCTCGTCCAGGACGGCATCCTCGCTCCGGATGCCACCCCCTCCGACGCCACCCTGCTCTACCTCAACGCCCGGCTCGCCCTCCGCGAGGATCGGCCCACCGATGCGCTGCGCCTGTGGTTCGCCCGCAACACCCTGCGCAGCGAGACCGGTCGGATCTCGGTGCACGATGCCGACTTCCACAGCGTGGCCTGGGCGGCGCTGGGGGCGCTGGGCCTGTGTCAGGACGGCCTGCGCAAGGACCCCCGCGACGCGGGCGGCGCCGGGCTGTGGCCGCTGGCCCTGCACAACCAGGTGGTCCGCACCCGGGGGCGCCGGTCCAAGGGGGGGCGCATCCGGCCGTACCGCGCCTTCGACGCCGGCCGGCAGGTGCGACGGATCTCCATCGACGACGTGCTCGACCGCGAGGAGCTGCGCACCCTGGAGCTGTCCCGGGGCTTCTGCCTGGGTCCCCGGCTCCGCCTGCTGGCCCTCGCCGAGGATCCGCGCCGTCTCGACGATCGCGAGGCGGTGGCCCAGCTCCTCGAGACGCTGATCCGCCGGGCCTGGGAGACCCTCTCGCCCCGGGTCCGGGGGCTCGCCGTGCTCGAGGCCCGCCTCTTCGACCTGGGGCTCCAGCGGATGGCCCTGGCCGCCCGCGCCGCCCGCCAGGAGGCCCGGGAGCGGGGGCGCGACGCGGCGGCCGACGGGCTCTCGCGCACGGACGTGGCCGCGGTGCTGGCCGATGCCCCGGCCACCACCCTCCCCGAGGACTCGGAGCCCTACCGGATCCTGGTGGGGGCCGGGCGGTGGACCGCCGAGGACTGGATGGCCCTCGAGCCCGAGCGGCGGCGCTTCCTGTACGACCAGGCCCGGGCGGTGGCCGAGGATACGAGCCTCCTCGACGCGTCGGCGCTGGGCGTGGTGGACGCCCTGGTCACCGCGGGCGAGGGCGAGCAGGTGGCGGACTGGGTGGCCCGGGCGCCCCGGGACGCGGTGTGGCCGGGCGAGCGGGGCCGGAGCCTGCTGGCCCTGAGCCCCGAGGACGGCTTCCGCGAGCGGTCGGTGGTGGCGCTGCACCGGGGGGTCGATCTCTTGGAGCGCGGCGAGCTGGACCCGGCGCTGCGGACCCTGGCCCTGGCGGTCCGCACCGCCCCCGAGAGCCGGCTGGCCCCCGAGGTGCGGGGCCTCGCGCTGCGGTGGCTCTCCTACGTGACCGCCCGGTACGAGACCACGCCCACCCTGCTCGTGACCCTGCAGGAGCTCCTGC
>CAZPJM010000385.1:0-4544 GCA_964586865.1 uncultured Enterobacteriaceae bacterium
CATACGAGATCGTTTCACGTGAATGGAGTTCAGACGTGTGCTCTTCCGATCTAGCCACGCGGCGTGGCGCTCCCCCGCCACCGCGACGATGGCGCCTTCGTCCTGGATGCCCCGCACGCCGCCCCTCACGCCGAGGGCGCGTCGGCGCCGAAGATCCGCGCGTGCAGGGCGCGGTAGGTCTCCGAGAGGTCACCCAGGTCGCGGCGGAACACGTCCTTGTCGAAGCGCTTGCCGGTCCCCCGCTCCCACAGGCGCGAGCCGTCCGGGGTGATCTCGTCGGCGAGCACGATCCGCCCGTCGTGGCGCCCGAACTCGAGCTTGAAGTCGACCAGCTCGATGCCCACCTCCTCCCAGAAGGCCCGGAGGGTGGCGTTGACCGCCAGGGCCTGCTCGACCATGCAGGCCAGCTCCCACCGCCGCGCCCAGCCGAAGCGCACGGCGATCTCCTCGGTCATGAGGGGGTCGTTCAGCTCGTCGGACTTGTAGAAGTACTCGACCAGCGGGGCGTCGAGGGGCTCGCCCTCGTCGCGGCCGTAGCGGCGGGCCAGGCTGCCGGCGACGCGGTTGCGGACCACCACCTCGACCGGGATGATCTCGACCTTGTGGCAGAGCAGCTCCCGCTCCGAGAGGGCCCGGACCATGTGGCTCGGCACCCCGGCCTCGTCGCGGAGCCGGTCGAAGACGTGGGCGGTGATGGCGCAGTTGATGCGTCCCTTGTCCGCGAAGCGTTCGAACTTCACGCCGTTGAAGGCCGTGGCGTCGTCCTTGAACTCGAGGATCACCAGGCCGGCATCGTCGGTGGCGTAGACGCGCTTGGCCTTGCCCTCGTACAGAAGGGGGCCACGGGTGGCGGACATGGGCGCTCCCGGGGGCGGGCGGGCCTGCGGACGTAGCCGCGGTCACCTGGCCCGGCAAGCCGGTTCCCGACGGCCCCCGCCGCGAAGGTCTCAGGGGACGGGCGGGCCCTGCTGGCCGGCGTGGTCCAGGGGGACCCCCTCCTCCTCGGCGAGCTTCTCGAGGGCCGCCACCTCGGGGGGGTGCTCCAGGTCGATGGGCCAGTCCAGCACGCCGTGTCGCCACAGTCGCTCGGCCAGGTCGTCGTCGAAGGTGATCCCGTACCGCTCCCGCGCCGCCTCGAGGGCGTCCGGCCAGGCGGTCCCCTCGGCCATCAACCCCACCACGGCCATGAAGGCGCGGGGGACCCGCACCCGGTCCAGGTCGGAGTAGCCGGTGAGCAGGAGGTCCTCGCCCTTCGGGACCGCGTCGAGGATGTGCAGGCTCGGATCCTCGGGCCGGGGCAGCTCCAGCATGCGGGTGTAGACCCGGAGGGCCAGCTCCAGCCCCCGGCGCTGGGGGAAGGGCAGCGCGGCCAGGGTCTCGGGGTCGGCGGCGTCGAGGCGCTCGGCACAGTCCACGTACCAGGCCTCCCACACGCCCACGTCCAGGACCGGCCCGGTGGCGTCCTCGGGGGGCGTCGGCGGCGCGCCGGTGCGCACCAGCCAGGTGCACAGCACCGCCTCGACGTGGCGGAGGGCATCGCGCAGGGTCTCCCAGAAGCGGATCCCTCGGGGGCCGTCCACGGTGCGGCAGTGCCAGGTACGGCAGACGGCGTTGCGGTCCTGCCAGATGCTGCACGAGAGCGGCCCGGGCACCCAGAACGGGCAGGTGAGCCGCCGCTCCCGGCCGAAGGTCTCGCCGCTGTAGCCCTCCATGTGGGCCCGGTTCGGGGCGATCCCCTCGGGCAGGATCCCCTCGGCCTCGCGGCGGATCCGGGCCCGGAGACGATCGGCGCCCACCCCGCCCCGTCGCAGCCCCCGGCCCACCAGGTAGTTGGGCAGGGTCGGGTGGTAGGTGCAGCAGTTGACGTCGGGCAGGTAGGGCCGCTCTATGGTGGGGCCCTCGGGGGGCGCGGCCTGGGGGCAGCTCGCGCAGGTGGCGCGGGTCTCGTCGGGGGGCGAGAGGGTGTCGAGGACGGGGAGCAGGGCGGCGTAGACGTCCATGGGCAGGCCGTGCAGGGCCGGCGGATCGGACACGGGACCTCCGGGCGCGAGGGGACGGTAGCAGGTCGCGGATCCGGGCTCGGTCCCGGGTTACCCCCGGGGCGCTCCGACCCCGAGGATCCCATGCGTCTGGCCCTGGCCCTGGCCCCCGTCGCGATGCTGGCCTGCGCGGCGCCGGTGGACGGCCCCACCCCGCTCTACGCGCCGGGTGCAGCCAGCCTCACCGACTCGGTCTGGCCCACCGACGACCGACGGACCGCCGACGGCCTGGACCTGTCGGGCTTTCCCACCAACGGCGTGGGCCTGCTCGAGGCCTACGTCTCCGTGGGGCAGACGCTGCCGGGCTGGGGCAGCAATGGCCCCGTCTTCTTCCCCCTGGACGGCGAGCTCCCCGCCGAGCGCCTGCCCGACCCGGCCGACAGCGTCGATGCGGCGGGCGGGGTGCTGCTCCTCCCCCTCGACCCCGACGCACCGGGCTTCGCCGAGCCGGTCCCGGTCCAGTGGGAGGTCCTGCGCCCCGGCACGCTGGTCCCCCACCCCACCCTCGCGGTGGCCCCGGTCTACGGCTTCCCCCTCGCCCCCGGCGTTCCCCACGCCCTGGTGCTGACCACCGACGTGGTGGCGCCGGCGCCCGGGTTCGCCGAGCGCCTCGCCGAGGATCCGGCCCTCGACGCCCTGCGCCCCGCCCTGCGCCAGGCGGGCCTGCCCCGGCGGCGGGTGGCGGTGGCCACCGTCTTCACCCCGCGCGATCCCCTGGCCGAGATGGACCGGCTGGTGGCGGCCACCCGGGCCGAGCCGGCCCTCGACCTGTCCCAGCCCCTGACGGCCGACGGCGAGCCCACCCTCTTCTACCGGCGCTACGAGGCCGAGGCCCGCCTGTCCCTCTGGCAGCACGGCGACCGCCCCTACGCCAGCGAGGGGGGCGCCTTCCGGTTCGGGCCCGACGGCACCCCCGAGCGCGCCACCGTCGAGACCATCCCCCTCACCCTCTCGACCCCCCTCGACCTGGGCGAGGCCCCGGAGGACGGCTGGCCGGTGGTGCTCTATGCCCACGGCACCGGGGGCTCCCGGCGGAGCTTCGCCAACGGCGGATCCGGCCTCGAGCCGGCCAGCCAGCTCGCCCGGGGCGGCTTCGTGGGGATCTCCTTCGATCAGCCCCTCCACGGCAGCCGCGCCACCGAGGCCACCAACCCGGACCTCCACTCCTTCAACTACCTGAACCCCACCGCGGCGCGGGCCAACTTCCGGCAGGGCGCGCTGGATCTCATCACCCTGGTCGACGCCCTGACCGCGGGCCCCACCACCCTCACCACCCCCGACGGCACCCCCATCCGCCTCGACCCGGACCGGGTGCTCTTCTACGGGCACAGCCACGGCGGCCTCACCGGCGCCATGGCCCTGCCCTGGCTCGGCGATCGCCTCCGGGGCGCGGTCCTCTCGGGCGCCGGGGGCGGGCTGGCCATCTCGGTGGTGGTGCGGGAGGACCCCGTCGACATCGCCGATCTCATCGAGACGGTCCTCGGCTTCGGCCCCGACGAGTCCCTCACCCCCCTGCACCCGGCGGTGGGCCTGGTCCAGCTCCTGGTCGAGGAGACCGACCCCCTGAACTACGCGCCCTTCTGGGCCGCCCAGGCCCGCACCGCCGACGCCGCGCCGGTCCCGGTCCTCCTCACCTCGGGGCGCTTCGACCTCCAGACCGATCACCGCACCGCCGAGGCCCTGGCCGCCGCCGGGCGCCTGCCCCAGGTGGATCCGGCCTGGAACACCCCGGACGGCCTGGTCCTGCGCGGGCTCGAGCCCCTTCCGACCCCCGTGCGGGACAACATCCCCGCCTTCGACGGCACGACCATCACCGGCGGCCTCTCCCAGTTCGCCGACGGCGACCACTTCGTGGTGTTCAGGGAGCCGGACGCCGCCAGCCAGGTCCTCGGCTTCCTGGAGAGCGCCGCCGACGGGGCGCCCGCCATCCCCGCGCGCTGATCCGGGCAGGCCCCGCCCCGCGACGCCCCTCCGGCCCCCAGGCCCGGTGCCAAGCCGGAGCCCGCCAGGCCGATGGGGGGGTGACGTCCCTCGGTGGAGGCCCGATGGAAGCGCGAGCGGTCCAGTTCCTGGCCGAGATCCGTGGCGGCATGGCCACCACGGAGCTCTCCAGCCGGCTCGGCTACCGGGGGGACCGGGTGGCCGCGTGGTGCCGGGGCGCCCGCTGGCCCACCGCCGCCGAGGCCCTGCGTGCGTGCGCGGCCTGCGGCCTGGACGTGCCCGCCGGGCTGCGACGCTTCGACCCGGAGACGGCGGAGCACCTGACCGGGCTGGACGAGGCCGGGGTGACCGCCTGGCTGCAGGCCACCTGTGCCCATCGGCAGGCCTCGGCCCTGGCGCGTGAGATGGGGCG
The DNA here is from genome assembly GCA_964586865.1 of uncultured Enterobacteriaceae bacterium. GTDB lineage: Bacteria > Myxococcota_A > UBA796 > UBA796 > REDI01. Next base: position 4,393 of record CAZPJM010000385.1, read on the forward strand.
CCCTTCCGCCACCGTGCGACGGTGGCTCGCCGGCCGGGTGCGCCCGCGCTTCCCCGAGTTCCTGGCCCTCGTCCAGGCAGCCACCGGGCGCGCCGAGGAGCTGCTCGAGGCCCTGCGTCCCGAGGTCGGGACCGCCCCGGCCGCCACCCCCG
>CAZPJM010000386.1:0-4520 GCA_964586865.1 uncultured Enterobacteriaceae bacterium
TGCGCATCAATAGGAAGCCGTACCAGCCGCAGGCGTCGGGATCGTAGCGGGGGGAAATGCACCCTCGGCCTGCCGCGATCGCGGCCTCCTTCAGGTCCCGCTCCACCACCTTCCCGTCGACGTAGAGCAGGGCGAGGTCGGTGCAGGCGGAGGGGATGCGGTGGCAGCCCCAGGAGAGCATGCCCATGCCTCGCTCGACCCGACCTTCAGCCACCACCCTTGGGCCCGCCGCCGCACACGCGTGGTAGTCGTAGGTGTTGCCTTCCTCCGGGAGGCACCGAGCCTCGAGGACTGCCAAGCTGGGCTCGGGCCGAGGGGATGGCTCCTGCAACCAGTGACAGCCCGTCATCAAGAAGGCCATGGCGGCGAAACGAAGCGGGTACATGGTTCTCAGAAGAGCTCCGGGTGACGGTCTTCGATCTCGGAAAGCAACTCACGGGTATCCCGGAACAGGTAGACGGCCTGCTCCAGGGCACCGAGCGCTTGTGAGAGCTTCACGTTCGGGTCCACGGGCAATTCTCGGGAAGCAAGGGCCTGTCGTCCAGTCGTCTAGAGCGAATCCGCCGCCCTCCCATGTTCCTCGGCCTCGCGGAAGATCCGCTCCGCCTCCTCGTACGCCTCCCCCTCCCTGGCGGGCCCCCAGGTCCCGAACAGGGGCCCGAGCTTGTCGTAGGGCTTGTACTTCCTGTGGATCCAGCCGACCCCGTGACGGTCTCGCTCCTTCCGGACCTCCTCGTAGAGCTCCTCCACCTCCTCGCGGCGGACCTCCAAGGTCTCCACGAGACGCGTCAGCGCCGGGTCGCCATCGGTCCCCGACCGGTCCCCGCCCGCTCGGACCACCAGCCCCTCGAGCCGCTCGATCAGGGCCTCGGTCCTCTCGATCTCCTGGTCCCGGACGTCGCCGGGCACCTCGAGGTACCGCCCGTGGTCCTTCAGGTCATGCAGGCGCCCGATGTGCTTGGCGTGCAGCTGGAGCAGGGACCTGCGGGCTTCATCCGGGGAGGAGTCCAGGATCGACAGGGCCGACCGAATCTCCCTCTCCTCCGCCGCATGGCCCTCGACCCCGATCCACGTCGCGCTGCCCTCGAGCTCCAGGTACGCCTGCCCATGCTGCAGCACTCGGTGAAGCAGGTCGGTGGCCGTGGGCGGCGAAGTCCTGGATGGCCTGGCGGGCGGCGGCGGTGTCATCGGTCTGGAGGAGGGCGTCGCGGAGGAGGCGTGCTGGCCGCCACTCGGGTTGCTGACGCGACAGGATGGTTCGCAGGCGGTCGATGGCGTCGTCGCCGTAGTCCACGGCGAAGGACCATCGGCCGGGGGTGACCGCGCCGCGCCGATTGGTGCCGGAGTCGTCGATGCCGAGGGGCTGACCGATGGCCTTGCGGTTCAACGAGGCCGACCAGCTCTCCGTCTCGCCGAGGACGAAGACGCCGGTCCCCTTCTCGACGCCGTCGCGGTCGTACTCGGTGGCGGCCTCGGCGCCCAGGCCGTCCTGGAACCCGGGGACCACGGGGTCGAGCCACGGCGGGGTGGTGAGGCCGGTCGAGGTGCCGCCCCGCTCGCTCACCCGCCGGCTGCCGTCGGGCCGCTCGGTGATGGTGTCGGTGCTGTCGGCCCCCACCCGGAGCTGGCCGATGGGGAGGTCGACGGTGGTGGCCAGCCCGGAGGAGCTGCTCTCGCTGCGATCGAGGAGGGCCACGCCGGGACCCATCTCCGGAGGCCGCCCGGCCAGGATGGCCCGGTACGCCGCGCGTCCACCCTCGGTGTGGAGGTCGAGGCTCACCCCGCCCTGGACGCGTTCGCCCACCGTCGCCTGCCCCCCGACGCCGAGGCTGAAGGTGGAGGCGCCGCCGCGGATGGCGGCGTCCCGCGTGCGGTCCGAGGTGACGTGGACGCGACCACCCCCGACGGCGCGGACGGTGAGGCCGGCCCCGATGGACCCCTCGACGCCGGCGGACAGGTCGAGGGTCCGGGTGCCCCCACCCGCGCCCAGCCCGGCCTGGCCGATGACCTCGATGCGACGGGACTCCCCCTCGCGGAGACTGCGGGCGGCGTCGGGGGTGAAGGGCATGAGGGCGTCCTCGCCCACGGGGGTGAGGTAGAAGGCCTCGGCGGCCCCCTCGTCTGTGAACAGCCGGGTGCCCGATACCCGAAAGCGCACCCCGATCATGGCCTGCGCACCGATGGAGCCCCCATCGCCCAGGGCCCGCCCCCCGTCGCGCTGGAGGGTCGGGGTCTCGCCGGCGCCGTCCTCGGGCTCCACCCCGGCGAGCCCCATGGCCTGCGCGGCGAGGCCCGCCTGGGCCAGGGCCTCGAAGCCGAGCTCGTACTGGTAGTCGACGGCGTAGCGGTCCCCATGGGGACGGACCCTCTCGGCGTGGGCCGACAGCGCCGCCCGGCTCGAGCGGCTGGCGGTGGCCCGAACCTGAGCGGTGCCCGTGGTGCGCTCGGCGATGGACTGGGCGCGGGGGGAGGAGGCCTGGTCGTAGGCGGCTTCCGCCGGGCTCCAGGTCAGGGCGTCGGAGGTGTGGGTGTGGCGGCGCGAGAGGCGCGCGCCCTGGAGGCCCACGGTCCCGTCCATGCCCACCTGCCGGGTTCCGCCCCCCGCGTCGGCACGACATCGCTGGAAGCTCCCGCCCACCCCGGCCACGCCGAGGGAGAGGTCGCCCGAGGTGGAGCCCCCCTCCCCGTCCTGCGCATAGGAGAAGCCGAGCCTGGGGTTTCGCCCATCGAGGTGCAGGCCGCCCCCGACGGTGCTCGAGGTCCCCTCCCCCAGGTCCTCCCGGACCCCGCCGGACACCGAGAGCGCGCTCCGACCCCGTGTGGTGGACAGGCCGATCTCGTTGGTGATCCGCGACGTGCCCTCCTCCACGTCGGCGCCCGATCCTCGGTGCCAGGCCTCGGCGCGGTCCGACGCCCCCGAGAGCGACCGCCGGGCCCGACCCGACCGGGCACCATCCCCGTCCTGGGCGGGCAGGACGAAGGCATCGGCGCCGTCGGGGGGCTCGGCCGGGCCCGCGCCGGGCTGCTCGGGAGGCCCGCTGTGGGCCTCGGCCTCGCTGAGCGTGGGGGTCAGGGGCGCGTCGGCGAGCTCGACGCTGGACGGGGCCCATGGGCAGGTGCCGTCCAGGTCGTAGGACGGCAGCTCGTCCGGGGCGGAGATCGGGGCCCGGGCCGGCCGGGCCGGGTGATGCGCGACGCCGCGATGGCGAATCCGGGACATGCCTCCCCCCGTCTTGTGTGGATGCCCGCCGAGCGTACCGTCGGGTGAAGGGGCCCTCCCACCGCCCTCCAGGATGAGCACGCGCCCCGCGGACTTACGTCGGAATGAACGGCACGGCTTGCCTTCACGCGTACGATTCCCGCGCGTCGCTCGGGCCCATGCAGCAGTTCGCCCACGCCGATCGCCATCCCTCGGCTACCCGGGGGTACGCGAGATGGGGAAACCCCCCACCCCACCATCCACCCCGGGGACACAGTCCGTGCAGCCCGGGGCGCCCTCCCCTCGGCTACCCTCTCGCCATGCTCGACCGACGCACCGTGCTCGGGGGCCTCGGCGCTGCGGCCCGCCTCCTCGTCCTCCCCGCCTGCTCCCGCCAGCCCCGCCCCGTCGAGGCCTTCGTCCTCCGGCGCTCGGCAGACCGGGGCCGCTTCCGCAACGACTGGCTCGACGCGCGCTACACCTTCAGCTTCTCGCGCTACCGCGACCCACGCTGGACGGGCTTTCACGGCCTGCGGGTGCTCAACGAGGACCGCATCGCCCCCCGGCGGGGCTTCCCGCTGCATCCCCATCGGGACATGGAGATCCTCACCTACGTGCTGGACGGGGCGCTCGCCCACCGTGACACGCTCGGCAACGGCGCCATCATCGAGCCGGGCATCGTCCAGCAGATGAGCGCCGGCACCGGGATCCGGCACAGCGAGGTGAACCCGAGCCGCCGGTCCCCGACGCACCTGATGCAGATCTGGATCCAGCCGGACCGCACGGGCGAGGACCCGGGCTATGCCGAGCGGAACCTGCCCCCCGCCGACGGGGACTTCCGCCTCCTGGCGAGCCTGGACGGCCGCGCCGGCAGCATCCGCCACCACGCCGACGCCGACGTGCACAGCCTGCGCCTCAAGCGGGGCCGCACCGCGACCTACGACCTGCGCCCGGGCCGGGGCGCATGGCTCCAGCTCGCCCGCGGCGACATCCGCCTCAACGGCCGCACCCTCGAGGCCGGCGACGGCGTGGGCGCAGAGGGCCCCGGCCGCCTCACCCTCACCGCCGACGCCGACGCCGAGCTGGTCCTGCTGGACCTGGCATAGGTGTCAGGTCTTTCCACTTGCCGCTTCTTGGGTGGGGGGACGGGGGCACGAGGGCACGAGGGCACGAGGGCACGAGGTCCACGAGTCCACGAGGGCACGAGTCCACGAGGGCACGAGGGCACGAGGGCACGAGGTCCACGAGTCCACGAGGGCACGAGTCCACGAGGGCACGAGGGCACGAGGGCACGAGGTCCACGAGTCCACGAGGGCACGAG
>CAZPJM010000387.1:0-4514 GCA_964586865.1 uncultured Enterobacteriaceae bacterium
GGCCGCGCTCGCCCTGCCCGCCGACCGGCTTCGCGAGGCCGGCCGCGGCCTGCGTCTGCTGGTGCCGCTCGGCGTGGTGGCCGGCGTGGGGCTGTGGGGCCTGGTCCCGCTGCCACCCTCCTGGCTCGCGGTGCTGTCCCCGGGGACGGCCCAGGCCTACCCCGGGTGGTGGCACGGGACCGCCATCGACCCCCAGGACACGCTGGCCGCCCTGGGGGTGCTCTCGGCCATGGGGGCGGCCGGGCTCTCCCTGGCGGTGGCCATCCGCCCCCACCGGCGGGGCAAGCGCCTGGAGCGGCCGATGGCGCTGGCGGTGCTGGCGGTGGCGGGCGCGGCCCTGCTCCACCAGGGTGCCGGCCTCGACGCCCTGTGGGGGATCTGGCCGGTGGCCTCGGCCGAGCCCGGCCAGCCGGTGTGGGCGCCCCTGGTCTACGCCAACCTGAACGGCACCCTGGTCCTGCTGGCCCTGCCCACCCTGGTGCTCGCCCTGGCCCGTCGCCGCTTCCACCGGCCCGGGTGGACGGCCCTCGTCGCCGCGGCCGTGCTGGCGGGGGCGGTCCTGGCGGGGGCGGTGGGCTCGCTGGGGGTGGCCGGCGCCGTGGCGGTCCAGCTCGTGGTGGGAGGCCTGCTGTGGGCCATCCCGCGCCCGGGGCTGCGGCCGCTCCTCCTGGCCGGGCCCGTGGCCCTGGCCTGGGCGGCGGGCGTGGCCGGGGCCGCCTGGCTCGAGCCCATCCTCCGCTACGACAACGCCGCCATCCTGCGCCTCGCCCAGTGGGGGCGGAGCCTGGCCCTGCTGCCCGCCCACCCGGTCCTGGGGGTGGGGCCGGGGGGCTACCGCGACGCCTTCCCCCCGGTGCAACCCGAGACGCGCTTCACCGTCTACGACCACGTCCACAACGACCTGCTCCAGGGGATCCTCGAGCTGGGGCTCGCGGGCAGCCTGGCCCTGGCCCTGGCGCTCCTGGCCCTGCCTCGGGTCCAGGTCCGGGAGCTGCCCCATCGATCCGTCGGGCTCACCCTGGGTCTTCTGGGGGTGGCGGTCCAGGTGGGTATCGACTTCCCCCTCCGGCTCCCTGCCCTGGCCGTCCTCGTCTTCCTGGCCCTGGTGGGGCGCCGGGTGGGCTGGGACCGTCCCGGATCGGCCCCGCCCGGCCTGGTCCGGGGGGTCCTGGTGGCCCTCGGGGTGGCCCAGATCCTGGGCGTGGGGGCCGCCCTGCACCGTCACGCCGTGGAGCGGGCGGCCGCCGAGCTCCTGGCCGGCACCGCCGCGCCCGCCCAGGAGGCCTGGCTCGAGACCCTGGCGCCGTGGCGGGCCGAGCCCCTGGCGGCCCGGGCGCTCCGTCTGGCCCGGGCCGGACGCCCCGACGAGGCCCGACAGGCGGCCCTGGAGCTGGCGGAGCGGGCCCCGCACGACCCGGACCTCCTGCTGCGGGCGGGGAGCGTGCTCGTGCACGTGCGGGACCTGGACGGCGCCGCCCGGGTGCTGGCCCGGGCCCGCTCCCGCCACGCCGCCGACCACCGCTCCCGGGCCCTGTCGAGCCGGGTGGCCCAGGCCCGCGGCGACCTCCCGGAGGCCGTCGAGCTGTGGGTCCAGGCCCTGCGCCGGTGGCCCTACCCCACCCTCCTCGAGGACGACCCCTTCGACCGGGCGCTGTCCCTGCAGCCGGTGGGGCTGTGGTGGGTGGAGCGGCTGGACCGGGATGCTGCCCCCCACGTGGTGCTGTCCCTGGGGCGGGCCCTGTTCGACCGGGGGGACTGGGCCGCCGCGGTGCTGGCCTTCGACGCCGCCGCCGCCCGCGAGCCCCGCTACGCCGACACCCCCTTCCGGGGCCTGGCCCTGGTCCGCGCCGGTGCCGTCGAAGACGGCCTCGCCGAGCTGGCCCGCATCGCGCGGGACGACCCCACCGGCACCGCCCACCGCTTCCGGGCCCGGGCCCTCCTGGAGCTGGATCGCCCCGCCGAGGCCCGGGAGGCCGCCCGGTCGGCCCTCGCCGCCGATCCGGGCGCGTTAGAGGCGAAGGTGGTGCTGGTCCGCACCACCGCCATCCTGGAGGGACCATCCGCCGCCGTCGACCTGGGCGAGGGCCTCTTCACCGACCCGCGACGCGCCCCGCTCCCCCTGGCCCGGGACGTGGCCACCGCCGCCCGGGATGCGGGCGCCTGGTCGGCGTGCCTGCGCTGGTCCGAGCCCCATCGCGAGGCGCTCGAGCCGGTGCGGGCAGCCTGCCTGGCCGCCTGCCCCCTGTGCGGGGGGTCCGATCGATGAGCCGGGCCCTGATGGGCGCCCTCCTCTCGGGCCTCCTCCCCCTCGCCGGCCACGCCGCCCCCGCCCCCCTCGAGCTGACGGTGGGCACCCCGGCCGAGCCCCCTCGCGCCGATCGCCCGCGGGTGGACCGCGACCCCATCCCGGTGGTCCCCGTGGATGTCCACCTCCGCCTCGACGGCCGCGCCGACGAGGCCGCCTGGGAGCGCGCCACCTGGGGCCCCTCCCTGCGCAGCCTCCGCGGGGATCCGCCCCCCGATCCCGCCTGGCGCCACCGCGCCGTGGCCGCACCCGGCGGGCTGGGGCTGCACCTGGCCGGCCTCCCCGCCGACGCCACCGCGCGGATCACCGTCGACCCGGACGGGACCCGCCAGGGCTGGCTGCGGGTGGACCTGGTGGACGGCGCCCCCACCCTGGCCGACTGCCGCGCCACCCCCGACGATGCCCGCATGCCCGTGCCCATGGGCCATCGGGTCCACAAGTGGGACTGCCGGCCCCCCGTCCCGGCCCAGGCGGCCCACGGGCCCGATGGCTGGGAGGTGCTCCTGCCCTGGTCGACGCTCCAGCCGGTGACCGACGACCTCACCCTGGTGTGGCAGGCCCGCACCGAGACCCACTCGGGCACCCTCGAGGTCCTGGGGAACGACCGCGAGTACCCGACCCTCGGCCGGACCCTGGCGGTGGACGGCCGTGCCGAGCGGGCGGACCGGCTGGGGGTCACCCTCGACCGCGGCACCGGCACCCTCGAGGTGCGCCTGGCCCTCCGGGATCGGTCCGGGCCCGAGGTCTGGACCTGGGAGGCCATGTTCGCCGGCCTGCCCCTCGAGGAGGGGGTCGTCCGGCTCGAGCCCGACGAGAAGGGTCGCGCCGAGGCCACCTGGCGGCTGCCCTACGACGGCCGTCTCGGCCTGGTGGTGCGCGCCCGGCAGATCGCACCGACGCCCGAGCCGCCGGTCCCCGGGGCCTGGAACGGGCTGTTCAGCCCCCGGCACCGCGCCCACCTGGCCACCCCCATCTTCCGGGACCACCTCGAGGTGCGCGCGAACCTGGAGCATCCGGTGACCGTGCCGGTGGTGGTCCGGCGACCGGGGGGCGAGGTGCTCGCCCGGGGGAGGGCCGAGCTGCCCCGGGGGCGGTCCTGGGTGCGGATGCCGGCCGATCCGGCGTGGCCCAACCACCTGGAGATCGCGGTGGGGGACCTCTTCCCCGAGGTCTGGCTGCCCCTGGCCCGCCAGGGCGTCACCGCCCGCACCCTGGGGGCCCCATGATCCCCCTGCTGCTGGCCCTGCTGGCCCCCGCCCGGGAGCTCCCCGAGCCCTCCCCGGTGCGCCTGGACTTCGGCGACGAGGACGGCGCAGTCATGGACGGCTTCGTCCCGGCCACCGCCCACCGGATCGCCGATCCCCGCGCCACCTGGCGCGAGCCCCCGCGCCGGACCCGGGACCTCCGCTGGCCCGAGCCCCTCTCTCAGGACTTCGCCGAGGACGGCAGCCTGCACCTGGACCTGCCCCCGGGCCGCTACACCGTGGCTGGCCTCCTCGAGGACGCCTGGCCCGACACGGTCCCCCCCCGGCCCGGCACCGCGACCGGCCTTCGGATCGGGGAGGTCCTGCACGACCGCCGGGTCTTCCCGGAGGGCGAGGCCTTCTTCGCCTCGCCCTTCCACGCCGCCGCCCCGTTCCCGCGCTTCGGCCCCGAGGACACCCCGTGGGAGCGCCAGGTCCGGCACCGGGCGAGCTGGCGACTGGCCGAGGTCACGGTGGGCACCGACGGCCTGGTCGTGGCGGCCGAGGGCGCGCCCCTCCACGCCCTGGTGGTCACCCCGCGCGACCGGGCCACCCTCGAGGTGGAGCTGGCGCTGATGGACCGGCGACGCCGCGACACCTTCCTCCGGTGGTTCCCCCCCCACCCGGACGACGACCTGCCCCGGGCCACCGAGGGCCTGCAGGGGGTCCAGGTCCTGTCCTGGAATCGCGTGCCGGCCGAGCGCCTTCCCGCGGGCGCTCCCCGCATCGACGTGGCCCTCGCCCCGGGCCAGCGCCGCTCCATCCCCCTGGCCGTCCACGGCAGCGACGCCCCCCTCGAGGTCCGCCTCGACGGCCTCGAGGGCATCCGCGCCGAGCTCTTCGAGGTCACCTGGCTCGACGCCGCCGACTGGCGTCAGCTCCGTCCCCAGCCCCACCTGCTGCGGCCCCTCGGCGAGGACCGGACCCTCCGCGCCGGCCAGGGGCTCCTCCCGCTCCTCGCCCTC
>CAZPJM010000388.1:0-4512 GCA_964586865.1 uncultured Enterobacteriaceae bacterium
TCCGCACCACCTACAAGGGGCGCGTCCACGCCCTGCTGGGCGCGCTGCGGGCTATCCCGGGCCTCCACGTGCCCGAGCCCGCCGGGGCCTTCTACGCCATGGTGGAGCTGCCGGTGGACGACACCGAGCGCTTCGCCCGGTGGCTGGTGACCTCCTTCCGCCACGAGGGCGAGAGCGTGGTGGTGGCGCCGGGCCCCGGCTTCTACGCCGATCCCACCCATGGCAACCGCCAGATCCGCCTGGCCGCCGTGCTGGACGAGGACCGCATCGCCCGGGCCAGCCGCATCCTCGCCGCCGCGGTCGAGGCCTACCCGGGCCGCCTCTCCTGACCGCCGGCGCCTCGTCAGGTGAAGTGCCAGGCCCGCACCCGGTGGGCCGCCTCGGGCCAGTCCGCGGCCTCCAGCTCGCCGGTGATGCAGAACGGCAGGGCGCACCGCTCCTCGAGCTCGGCCAGGGTCGCCTCGACCGCCGCGGGCGGGATCACCCGGTCGACCTGGGCGGCGAGCTCGTCGCTCACGGGACCGACCACCGCCCGGAGCAGCCAGGTGTCGGTGGTGACGCGCCAAGCGTAGACATACCGCGGCAAGGCCCCTCCTTTCCGATCGCGCCCGCGCGGGGCAGACTGGTCGCATGACACGTCTGCTCCCCCTGATCCTCCTGGCTGCGTGCGACCCCGTCGCACAGCAGGACGTCCTGCCCACCCTCGAAGGGCCCGGCGCGATGGTCGCCGAGGTCGGCGGCATCACCACCGCCGAGGCCATCGTCAGCAACGAGGGGCGCCCCACCGAGCTCATCATCGCCGGGCTCACGGTGGCCCCCACCGATCTCAACCTGACCGTCCAGCCGAGCGAGGACATCCCCGACTGGGGGGTGGTGCCGCCGGGCGGCAGCCGCGGCATCGTGGTCCGCTTCCGGGCCTCGGAGCTGGGGACCTGGGACGGGACCCTGCGCGTGGACACCAGCGGCGGCCTGCTCGTGTCCGACTTCCCCATCGAGGCGGTGGAGGGCGTGGACGGCGACGGCGACGGCTTCACGGCGCTCCTGGGGGACTGCGACGACAGCGACCCCGCGGTGAACCCGGACGCCACCGAGGTCTGCAACGGCATCGACGACAACTGCGACGAGCGGGTCGACGAGGGCTTCGACGGGGACAACGACGGCTACCTGGACGCGGACCGGTGTCCCGAGCCGGTGGGGACGGACTGCAACGACGCCGACAGCAGCACCCATCCGGGCATGGCCGAGGAGTGTGACGGCACGGACTCGGACTGCAACGGGTTCATCGACGACATCGACCTGCCGGCCGACCTGCAGCTCGGGGTGTGTGAGGGCGCCCTGAAGCGCTGCACCGCCGGCGGGCCGGTGGAGCCGGTCTACACCGCCATCGACGGCTACGAACCGGTCGAGGTGAGCTGCGATGGGCTGGACAACGACTGTGACGGCGGCGTCGACGACTTCGACCGCCTGGCGGACGGCACGTCGGACTGCGTCGACGACGACATGGACGGGGAGCGGGAGGTCGATGGCGACTGCGACGACGACGACCCGGACCTCACCTCGGAGACCTGCGGCTTCTCGACCCTGGTGGTGACCCGCAACGACGATGGCTTCGCCACCATCGACCTCAACACGGGCACGGTGGACCTGGTCTCCCTGGACGGCATCTCCACCTTCCACGGCGCCGCCCTCGACCTGGACACGGCCTGGTTCGCAGCCCGGGAGTCGGGGCGGATCATCCGCCACGAGTTCGCCACCGGCACCTCCCACGTCTCGAGCCGCTTCGAGCGCTCGCCCTGGGCGGTGGCCACCGTGGGCGGCGGGCTCCAGGTCCTGTTCGACGATGGGCGCTTCCAGCGGCGCGACCCGACCAGCGGCGGCTTCATCTCCGAGATCCCCCTCGATGATGGCCTCACCACGGCCTGGCTCCCCAACCCGGACGGCACCCTCTGGATCTGCTCCAGCTCGGGCGACCTGCTCCTCGCCGATCTCTCCGGCGTCATCGACACGGTGGACGCGCGCACCACCTGCTACGCCCCGCCGGCCGTGGAAGGCACGCGCCTGGTGATCCCGGGCCTGGACGACACCCTGCTGGTCGAGGTCGACACCACCACCCGGACCGTGGTCCGGCGGCGGGTGGCGCCCCGCGCGGTGGTCCGGGCGGCCTGGATCCGACGCGACCTGTGGGCCACCACCGCGGTCAATGGAACCCTCGACATCTTCGACCCTGTCGAGCTCCTGGTGGATCGCAGCCAGGATCTCGGCGCCCAGACCCAGGGCCTGTGGTACGACCCCATCCGCGACGTGGTGTGGGTGGCCGTCTTCGGGGACGACGTGGTGGTGGCACTCGACCGTCGCACCCGCACCGAGATCGCCCGGCTGTCGATCCCGGAGCCCGTGCAGCTCTTCCCCCTCCCCCCGGGGGGCGAGTGATGCGGCTCCGCGGGCTCCTGCCTGCCCTGGCCGGCTGCGGGCTCTTCGGCGGCGGTGGCGTCTCCCCGGAGCAGGCCCGCCAGGAGCTGCTCACCCAGGTCTCCAGCCTCCGCCAGGCCCAGCTCGACCTCCAGGTGGTCGACGACTTCCTGCCGTGCGGCGACGCGGACACGGCCCGGGCCAGTGCCTCCCGGGTCCCTCGGGCCTGGGAAGGTCCGGACTGCTTCGCCCGGATCGGCTGGGCCCCCGAGGGCCTGGTGGTGGGGGGCTACTGGGTCGAGGTGGCGCCGGACGGCGAGGACTTCACGGTGCACGGGGTGGCCGATCCCGAGGGCGACGGCACCTTCCTGCACGTCACCGCCACCCGCGCCAGCCCCGCGGCGGTGGCCCCGTGACCCGCGACCTCCGCATCCTCTTGCTCGGGGCAGCGGTGGGGGCGGCGGGCTGCCTGGGCCCGGACGAGGACCTGACGGTGCGGCCTGGCGACACCGACGATCGGCGCCTCATCGGCGAGGTCGAGGTCTCGCCCACCACCCTCGCGATCCCGGGCCGCGTGGGCGAGCGGGTGGTGGCCTCCGTCGAGGTGCGCAACGTGGGCGAGCACCCCCTCACCCTCGACGCGGGCTTCCTCCCCGAGGACGCGGACGGGCAGCTCGAGACCGACGAGGTGGCCAACGGGGACCGCACCCTCTCCCCCGACCGGACCTTCGAGATGCTGGTCGTCTGCCGCCTGGCCGGTACCGCCCCGGCCGCGGGGCTGCTGCGGATCGCCACCAACGACCGGGACACCCCCACCGTCGACGTGGACGTCCGGTGCGATCCGCCGACCGACGGGGACACGGATGGCGGCTGAGCTGCCCCCGGAGGCCCGGGTGGTGGTGGAGGTCCCCCGGGGCGGGCGGGTGAAGCGGACCCTGCACGGCCGGGTGGACTACGTCTCCCCGCTGCCCTCGCCGTTCAACTACGGCTCGGTCCCCGCGGTCCCCGGAGCCGATGGCGAGCCCCAGGATGCCCTGGTGCTGGGCCCGCCCCTCCCGGTCGGCCACACGGGCACCTGGCCGGTGCACGGGCGCGTGGGCTTCGTGGACGGCGGCGTGCCCGACGCCAAGTGGGTGTGCGGCGCCGCCCCGCCCGACGCGGCCGATCTGCGCGCCATCGATACCTTCTTCACGCGCTATGCCCGCCTCAAGGGCCTGTGGTCCCGCCTGCGGGGCGGCGGTCGGGTGGCCTTCCTGGGCTGGGAGCCCCGGTGAGCCGGGGCGCGCGGTGAGCCCCGGGACGGCCCGTTCCCTGCCCTGGGTGGCGCCCGGGGTGCTGGCGGCGGTGTGGACGGTGCTGCTGGGGGCGACCCTGGCCCGCCGACGGCCCCATCCCTTCGACCTGGAGTGGATGGAGGGCGGGATGCTGGCCCACGCCTGGCGGGTGGCGCGCCGCCTCCCCCTGTACCCGGAGCCCGGCCCCGAGTGGATCCCCTACATCTACCCCCCGGGGCTGCCCTGGCTCCTGGCGGCCCTGGGCGGTCCGGAGGGCCTCTCCCACGGGCTCGGTCGGAGCATCAGCCTGGTGGGGACGGGGCTGGCGGCCATGAGCCTGGCGGCGCTGGTGGTGCGGCACGGTCAGGGGCCCCACCGAGGCTTCGCGGGCTTGCTGGCCGCGGCGGTCTTCCTGGGCACCTACGAGGCGGGGGGGGCCTTCTTCGACCTGGTGCGCCCCGATGCCCTGGCCCTCGGAGGCTCCCTGGTCGCCATCGCCCTGGCCCTCGAGCGGCACCCGGCGGCCCAGGTGAGCGGCGGCCTGGTCCTGGCGGCCACCTTCCTGGTCAAGCACCACGTGGCGGCCCTCGGCCTGCCCCTGGCGGTGGGCCTGTGGCTCCGGGACGGCACCCCGGCGGCCCTCCGGGTGGGGCTGGCAGCGGCGGTGCCGGCGGGTCTGGCCACCGTGGCGCTCCAGCTCGCCACCGGCGGCACCTTCCTGGCCTACCTGATCCAGGCGCCGGCCAGCCACGGCCTGGTGGCCGAGCGGGCCTGGCCCCTCCCCCTCCGCGAGTGGGCCCGGGCCCTGCCGCTGGCTGCGGTGCTGCTG
>CAZPJM010000389.1:0-4473 GCA_964586865.1 uncultured Enterobacteriaceae bacterium
GGGTGATCCGCACCCTCCGCCCCGGCCTGGACCCGCTGCTCGCCCGCCGCCCCTCCCCCGGGGTCGGTGGCCCCGGGATGGACCGGGTGCGCCCCGTGATCGAGGCGGCCCTCGAAGCCCCGCTCCGGATCGTCCCGGTCGAGGGCGTCGGGCAGGAAGCGCAGGTCCTCGCCCTCGAGCCGGGCCACCAGGGCGGTCGCCGTGGCATCCCCGGTCACGTTGACCATGGTGCGGAACATGTCCAGCAGCCGGTCCACGCCCAGCACCAGCGCCAGGCCTTCGGCCGGGATTCCGATGGCGGTCAGCACCATGACCAGCGTGATCATGCCCGCCCCGGGGACCCCGGCCGCCCCCACGCTCGCCAGGGTGGCCGAGCCCACGATGGTGCCCTGCTGCAGCAGGGTGAGGCCCTCGGGGACGTAGATCTGGGCGATGAAGATGGCGGCCACCCCCTGGTAGAGGGCGGTGCCATCCATGTTGACCGTGGCGCCCAGCGGCAGGACGAAGCTCGCGACCTTGGGGCTCACGTTCAGGTTCTCCTCGACACACTCCTTGGTGACCGGGAGCGTGGCCGAGCTGGACGAGGTGCTGAACGCCACCAGCAGCGCCTCCTTGAGGGCCGAGATGACGTGGAGCGGGTTGAGGCGCGCCAGGAAGGTCAGGGTGAGCCCGTAGGTGAGGGCCAGGTGGGTCCCGAGGCCCAGCACCACCACCGCGCAGTAGCCGAGCAGGGCCAGCAGGACGGTGGGGCCGGTGGTGCCCGCCACCTTGAAGAGCAGGGCTGCGACGCCGTAGGGGGCGAGCTGCATGGCCAGGTGGACCAGGGTGACGATCGCGTCGTTCAGGCGGTCGAAGACATCGACCACCGGGGCGGCCCGGTCGCCCTTCTGAAAGGTCAGGGCCACGCCGAGCAGGCTGGCGAAGACGATGATCTGCAGCATCTCGCCGGTGGCCAGGGCCTCGATGGGGTTGGTGGGGACCACGCCCACGAGCTGGTCGACGAAGGAGGGCGCGTCGGCGGCATCGGAGAGCTTGCCCACCGCCTCGTCCTGGAAGGTGCGCAGGAGCCGGTCCCGGTCCTCGTCCAGGAGCAGATCGCCGGGCCTGAGCAGGTTGGCCCAGCCCACCCCGATGGTGAGCGCCACGATGGTGGAGACGAAGAAGAAGCCCAGCGTCCGGGATCCCAGCCGCCCCAGGGCGCGCAGATCCCCCAGGGAGGCCACGCCGACGACCAGGGAGAGGAAGACGAGGGGCACCACCACCATCTTGATGAGGGCGAGGAAGAGCCGGCCGATCCACTCGGTGGCGTCCACCAGCCAGGCGCCCCAGGTGCTGTAGGGCTCCACCCGCTCGGGATCGTCGGGAACCCACCCGGTGACGACCGCCCCGGGGGCGGCCCCCGCGGCGCCCTCGACGCCGTCCTTGCGCAGCTTGAGCAGCGTGGCGCGGTCGATCCGCAGGCGCACCCGCAGAAAGCCCTCCGGAGAGGCCTCGCCGTCGGGGGGGGCCAGCTCGGCCCGGCGGGCCCGGCCGGCCAGGGGCACGGGTGCGGCGTCCTCGGCGGGGGCCTGGCGGACCACCACGTCCGGATCCACGAGCTGCACGCCGTCGCGGGGCAGGACCAGGCCGGAGGGCCCCAGGAAGAGCCCCAGCAGCACGCCCACCAGCATGCCGAGCAGGATCTTGGTGTGCAGGGCCATGCGGACTCCGTGCCCGGGACGGCGGGCCAGGGTAGGCGATGCAGGCGGTCCGCGCAGGTCCCGGAGGACGCATGCGCCACCTCTTCGTCATGGATCCGCTCGCGCGGATCAACCCCGCCACCGACTCCACCTACGCGGTGATGCGCCACGTGGCCGAGCGGGGCGATGGGGTGCTCATGTGCGAGCCCCGGCGGTTGTCCGCCCGGGACGGCCGGGCCCGGGCCATGGCGGTCCCGGTCGAGGTGGGGCCCCCCGACCGCCCCTTCCGCCCCGGCACGCCCCACGAGGTGGACCTGGGCGAGGTCGACGTGGTCTGGATGCGCAAGGATCCGCCCTTCGACATGGACTACATCTTCGCGACCTACCTCCTCGACATGGCGCCCGCGAGCACGCTGGTGGTGAACCATCCCGTGGGGCTCAAGGTCTTCAACGAGAAGCTCTGGGCCATGCGCTTCCCCGAGCTCCATCCGCCGACCCTGCTCTCGAACGAGGCGGCGGCCATCAAGGCCTTCATCGCCGAGCTGCCCGGGCGCGCCGTCCTCAAGCCCTGGGACGGCAACGGCGGGCGCGGGGTGCTCGCCACGGCCACGGACGACCGGAACCTGAACAGCATCATCGAGGTCCTCACCCACGATGGCCGCGACCACGTCCTGGTCCAGCCCTTCCTCGAGCGGGTCGTCGAGGGCGACAAGCGCATCATGCTCTTCGACGGCGAGCCGGTGGCGGCCCTCCTGCGGGTGCCGGCCGCCGACGACTTCCGGGGCAACATGCACGTGGGGGCGTCCACCGTGGCGGCCGAGCTGGACGCGCGGGACCGGACGATCTGTGACACGCTGGGTCCGCACCTGCGGGAGCACGGTCAGATCTGGGTGGGAATCGACGTCATCGACGGATGGCTCACCGAGATCAACATCACCTCGCCCACCGGCTTCCAGGAGATCCGCACCCTGACCGGGAAGGCCCTCGAGGTGGATCTGGTTGATCGGGTGGACCGGCACCTGCAGCAGCTCCGGGAGTCCCCATGACTGGCCTCGCCCCCCTCCGTCGCGCCGCCCTGGTGGCCCTGGCCGCCCTCGGCCTGGGCACCGGGATGGCCCTGGCGGGCGATCCCGAGCCCGATGACATGGACGTGGAGGGCGTGGCCGGACAGAGCCTGCCCGACATCACGGTGCCCGACAGCGGGCCCATGCCCCCGCCCCAGCGCGCCATCCCCGCCGATGGCCGCTACCCCCAGGTGGTGCTGTACGGCGCCCGGGTCTTGGATCTGGAGCCCACCTACGTGGCCGAGACCCGCGCCGGCTTCGAGATGGTCTTCCGGCGGGAGTACAAGGAAGCCCGCCAGCACTTCGTGAAGCTGGACCAGCGCTACCCGGGCACCGGCATCTCCGGGAGCGTGGATGCCCTGGTCTGGCAGGCGCTGATGCTCGAGAACTTCGACTTCCGCTACGACCGTCAGTACCAGGTGGCCAACAAGAAGGCCCTCGACGACCTCGCGGATGCCCTCAAGGACCCCCGCCACCAGGCCTGGGAGCACTTCCAGATGGCGGGTCTGCAGGGGGTCGAGGCCATCCACATGGTGCGCAAGGGCAACTACCTGCCGGCCCTCAACCTGGCCTTCACGGCCATGGACCACATCCAGGCCGCCCGCGAGGCCAGCCCCGGCTTCACCGATCTCGACATCGCCGATGGCATGTACAACTACTGGCGCACCGTGGTGAGCATGTCCTCGAAGATGCTGCCCGACTTCGGCGACCAGCGGCCCCTCGGCATCCGCCAGATGCAGAACGTGCAGCAGAACGGCATCTTCCTGTCCGACCCGGCCACCCTGGCCCTGGCCTTCTCGTGGCTCGAGGAGCGGGACTTCAAGCGGGCCCTGGCGGCCTGTGCCCATGGTCGCCAGAAGTACCCGGACAACGTGATCAACAACCTGCTCACCGGGCAGACGCTCATCTACCTGCGCCGCTACGAGGATGCGCACGCCGTCTTCGCCGAGATCCTCCAGGATGCGCCCGAGAACAACCGCGTGCACTACTACATCGGCCTGGCGCACCTGCGGAAGGGCTCGCTGAACGCCGCCCAGGCGGCCCTGCAGCGCTACCTGGGCTCGGATCACCTGGAGGACTGGCAGCTCGGGTCGACCTGGTACCGCATGGGGCAGGTCCACTACCGCAAGAAGAACTACCCCATGGCCTACGAGTCGTACTCCCAGGCGGTCAAGGCCAATGGCCACCGCCCCTCGAAGCGGGCCATGGACCGGATGAAGCGCGCCCGCAAGGATGGCCGCATCCAGTTCTGAGGCGCGGCCTGCCGCCCGCGGGGCGCACGGGCGTGCCCGTCAGTCGACGGCCGGCAGCACGAGCTCCATGCCGATGGAGAGGTTGGGGCGGCCCCGCAGGGTCTTGGGGTTGGCCTTCAGGATGCGCTCGGCCAGGGAGGCATCGCCGTAGTAGCGGTAGGCGATCCCCGAGAGGTTGTCGCCGGAGACGACGGTGTGCCGGGCGCCCTCGGTCCGGGCCGCGATGGAGACGCCCGAGGCGTCCACGCCGGCGATGCCCGGGATCTCCGCGAGGAGGGACTCGGCCTGCTTGAGCTGGACCGCCCGGTCGACGGTGCCGCGGACGGTGGCGCGCCCATCCTGGACCGTGAGCTCGAGGGCGGTGTTGTCGAGGCCCGGGGCGGCGGCGAGGGCCTCCTGGGCCTGGCGGGCCAGGGCGGAGGCGGGGGGCGGGCCCGGATCGGCCACCGTGCCGCCGGCGTCGTCCCCCCGGGCGGT
>CAZPJM010000390.1:0-3225 GCA_964586865.1 uncultured Enterobacteriaceae bacterium
CAGCGCGTAGCCGGCCCCGGCCAGCCCGGGGATGCCGGTGATGAGGAGGCGATCGCCGGGTCGCCCGCCGCTGCGCCGGAGGGGGGGGCCGGGGGCCCGCCCGGCCAGCGTCACGTTGACCACCCGGGGGCCAGGGGTGGAGGTGACGTCGCCGCCGACGAGATCGACGTCGAAGGCCCGGGCGGCTTCACCGAGTCCCCGGGCGAAGGCGTCGATCCAGCCCCGGCTCGGCGCGCGGGCGTCGCTCCGGGGAACGGCCAGGTCGAGCAGCATCCAGGTGGGCCGGGCACCCATGGCGGCCACGTCGCTGACGCTGGCGGCCAGGGCCTTCCACCCCACGTCGGCGGGGGAGAGGCGCTCGTCCCAGTGCACCCCCTCGACCAACAGATCGGTGGTGAGGATGGTGCCGTCCTGGAGCACGGCGGCGTCGTCACCCGGGGGGACGAGGAGGGGCACGGTCCCGCGGTGCGCGGCGCTGAGGAGGCGCGCGATGAGGCGCGCCTCGGTTGGCTGGGGCTCGGGCTCGGGACTGGGGGGTTCCAGGGGCGATGCCTCCACGACCCCGGAGTTTACCTCGGGCCCGGTCCCGGGGCACCCCGCGGGGCCTCAGCGGTCGCCGTCATCTCCGTCCGGGTCGGCGCCCTCGGCGTCGCCGGCAGGGGCCACCACGATCTCCTGGATCCCCTCCCGGTCGAGGGTCAGGACGTGGTGCGCGTGGCCCAGGCGCGCGGCCTCGGTGTCGACGCCGACGGCCCCGGTGGCGGTGGGGGCGTCGAGGCGGGCCGCCAGCAGGGCCTCGCGGAAGGCCTCGGGGGTGGGGGCCTCGGCCCGGGCCGCGGCGGCGGCGATGCGCGCGGCGGTCCAGACCTGGGCCTCGAGGGTGTTGGGCGTCCGGCCCACCGCGGCCTCGAAGTCACGGGCGAAGGTCGCGTCGGCGGGGGCCTCGGGGTGCCAGACATCCACGAAGAGGCTGTCGCGCACGTAGGGGCCACCGGTGGTGAGGAGCTGGGGGTGGTTCCAGCCCGACAGGCCGAGCAGCGGGTAGGTGGGTCCATCCTTGTCGATCTGGAACTGCCCGACCGGGAACTCCTCGTAGGCCAGGCCGGCGGCCGCCACCGGCACCCGGCGGCGGTTGTCCGGCAAGAAGATGGCATCGAAGTCGATCACGGGTGGCAGCACCGCCCGCGAGGGGTCGCCGCCGGCCTCCTCGATGGTCTTCTTGATCTCCCGGAACTCGTACGCTCGGCCCTCGTAGTCCTTGCGGCCGAGCTTCTTGGCGAAGGGGATGAGATCGGTCGCTTCGGGGTCGTAGTGCTCCCGGACGGTGATCCGGCCCTCGCGCGCCTCGACCGCGGCGGTGAAGGCATCGGCGGCGCCCTGCCCATAGGGGGTGTCGGGGGCGAAGATGGCGAAGGCCTCCATGCCCCGCACGCCCATGACGTAGTCGACCAGGGCCTCGACCTGGGCCTCGGGCGTGGAGAGCCCGTCGATGACCCAGGGGCGCTCGTCGGCGGCCTCGGGGTCCTGGTGCAGCCCGAGCAGGGGGGTCCGGAGGGCGTTGGCCACCCGCGCCACCTCGACGGCCAGCTCGCTGCGCAGCGGGCCGAGCACCGCCACCGCGCCGCGCTCCAGGACCGCCTCCTCGAGGGCGGAGACAGCGCTGGCGGCGTCCTCGCCCGTGTCCAGGAAGACGAGCTGGCGGCCCGGGCGGCCCGCCTCCCAGCCCAGCTCCAGGGCCTTGCGGATCTGCCCGCCCACGCCCTTGTACTTGCCGGACAGGGGCAGCAGGACGGCGACGGTCCGCGGCCGGACGGGACGGTCCAGGCGGTCGTCGGCGTACTCGGCGATGGCGAGGAGGTCGGGGTCGTCGGTGGCCTCGGCCTCGGCGCGGAGCTCGTCGGCCAGGCGGAGGACCCGGTCCCGGTTGCCCGCGGCCACCGCTTCGTCCAGGCGGGCCACCGGGTCGGGCGCGTCGCCCCCCGGGGTGGGCCTGGGCCCGGCCACCGCCTCGAGGCGGGTGCGGACCCGGGCGTCGACCTGGGGGTCGCTGGCGGCGAAGCGAAGGGCCTTCTGCACGAGGTCGGCGGTGCGGTCGGGGTCGTTGGCGTCGGCGGCCAGCAGGGCCAGCAGCAGGTAGCGGTCGGCGTTGAGGGTGTCGGGAAGGTCCTTCTCGCCCACACTCCGCAGGTGGCCGAGCGCCTCGTCCTCGATGGGCTCCCCGGCGAGCACGGCCAGGCCCAGCTCTCCGCCCCGGGAGGCGCCGACCACCCCGCTGCCAGCGGCCTGCCGGAAGGCCTGGCGCGCGGCCCGCGCCTCGCCCAGGAGGCGGTACTGTTCGCCCAGGTGCAGCTGGATCCAGGCGGCCTCGTCGTCGCTGGCGGTGGCGAGGGCCTCTTCCAAGCGGAGGGCGGCGGCGCGCCGGTCCCCGGGAGCGGCGGCCAGGGCATCGTCGATGATGTCGGCGGCGGGCGCCTTGGCGCAGGCCGAGAGGGGGGCCAGGGCCAGGGCGGCGGCGATCAGGAGGGAGCGCAGGGTCATTCGCGGGCTCGCACGGCATCGTCGAAGGCCCGGCGGTCGGGGTGGGCCTCGGGGGGGAGGGCATCGGCCCAGGCGGCGAGGGCCTCGCGCTGCGACGCGCCGAGGGCCTCGGGGACCTCGACCTGGACCTGGAGGTGGATGTCTCCGCGAGGACCGCCGCCCACCTGGGGCAGGCCGCGCCCGGAGAGGCGGAAGATCCGACCTGGCGGGGTGCCGGCCGGTACCCGGATGGTGGTCCGGCCGTCGAGCGTGGGCACGTCCACGTCGGCGCCGAGGGCGATCTCGACGAAGGTGAGGGGCAGGTCCACCAGCAGGTCGGCGCCCCGCCGGCGGAAGAGGTCGTGCTCGACCACGTTGACCACGACGTAGAGATCCCCCTCCTCGCCGGGGCCACGGGGGGCATCGCCCTTGCCGGCGAGCTTGAGCTTCTGGCCGCTGGCCACCCCGGGGGGGATCCTGACCTGGACGCGGTCCTCGGTGGCGACCACGCCATCGCCCCCGCAGGTGGGGCAGGCCCGCGTGATGGTGAACCCCGCACCGTCGCAGTGGTAGCAGGTCGCCCGGATGAGGCGCCCCTTGCTCCGGCCCGTGCCGTTGCAGACGTCGCAGACCTGCTTGCCGCCGTCGGGATCGGCCCCGTCGCCCCCGCAGGTGCCGCAGCGGGCCTTGCGGGGCACGGTGAGGGTG
>CAZPJM010000390.1:3325-4471 GCA_964586865.1 uncultured Enterobacteriaceae bacterium
CACGGTGAGGGTGTAGCGGAGGTCCTCGCCCCGGGGGGGCTTGCCCCGGCCGAAGAAGCGCCCCACCAGGCCCTGGACCGTCTCCTCCAGGTCCTCGGGGCGGGGGGGCTTGCCGTCGGGGGTGTAGAGGGGCCCGAGGCGGTCGTAGCGGGCGCGCTCGTCGGCGTCGGACAGGGTCCGATAGGCCAGGGTGATGTCCTTGAAGCGCTGGGCCGCCGCCTCGTCGCCGCCGGTGCGGTCGGGGTGCCACTGCTTGGCCAGGGCGCGGTAGGCCTTCTTGATCTCGTCCTGGCTGGCGCCCCGGGAGACGCCGAGCACGTTGTAGAGGTCGCGATAGGCCACCTTCGCTCCAGTCCCGCGCCGCGGTCGGGGGCTGATAACGGGTTTGGCCGGGCGCGGGTCGGTGGGGTCGATCGCGCCGCGTCCGCCGGGTCCTGGACACGGCCCGGCGCCGGAATAACGGCCCGCCATGAACGCCACGCCCTCCCGGCCCCGCCCCGACGATCCGGTCCTCCGCTCCGCCGAGCGGGTGCTCCGTGGCCTGCGTCGCCTGCACCGCCACCGGGCGGTGGGGCTCGAGCACGTGCCCCGCACGGGCCCCGCCCTCGTGGTGGTCAACCACAGCCTGGCCACCTACGACATCGCCCTGCTCGGCCTGGCCATCTTCGACGCCACCGGGCGCATCGTCCGTGGGCTCGGGGACCGGTCCCTGTTCCGGACCCCGGGGCTGCGCCGGATGGCCCCCCGACTCGGCGCGGTCGAGGCCCACCCCGGCCAGGCCCGGCGGCTGCTCGAGCAGGGCGAGCTGGTGGTGGTGGCCCCCGGCGGCATGCGCGAGGCCCTGCGCCCCTCCCGGCAGCGCCACACCGTCGCCTGGGAGGATCGCCGCGGCTTCGCCCGGCTGGCCGTGACCGCCGGTGTGCCGGTGGTGCTGGCGGCCTGCCCCCGCGCCGATGACGTCTACACCGTCTACGACGCCAGGCTCACCCGGTGGACCTACCGCCACCTGCGCCTGCCGCTGCCGGTGGCCCGGGGGCTCGGGCCCACCGCCCTGCCCCGGCCCGTGCGGCTCACCCACCTGGTGCGCGCCCCCCTCCACAGATCGGAAGAGCACACGTCTGAACTCCAGTCACGTGAAACGATCTC
>CAZPJM010000391.1:0-4422 GCA_964586865.1 uncultured Enterobacteriaceae bacterium
GAGATCGTTTCACGTGACTGGAGTTCAGACGTGTGCTCTTCCGATCTACCTGGGACCGGATGGGAGACGCGGGCGCCGACGTCCCCACCTGAGCCAACGCGGTCAGTACGGGCACCGGGGGAGCGTGCCGTCCGGGCAGGCCACCTCGGGCCCGAGGCCGGCCCAGCCGAGGGCGTGGGCCACGGTCCGGTCCACCACGTCGAAGTGGGTGGCCTCCGGGTCGACGCACACGGTGTGCGGGGTCCTGGCGTCTTCAAGGATCTCCACCTGGCACGCCGCATCCCCCGGCGTGTACTGGATGTCCTGACCCCCGGCCACCAGCAGGACCCGGGCGCCGTCCGCATCGGGCCGGAGCAGGCCCGCGCGCTTGCGGTCCACATAGGCGTCGGCCCGGGGCGTGCAGCGGGTCCCGCCGTCCACGCACCCCACCACCTCGAGGCGGAAGTCGGGATCCACCAGCTCGCCCAAGACGTCGGGCGGGGTGTAGCCGTCCCCCTCCGCGGCCAGGGTGGCGGTGAGCTCCAGGATGCACCGGGTGTCGGTGGCGGCCACGATGGCCTCGCGGACGTCGGGGTGCAGCGGCTCTCCCCGCCGCTCGGGTCCGTACAGGTTGGCGAAGTCGGCCTGGAGCGCGATGGCGAAGGTGGCCCGGGTGACGCCCGCCCCGCCGTCGATCCGGATGGCCGGGAAGCGCCAGCCCGGCGTGGGGTCGGTCCGGGGCAGGCCCCCGGCGAAGGCCACCACCCCGGTCAGATCCAGCTCGGGGGCGTAGGTGGGCTGCAGGGCCTGGGCCGCCAGGGCCGCCCCGCCCCCCTGGCTGTGGCCCGCCACCAGCACCTCGCCGGTGAGGCCGGCCGGGTTCGTCGCCGCCATGCCGGCGCGGGCCGCATCCAGCACGGACCGCGCCGTGTCGGGGGCATCGCCGTAGCCCTGCACCCCGGGCCCGCCCAGGCCGGCGTAGTCCGGGACCACCACCGCCACGCCGCGGGCGATCCAGGGCAGCAGCAGGGCGTCCATCCCCGCGTGGTCCCGGCGAGAGGGGGCGCAGACGTCCGCCAGGCCGACGGTGCCGTGGGCGATCACCACGAGCGGCACCGGTCCGGGCCCCGGCGGCTCGGGGAGGAAGAGGCTGGCGGTGCCGTGGCCCGGGATGCCCGGGTCCCGCTCGGTCCGGTAGGCCAGGTCCACCCGCGAGAAGCCGGTGCGGACCTCCACGTCCGGGAGGCTCGCCAGACGCTCGCGCAGGGCCGCCGCGCTCTCTCCCGGGGCCGGGGCGCACCGCAGCACCTGGCCGGGGGTGGCCTCGGGCAGCCCGTCGATCGGGGCCCACACCGCGTCCCGGGGGTCCTCGCACGGGATGGCCAGGGCGGGGGTGGGGTCCACGTCCGTGTCTTCGATGGGGTCGGTGTCGAGCACGACGGGCTCGGGCCCGGCGCAGGCCACGAGGAGCGGGAGCAGCGAGAGGGCGCGCACGGGGACTCCGGGCGGGGCCTCCGATCATGCCATCGCGCGACGGGCCCGGTCGGGCTCCAGCGGCCGAGATGTCAGGGAGGTGTCAACGCCCTGCAAGGGGATCCGCACGGGGCGCGGTTATGCACATCGTACTGGATGCAGTTAATGCATGCATGCAACCGAGACGATCTCCCGCCCACCCCTCCCCCGGAGGCCCATGCGACGCCCCCTCGGCCCGCTGTTCGCCATCTCCCTCGCCGTCCTTCCCCTCACGGTCGGCGCCTGCAACCCCGGGCCCGACGCCAGCTACGCCGAACCGGCGGTGGCCGAGGATCGCCTGGAGCACGCCGCCGAGCGGGTCGATGCGGTTGGCCGCCGCCTCGCCACCGACGATCCCCTGGTCCTCGCTCCCTATGAAGAGGCCGAGGAGGCCCTGGCCGACGCCCGCCGCGAGGACGACCCGCTGCGCCGGGAGGCCCTGCTCTCCGAGGTCGAGCTGCACCTGACCGATGCCCTCGAGGCGGCTGGCGCCAGCGCGCCCATCACCCCGCCCGGCCCGGAGCCGCTCACGCCCGCGGACCTGCCCGTCGAGGATGTGGAGCCGGTGGAGGTCGACGACCCGCCCTATCCGCGGCCCGACCTGCGCGATAGGGGTTCAGGCCGCTGATCCGGGGGGCCCGTCACCCCCGGGCCCGTCCGCGGTTGACACGGGCGCACGAGCGGGCACCTTGCAGGCTCGACCCGAGGTCCGATGCGTCGTCTGGCCATCCTGCTGCTCATCGCCCTGCCGGCCCCCGCCCACGTGGGCGATCTGTTCGGCGGCACCGATGTGCTGGTCGCCCTCGACGGGCCGGGCCACGGGGTGGCGGCGGGCTGGGGGGTGGCCTGGTCCGACGGCGGGGGGGACTATGCGTGGCTGTGCCACGACGTGGTGCGCGGCCCCGAGGCCTTCGAGGACCCGGCCTGGATCACCGACGGCGAGACCTGGCTCGGCGTGGTGCTCAACCACGAGGTGGCCCGGGTGCCCGGGGAGCCCGTCTACCGCAGCACCGACCGCTGCCACTTCGAGCCCGTCACCGGGCTGACCGAGGCGCGGATGGGCGGGCTGGCCTTCCTCCCCGGCACCGACGGGGTGGTGCTGGCCAGCACCGCGGCCGTCGACGAGGGCGCCGTCAACCGGCTCCTGCGCTCGACCGACGCCGGGGCCACCTTCGTCGCCACCGACCTCCAGTCCACCACGGGATTCTTCCGCGACATCGCCGCCACCCCCACGGTGGCCTGGATGGCCGAGGTGCGCCTGGACCCGCCCCGGGCGGTGCTGTGGCGCAGCTTCGACGCCGGCCTCACCTGGGAGGGCGTGACGAGGGAGCTCCGGGCCCCCGATGCCCTCGGCGGCCGAGTGGACTTCCTGGACGTCATCGCCGTCGACCCGAGCGACGACGACCGGGCCTGGCTCCTCCAGGGCCCCATCGGCGGGCCCGACCAGGTCCTGCTCACCGAGGACGGCGGCTCGACCGCCACCCGCGTCTTCGACGTGCCGGGCGACCTGCTGGACGCCGCCGTGGACGACACGGGTGCGCTGTGGCTGTGCACCCTCGACGGCACCGTCTACCACGCCCCCGACGGGGTGAACCCGTTGGAGCGCGACGATGTGCCGCGCTGCGGCGGCATCGAGGCGGTGGACGACCGACTGGTGGTCCTCACCCGGGACAACCCGGCCGAGGGCGAGCTGGTCACCAGCACCGACGGGGGGGCCACCTGGACCGGCCCGGTCCTCCTCGACGCCCTCTCGGGCCCGGCCGACTGCCCGGCCGACTCGCCGGCGGCCCAGGCCTGCCCTGCCGCGTGGGATGAGCTGCTGGCGCGCCTGGCACCCGACGATCCGCCCGAGGATCCTTCCGACGATCCTCCCCCCGATGATCCCGACGACCCCGAGGGCCGCTCCGGGGGCTGTGGCCCGGCGGTGCCTCCGGCCCTGGCCCCCCTCCTCCTCGCCCTGCTCCTCCCGCGCCGCCGGCGGTCCGCCCCGTGAGGCGGCTGCTGCCGGTGCTGCTGGCCCTGTCCTGCCAGCCCCAGGGCGATCCCGAGGCGGTCCTGGACCCCCAGGCCTGCGCCGACTGCCACCCGGACCACGTCCGGGAGTGGGAGGGCTCCATGCACGCCTATGCGGCCGAGGATCCGGTGTTCCGGGCCCTCAACCGCCTGGGCCAGGAGGAGACGGACGGCGAGCTGGGCGACTTCTGCGTGCAGTGCCACGCCCCGGTGGCCCTGGCCGAGGGCTGGACCGAGGACGGCACCAACCTGGACCAGGTGCCCCAGCACCTCCAGGGCGTGACCTGCGCCTTCTGCCACCAGACCCTGGGCGCCACCGGCACCCACAACGCCGCCGTCGAGACCGCCTGGGACGGCATCCTGCGCGGGGGCATCGCCGATCCCATCGACTCGGCCTTCCATCCGAGCCGCTACAGCCCCCACCTCGACAGCGACGACCAGCGCAGCTCGGACATGTGCGGCGCCTGCCACGACGTGGTCCTGCCCAATGGCTTCCACCTCGAGCGCACCTACGCCGAGTGGCAGGCCTCCATCTTCTCGGGCGACGACCCGTCCCGGCAGAGCTGCGGCCACTGCCACCTCCGGGGGCGGGACGGTCGGGCGGCCACCGTGGCCGGCGCCCCCGAGCGACGGGTCCACGATCATCGGATGGCGGGCCTGGACGTGGCCCTCACCCCCTGGCCCCACATCGACGACCAGCTCGCCCAGATCCAGGAGGAGCTCGACCGCACCCTCACCGCTGAGCTCTGCGTCGGCGCCGTGGGCGGTGGCACCGAGATCCGCGTCGCCCTGGAGAACGCCGGGGCGGCCCATCACTTCGTCAGCGGGGCCACCCACGACCGGCGGGCCTGGGTCGAGGTCCGGGCCTTCCAGGACGGCGAGCCCATCTTCGAGCGCGGCGCCATCGACGATGCCGAG
>CAZPJM010000392.1:0-4388 GCA_964586865.1 uncultured Enterobacteriaceae bacterium
CCACCCGGTAGCGGGCCGAGACGGCGGCCTCGAGCTGGTCGAGCTGGCCCAGGTGGGAGCGGGTGACCCGAGCCTGGGCCTCGGCCCGCACCAGCTCCCACCAGGCGGCCCGCACCCGCGCCGCCACCCGGGCCGGCGCGTGCACCCGGGCCTCGGCCTCGAGGGCGGGCACCTCGGCGTCGGCGACACGCGCCGAGGCCTCCAGGCGCCCCACCACCGGCAGGGCCTGACGCAGCCCGAGCTGGATGCCGCTCATGGGGTGGTCGGACAGGGTCAGGGCGTCCACCGGCAGGTTGGACGCCTCGAGGGAGAGGACCGGATCGGGCCAGGAACGGGCGGCGCGGGCCCGGGCGCGGGCCTCGGCGGCCCGGGCGGCGGGGACCTCGAGGGCGGGGTGGGCCTCGAGGGCACGCGCCACCACCGCGTCGGCCGGAGCCGCCATGCAGAGCAGGTGGAGCAGGATCGGGATCATCGTGGCTCCTGGGCGGCTGGAGGCCGGGGCGTGACGGTCATGGGGCATGAGGGGTGGTCACGGGGTGTCACGCTTTCGTGCCCTGCCGCCCACGACGGACTCCCTACACCTCTTCCGAACCGGAGCGTCCATGCGTGCGCTGATCCCGACCCTCGCCGTCGCCCCCCTCCTCGTCGCCTGTGGCGCCGAGCCCGAGCCCGTCGGCGTGCCGGTCCTCGGCTCCGGCACCCATGACACGAGCCGCATCCGGGTCGAGGTCCTCGCCACGGCCGACGACGGCCTGGCCACCCCGTCGGACCTGTCCTTCGACCCGCAGAACCCGGACCACCTCTACATCACGAACTACGGCTCCAACAGCATCACCCGGCTCTCGGGCAGCGACTACGACGAGGCGTGGACCTCGGGGGGCCCGGGCCAGGACCACTTCCTGGTCACCCCCATGAGCCTGGCGTTCAGCGACTTCGGCAACTTCGCCACCTGCCACGACACCGACGACCTCACCCAGGGCAACCTCACGCCGCCCGAGTTCATGGGGCCGACCCTGTGGGACACCTCGGACCGGTTCAACGGCGGGCACGGCGGCCACCTGGACATGCTGCACAACAGCCCGCTGGGCGGCGGCATGGCCTGGGAGGGCGACAACGTCTACTGGCTCTTCGACGGCTTCCACAACAGCCTGACCCGCTACGACTTCAACGAAGACCACGGCTACGGCGGCTCCGACCACTCGGATGGCATGGTCTCCCGGTGGGTCGAGGGCGAGGTCTCCCGCATCGAGGGGATCCCGAGCCACCTGGACCTGGATCGCGACAGCCGGCTGCTGTACGTGGCCGACACGGACAACGGCCGGATCGCCGTCCTCGACATCGACAGCGGCACGCCGGGCCGGGCCATCTTCCCCAACTTCGACGGCACCCAGCAGTTCTTCGTGGATGGGGCCGAGCTGACCACGCTGGCCGAGGGCACGCCCGACGTGGCCCTGCTCGACAACGGCGATCCCTCCATCGAGTCCGTCGGCCTCGAGCTGCCCGCGGGTCTCCAGCTCCACGAGGGGCTGGTGTGGGTGACCGACCACGCCACCTCGCGGGTCCTGGCCTTCACCCCGTCCGGGCAGCTGGTGGACTGGGTGACCCTCGACCGCCCCGAGGGGAGCCTCGGGGGCATCGCCCTCGACGAGCAGGGCCGGGTCTACGTGACCGACCTTCAGGCCAATGAGATCCTCCGGATCAGCCCGGCTCCCGTCGAGGAGTAGCCGCCTCCGTCGCCGGATTGGCGGGCTACTCGGAGGGCGGGTTGGCGGGCTACTCGGTGGGCGGATCGGCGTCCCACTCCCGCGGGGGCGGCGCCGGGCCCGCCACCCGGGTGAGGGCGATGGCATGGACCGGCTCGCCCCGCTTCCGGAACTTGCTCTGGTAGTTGGTCTCGATGTCATCGGGCCAGGGCGCCGGGCCGGTGATCACGTCCTCGCTCCGCCCGGTCACCTCGAGGGGCAGTCGCGGCCGGGGCGCCCCCTCGTCGTCCGCCTCGAGCAGGCGCGGGATCCGCCCCACATTGTCCTCGAAGTCGCTCTTCACGCGGAGCCAGCCGCCCTCGCGCAGGTAGCGGGCCGCCTCTTCCACGAACCACCGGCTGACGAGGCGGTTCTTCTCGTGGCGGGCCTTGGGCCAGGGGTCCGGGTGGTTGACGTAGAGGCCCGACAGGGCCCCCTCGGTGAAGAGATCATCCAGGTACCAGGCGTCGTAGCGGGCGATGAGGGCGTTCTCGACCCCCGCGGCCTGGATCTTCCGGGCGCACAGGACCGTCCGCTTGTAGCGCAGCTCGATGCCCAGCACGTTCCAGTCCGGGTGGCGCCGGGCCAGCTCGGCGAGGAAGAAGCCGTTGCCGCTGCCGATCTCGACGTGGAGGGGGGCCGTGCGGCCGAAGGCCTCGTCCCAGCGGCCGCGGAAGGGCCACGCGGCCGAGGCGGGCAGCAGGGGCCGCCCGAAGTCCCGGTGGGCGACCAGGTAGGGGTTGATGTCGGGCCGGGTGAAGTCCTCGGGCCGTCGGTCCCGGAACCGTGGGCGCCCCTCACGGTCCGGCTGGGGCATTCGCCTTCCACGCACTCCCATCGGTGTAGATCTCCTTCTTCCAGATGGGCGCCCGGGCCTTGAGCTGCTCGAGCGCATGGCGGCTGGCCGCGTAGCACGCCGCGCGGTGCGGGGTGGCGGTGGCGATGACGACGGTGGGCTCGAGGAGGGGGACCACGCCGGTGCGGTGCACGATGGCCGTGCGGCAGCCGGGCCAGCGCGCCTCGCACTCCCGCCCGATGGCCTCGAGCTCCGGGATGCAGACCTCGGGCCAGGCCTCGTAGGCGAGCTCCACCACCTCGCGGTCCCCGAAGTGGTCCCGTGCCGTGCCCAGGAAGAGGAGCACCGCGCCGCAGGAGGGGTGGAGGACGGCGCGCTCCACGGCGGCCACGTCGATGGGCCCGGCGGAGAGCGCGAACATCAGCCGCCCCCGAAGGGCGGCAGGAAGGCGACCTCATCCCCCTCCGCCACCGCCGTGTCGGGGTCCACGCGGTGCCGGTTGCGCATGCACGCCACCGGCAGTGGGCCCTCCGGGTGGGGCGCGAAGAGGCGCCCGTAGAGGTCGCGCAGGGTGGTGCCCACCGGCACCTGCACGATCTCGCGATCGGTGCCGCGCGCCTCCCGCAGGGCGGCGAAGTGGCGGACCGTCAGGGACAGGTCGCGCCCGGTCATGCCGGTCGCTCCCACGAGGCGCACCCGAATCCCAGGGGCGAGGCCACCACGGGGCTCACCGGCGTCGCCGCCGGAGCCCGAGCAGACCGACCAGCAGCAGGCCCAGCGAGGCCGCACCCACCGGCGTGGTGGCGCAGCGGAAGCCCCCGCCGCGGAGGGCCGGATCGCCGTCGCACAGGTCACCGATCCCGTCGCCATCGGCGTCGAGCTGCTCGACATTCTGGATGTCGGGGCAGTTGTCGCAGGCATCCCCCACGCCGTCGCCGTCCTCGTCGAGCTGGTCGGGGTTGTCGAGGGTCGGGCAGTTGTCGCAGGCGTCGCCCAGGAAGTCCCCGTCCCCGTCGGCCTGGGGGTCGTCGGTGTCGGCGATGCCGTTCGGGACATCGGGGCAGTTGTCGCACAGGTCCCCCACCTGGTCGCCGTCCCGGTCGCGCTGGTCCGGGTTGCCCAGATCCTGGCAGTTGTCGCAGATGTCGCCCAGCCCATCGCCATCGCTGTCGAGCTGGAACTGGTTGAACCGCCGGGGGCAGTTGTCGCACTCGTTGCCCACGTCGTCGCCGTCGGCATCGAGCTGCTCCGTATTGGCGATCTCCGGGCAGTTGTCGCAGGCATCGCCCACCAGATCGCCGTCCACGTCGGCCTGGGGCCCGCCCGGGGTGCTCGGCGGGTTGGCCACGGTGGGGCAGTTGTCGCAGGGGTTGCCGAGCCCGTCGCCGTCCGCATCCGGCTGGAAGAAGGTGTCGGGGACCCGCGGGTTGGGCAGGCCCGGGCAGTTGTCGCAGACGTCGCCGACCTCGTCACCGTCCTCGTCGCTCTGGTCCGGGTTGAAGTCCAGGGGGCAGTTGTCGCAGGCGTCGCCCAGCTCGTCCGGCTCGTCCAGCTCGCTGTTGGCCTGATCCGTATTGGGGACGTCGACGCAGTTGTCGCAGAGATCGCCCACGTTGTCGCAGTCGGCGTCGATCTGGTCCGGATTGAAGATCTCCGGGCAGTTGTCGCAGTTCAGCGAGACGTTGCGGTCGGGGGGCTCGTCCTCGGGGCCGATGGTGATCTGGCCCTGGGAGAAGCCGTCCATGTCCAGGTCCATGCCCAGCTCGACCAGGTTGTATCGGCACCCGAAGGAGGTGTAGTCGTAGTACCAGTCGGCGTTGGGGTAGGGCTCGCCCGTGGCCGGGTCGATC
>CAZPJM010000393.1:0-4383 GCA_964586865.1 uncultured Enterobacteriaceae bacterium
CCGCACCCAGGCCACCGCCACCTGCGGGCAGCTCCCCGACGATCCCCGCGAGCCCCTGCTGGTCGCCACCGCCCTCGACGACGCCCTCGAGGAGGAGCCTCCGCGGATCCGACACCGCCCGGACCGGCTGGCCGTGCCGGGCCTGCTCCGCGAGGTGCGCCCGGTCGCGTGGGGCCCGGTCGAGCTGGGGGAGCCCGGGGCGCGGCCCGCCCCGGTGGCCGGCGCCGTCGCGGCGGTGGAGGCCTGCCTGGCGGTGCCCAGGGAGACCCCCGCGCCGCCGGGCTTTCCCGAGCTGCGCTTCGAGGTCCGCCCGGACGGGACCGTGGTCGATCTGCACCTGGCCACCCACCTGCGCGACGACCCGCTCAACGCCTGCCTCCTGGCCGCCGGCCAGCAGCTCGGCCCGTTCCCCGCCGACGCCGAGGACCGGTGGTCGGTGGTCCGCTGGCCGGTGGCGGTGGGGGGGTGAGGCCAGGGGCGGTCCATGCCCGAGGCCTGGTCGGCCCGGTCCCTCACTCGCCCGGCGATGGACGGGATCCCGGAGTCCGACCCGGGCGATGATCCGCGGCCAGCCGGTCGGCGAGGGCCTCGCTGGCATCGAGGAGCTGGGAGAGGCCGATCCCCGAGGTGCCCCAGCCGAGCGCGTGGACGC
Source organism: uncultured Enterobacteriaceae bacterium (assembly GCA_964586865.1). GTDB lineage: Bacteria > Myxococcota_A > UBA796 > UBA796 > REDI01. The sequence continues at coordinate 653 of CAZPJM010000393.1, forward strand.
CCGGGACGGCTTCGGCGAGCGTGCGCATCCGGGCCGCGTGACCGGCGACGTACTGGGGGATGCCAGGGGCGTGGACGGCGATCTGGACGTGCTCGGGGTCGCGGACGGGGCCCTGGACCTGCCGCACCACCTCGAGGGCGTGGGCGGCCAGGGCCCGCTGGGAGAGGCGCGCCAGGTGCGGGGCACGGGTGCCGCCGATCATGACGCGCACCACGTCGTGATGGGGCGCCAGGTGGGGGAAGGTGCTGCTCACCCAGATGGCGCCGAGCACGTCCCGGCGCTCGGCGGTGGGCGCCAGCCAGCCGAAGCCGTCGAGGCGGGGGCCCTCGCCCGAGGGCCAGGCCAGGTGGACGGCCGCCACGGGGCTGGCGGGGATGGGGTCCAGCGCGGGCCGCCACGCGGGCACCAGATCGCGGGCCCTCCAGGGCGGCGCCGTGACCACCACCGCTGCGGCCGCCTCGGGGCCGGCGGCGGTCTCGACCATGAGCCCATCGCCGTGCCGGACCACCCGCTCCGCGGGCCGGCCGAGCGCGAGCCGGTCTCCGAGGGCTGCCGCCAGGGTCCGGGGGAGCACCTCGACGCCCTCGTCGAAGGTGAAGGAGCCCCTCGGCAGCCAGTCCGGACGGGGCGCGCGGGGGCGACGCAGGAGACCCACCAGCACGCTGCCGTGCTCGCGCTCGGCCCGGGCGAGGGCGGGAAAGCCGGCCTCGGCCTCCATCTGGCGGGCATCGCCGGCGTAGATCCCGGCCACGAAGGCGTCGAGCACCGGATCGGCCAGGCCGGGCCCGAGGCGGCGGGCGACCAGGTCGTGGACGGACTCCCCAGGGGTGGATCGGGCCGGCAGGAGGGGCTCGGCCAGGGCGCGGAGGAGGGCGCGGCGGCGGAGCGGCCCCCCGCGGAGGAGGGAGAGGGGGCCGGTGGGCAGAGGGCGAAGCCGACCGCGGTGGAGCAGGTAGCGGCGACGGGCGGCGGGGCTGCTGCCCACCACCCGATCACGCAGGCCCAGGCCCTCGACGAGGCGGGCGGTGGCCGCGCCGGCGGCCCGGAGGGACTGGGGCCCCTGCTCGAGGCGGAGGGGGCCGTCCTGGAGGGTGCGGACGACGCCCCCGGGGCGGCCGGACGCCTCGAGGACGCGGACGGGCAGGCCGCGACGGTCGAGGTGCCAGGCGAGGGAGAGGCCCGCCAGACCGGCACCCACGATGAGGATGGGGAGGGTCATGGCGCGGGGGTAGCGGGGGCGGGGCGGCGGGGCGAGGGGGTGCGGCAGGAGGGTGCAGATCGCAGGACCCACCCTGTCCCCCGTCACGCCGGGGGATAGCCGCCTTCGCCGAATCGATCGAGCCCAGGCGCCCCGGACTTCCGGTCGTCCGACGCCGCTCAGCGCGCCACGGCCGCCGGGGTCTCGCCGTCGTCGGCGAAGGCCATGGTGGCCACCGTGCCGAGGGCCAGGAACGCGATGCCGAGGAGCACGAACCCGGTGAGCAGCCAGTTGGCCGACGGGGTTTCCTCGGTGGAGACGGTGAGCGAGCGGGCCATGGGGAGCTCCAGCGGGGGAGGGGCGGGCGCGCGGGAGGGATGCACGGGGCGTGCCAGGGCGCGCCCCCGTTCTACCCCCCGGGGGGTCGGAAGGCCAGGGTCAGCGACTGTCGCGGATCTTCCGGACCGCCTCGGCGAGCGGCGAGGTCACGTTGTCCCAGGTGCGGGCATCCTTCAGGGTCACGGTGCCGGCGGCCACCTCGTCCGGTCCCACCAGCGCCACCCAGGGGTAGCCCCGCTTGTCGGCGTGCTTCATCTGGGCCTTGAAGCGGCTGTCACCCACGTAGAGCTCGGCGGCGATGCCCGCGTCGCGCAGGCGCGCCGTCACCCGGGCGGCGTCGGCCCGCACCGAGGGGTCGAGCACCGTGACGAGCACCTCGGCGGCGGTGGCCCGCTCGGGGAGCATGCCCAGCTCCTCCATGACGACCAGGATCCGCTCCACGCCGAGAGAGACGCCCACCGCGGGCAGGTCGCGGCCCGAGAGGGCGCCCACCAGGCCGTCGTAGCGCCCGCCACCCGCGATGCTCCCCACGTCGGGCTCGTCCACCACGGCCTCGAAGACGGGGCCGGTGTAGTAGTCGGCCCCCCGGGCCAGGGCCGGGTCCACCCGCAGGCGCCCGGCGGCGACCCCCATGGCCTCGGCGAGGGCGACCACCTCGCGCAAGGTCGCGACGCCCGCGCGCCCCTCCTCGTCCAGCGCGGCCTCGAGGGCGGCGAGCAAGCCCTCGGTGTCGGCCGGATCGCGCGCGGTCACCTCCCACAGCGCCGCGAGCCCCGCCGGGTCGAAGCCCCGGCCCCGGACCTCGTCGATGACCTTGTCACGGCCGATCTTGTCGAGCTTGTCGAGGGCGATGAGCACGTCCAGCTCCTCGCGCAGGGAGGTCGCGCCCGCCCGCCGGGCGAACTCCGCGAGGATCCGTCGATCGTTGATGCGGATCGTGTATCGGCGACCCTCGACCCCGAAGCCCAGGGCCCGCAGGCTGGCGTCGGCGACGGCCAGGCACTCGGCATCGGCCAGCGGCGAGGTGGAGCCGGCGATGTCCACGTCGCACTGCCAGAACTCCCGGAAGCGTCCGCGCTGGGGGCGCTCGGCCCGCCACACCGGCTGGATCTGCCACCGCTTGAAGGGCATGCGCAGCGAGGGGTTCATGGCCAGGACGCGGGCGAAGGGCACGGTGAGGTCGTAGCGGAGCGCCAGATCGCAGGTGCCCGGGACCACGTCGCGCCCTCGTTTGTGGATGCGGAACATGAGCTTGTCGGTCTCCTCGCCGTACTTGCCGGTGAGGGTCTCGATCCGCTCGATGGCCGGGGTCTCGAGGGGCTCGAAGCCGAAGGCCCCGAAGACGCCGCGGATGGTGTCCAGGACCGCGTGCCGGTGGTGCATCGCGGCCGGCAGGAAGTCGCGGGTGCCCTTGGGCAGGTGGACGGACACGGTGCACCTCGGAGCGGGCGGCGGGACTAACCCGCACCGCGGGCCGGGCCATGAGGGCGGGCGCCCCCCGTCCGCCCGACAGGAGCCGAGGCCGACCGGCTGGACCGCCCACGCGTCCCCCCGCCCGAAAACCCGCGGTGGAGCCGTTCCCCGGCTCACCAGGCGCCGCTTTCCGCGCCCCCAGGGTGGTCCCGACGGCCCGATTGGGCAAGATCACGGGCCCGCGCCCCCGCCCCCCGGGTGCGCGTCGCCCGTGGTGTCCGGCCGGCCTGCGGGCGGATCTCCGCGACGCCCGGATGGAGGCTGCGTGAGCGAGTCCGAGTTCCACTACGTGCGCACGACCGGTGAGGACGCTGGCGTCGACCTGGTCGACGGGCGAGCCATCGGCGTCGACCTGGACACCCTGCTCAAGGACGGCCTGCCGCCCTTCAAGGTGGCCCTCGAGATCATCGCCGCCCTCTGCGAGGTCCTGGACATCGCCGACCAGGACGGCGAGGTGCACGGCGACGTCTCGCCGCTGAACGTCTTCCTCGACGACACCGGCGCCGTCTCCATCGAGGGCTTCGGGATCGACCGACCCGAAACCCCCGCCCCGGAAGGCGAGCCCATCGGGACCAGCACCGACCTCTACGGCCTCGGCTACACGGCCTACCGGCTGCTCGCCTCGCGCGACCTGAAGGAGCTCCCCGACGACCCCGACGGCCACGACGATGCCGTCATCGACGCGGTCATCGCCCTTCCCTGGGGTGACATGCCCGAGGAG
>CAZPJM010000394.1:0-4367 GCA_964586865.1 uncultured Enterobacteriaceae bacterium
GGGCGCGATGGGCGCGGCCACCCCGACCCGGCGATGGAGCCCAGGCTCCCGGTGGCCGCGCCCATCGCGCCCAGCACCGTCAGGGTGCGCGCCGAGGAGGAGGCCCCCGCGGGGAGGGCCGCGCCGGGCAGGGCGAGCTGGAGGGCCGGGGCGAGCCAGGCGTCCGGGCGGGTGGCGGCCTCGGCGAGGGCCAGCGCCTCGTCCTCGGGGTGTGTCCGCGGCGGCCGGTCGGGGGAGTCCGCGCCGAGGAGGGCGGCCACGAGGCGGTCGGCCAGCGCCTCGAGGGGGTCCGCCACGAGGGCCGGGGCCGACAGGTCGATCCACACCCGCCGGGGGGCGCACTGCTCCCGGATGCGGTCCGTGACGCCGGGCAGCCCGGTCCAGGCCTCCTCCAGGCGTCGCAGCAGATCGGTCCGGCCCGCGCCGGACTCGCCCAGGATGGCCAGCCCGAGCGGCGGCCGGGTGCTCCGGTGGGCGAGGGAGGCGGCCAGGCTCCGGGCGAGGGCCTCCCGGCCGAAGGCGTCGACGGGACCCGCGCGATCCGGCTGCACCGGCGCCACCCGGGTGCCCCGGTGATCCCCGGCCAGGTGGGCCAGCAGCACCACCAGGCCGTCCACCGCCCCCTCCGGACCCACCCAGGGCGTGGCGTCGGGCGTGGGGTCGGTGGTGACCAGGATCCGCGGCTCCGCCCCCAGGACCGGCACCAGATCCCCGAGCAGCGAGGCGGCGTCGTCCCGGAGCCAGTGGCGCAGGGGGACCCATGGCAGGTGTCCGGGCACCCGGCGGCGGGTCTCCCGCAGGGCGTCGGCCAGGTGGCGGGCGCTGTCCGGGGCCACCCCCTCCAGCACCCAGAACGGGGCCTGGTCGGTGGGCTCGCGCAGGACGAAGCTGTCCCCGGCCAGCAGGTGGAAGTGCCCCTCCACGTAGGGGGTGGCGAGCTCCTCGCTGGAGGAGCTGATCCGATCGTCGATGATCACGGCGACGAGCTGCTTGCCATCGGCCCAGTCCAGGGCGTCGCCCACCGAGACCCCCCGCTGCAGCACCAGTCGGGCGCCCTCCCGCTCGGCGGTGATGGGGGCCCGCCACACCCCGAGGGCACCGGGGGCCTCCGGGCGTGCGGAGCCGCGGGTCCGGCCGGCGACCAGGCCCAGGACGGCCCAGGCGGTGATCCGCCCGGCGCCGCGGACCGCGGCCTCCTCCATGAGCTCGATGAGGTCGGCTTCGGCAGCGTAGAAGGTGTCCTCGGCCGCCGTCAGCACCGGCCTCGGGGGCGGCGCGGGCGCTCCGGCGAAGAGGTGGCGGTACGCCCGGGACCAGGGGTCGCCAGCCGACCACAGCGCCTTCACCAGATCGGACAGGCCGATCCGACCCTGGCCCTGGGCCTCGGCCTGGATCCAGGCGGCGTGCACCCAGGCGCGCACCTGATCGTCCCAGGTGTCCACGGGGGGCAGCACGCCGGCGTGGGTGGGGGCCATGAAGGGTCTCCGGGTGGCCCCCGGCCCCTCGGATCGAAGCGCCCCCGGGTGTAGCCGGGGGTCAGCCCTGGGCCAGCCGGTCCACCAGCTCGACGTACTCCCGCTTGGCATCCTCCTGGCTCTTGCCCTTGAGCGAGGCCCAGGCATCGTACTTGGCCCGCTCCCGGAGCTGCATCATGCCGGGGCGCTTGCCCGAGACGTCGCCGTTGCGGGCCTGCTTGAACAGGGCGTAGAGCTTGAGCAGGTTCTCGTTGCCCTGGGAGGGCAGGGAGCGGGAGCGGCCGACGGCGGCCTCGAAGTCGTCGTCCAGGGACATGGGACCTCCACGGGGTGGACGGGTACCCTACCAGCGTTCAGGGCGCCGGGGGATCCGTGTCGGCCGGGGCGGGCGCCGCGTCGGCATCCGCGCAGCATCGGAAGCCGGTGCGCCGGTTGGCGTAGCCGGCCCCGAAGACGTCGTTGCGCCGGTAGCACCGGGCCTTGTCGCCGCGGGTGTCCCAGGCGCCCCCCAGCAGCACCGCCTGGTCCGGCGAGGCTCCGACCCACTCCTCCACGTTGCCTACGAGGTCGTAGACGCCATCCGGCCCGACGCAGCCGGGCATCTCGGCGGTGTAGACCGGGCGCTCCTCGTCGGGGTGGCGGGCGGACCAGCACCGGCGAGGGTCGTGCAGATCGCCATACGGGTAGGCGGTACCCTCGATCATGTCATCGGCGAAGGCCCCGTCGTCGTCGTCGTCCTCGGCCGGGGCCCCCTGGCAGGCCGAGATCCACTCGGCCTCGGTGCAGAGGCGCTTGCCGGCCGCCTCGCAGGCGTCCCGGGCCGCGTACCAGGACATGCGGGTGGCCGGGATCTCGCCGGGGCCGGAGGTGGCCGCGCCCGCCTCGTCCAGGCCGGCCTCGAAGGTGTCGATGCGGAAGGCCCCCGCCCCTTCGCCCACGGTCTGCATCGGCGCGACGTCGTCGGGGATGGGGCGTACCGGGGTGGCGTCATCGTCGCCGAGGGCCTCGCGGCGGGCGGCCACCTCGGCCCCCTTCAGGCCCAGCGCCTCCTCGACGGCCTTGGCGAGCTGCCGGGCCGAGCTCCCCGACCGGTACAGGCGCCCGTCGATCCAGATGCGCGGGGTCCCCCCGATGTCGAGGGCGGCCCCGTCCTCCCCGGACTGCTTCAGCCGGGCGGCGGCCTCGGGCGAGGTGACGCAGCGCCGCCAGGCGTCCACGTCCAGGTCGAGGGTCTCGGCGTAGAGGGTGAGGGCGTCCGGGTCGAGCTCGTGCTGATTCTTGAAGGCCAGGTCGTGGTAGGCCCAGAAGCGGTCCTGCTCCTGGGCGCAGATGGCGGCCAGCGCTGCATTGCAGGCATCCCGGTGCATGCGCGACCGGGCCCCCGGGTTGCACGCCCGGTCGAGGGGGTAGTGCTTGTAGACGAAGAGCACCCGGTCGCCGTAGGCCTTCCAGACCTGGGAGAGCTCGGTGGCGGCCCGCTTGCAGAAGCCGCACTCCAGGTCGGCGAACTCGACCACCACGACCTCGGCGTCGGGGTTGCCCTTCCAGGCATCGGTGGCCCGGAGCTGCAGGGTCGCCTCCCGGCCCTCCTCGGTGGTGACCATGAGCTCCCGCGGCTCCAGCTCACCCTCGGGATCCACGTAGTCGAGGGGATCCTCCGGGACCTCCACCGCGGTGATGGCCAGGTCGGCCAGGTCCGGCGCGTCGCCGAGGAGCTGCTGGCGCCAGGCCTGCTGGACGCCGACGGTGATCCCGGCCGCCACGGCGAAGGTGCCCAGCACCACGGCCAGATCCGTGGCGGTGGGTCGTTCGGGCCAGCCGAGCCCGGCCAGGGGCAGGGCGGCGAGGAGGGCCAGGAGGAGGGTGCCGAAGTTGATGGCGTACAGGCGCAGGCACCACAGGCACACCGTCTCGAGCTCGACCACCGAGATGTACCAGAGCCAGCCCGAGAAGGCGCTGATCCCGACGCCGGAGGCGAGGACGAGCCAGACGTGGCGGCGGCGCCCCAGCAGGACCTGCACGGCGGCCAGTCCGGTGGCCAGGTAGGTGGGCACGGCCCAGGCGAAGGTGGGTACGGACAGGACCTCGGACCACGGCGAGGTGTTGACCACGTCGCAGCTCACGCCCTCGGACTCGGCGCAGCCCCACAGGGCGAACTGGGCGTCCGGGCCGCCGTAGACGGCGACCTCGTGGTGCCAGGCCATGTAGACGCCCACGCCGATGCCGAAGACCATGCCCACGACCACGGCGATCATGGCGGAGCGCACCACCCAGGGGTTGGCGTCGGCGGTCTCGGTGCCCTGGACCTGGCTCATGGGGCCAGCCCGTCGAGGACGGCGGTGAGCTCCGACAGGCGCTTCTCCTGGGAGAAGCCGGTCTTGCGCCACTTGACCGTGCCCCGGGCGTCGATGACGAAGGTGGTGGGCATGCCGGTGACGTCGAGCTCGCCCATGGCCCGGCTCTCGTTGTCCCACACCACGGGGAGGTCGAAGTCCACCTGCTGCATGAACCGCTCGGCCAGCCGCCGCTCCCGGTCCACGTTCACCGCGAAGACGTGGACATCGTCGCGGGCGGCGGCCAGGCGGGAGAGCTCGGGCAGCTCGGCCCGGCACGGCCCGCACCAGCTCGCCCAGAAGGCCAGCACCACCGGCTTGCCGCGGTAGGCGGCCAGGTCGAAGGCCTCGCCGTCCAGGGTGTCGAGCCGCATGGTGGGCGCGGTCCGACCCACCACGGCGAAGCTGTCCTCGGGGATCATGCGGGGACCGGCGTGGGCCAGACCCAGCCAGGCCAGGGCGATGAGCCACATTGGGCGCCTCCTCGATGGACCGCCGAGCCTATCGCGCAGGGCCGCCACCGTCCTGGGACGGGGCTCACCGTCGGCGGCGGAGCAGG
>CAZPJM010000395.1:0-4300 GCA_964586865.1 uncultured Enterobacteriaceae bacterium
TTCCCGTGACTGGAGTTCAGACGTGTGCTCTTCCGATCTGGCTCCGGCTCGGCGGCGGGCCCCGCCGCCGCGCGGGGGCCCGCCGCCGAGCCGGAGCCTGCCGCCGCCCCGGGTGCGGCCGACGACGATCCCTTCGGGGTCCCCCCCGCCCTGCCGCCCCTCCCGAAGGACGCCGATCTCGACGCGGTGCGGCGCCGGGCCCGGGCGGTGGTCGCCCGGGTCGAGGCCTGTCGCGACCGGGCCACGCGCCTCGCCGAGGCCGCGGCCTCCGAAGCCGAGGGCGGTCCCCCCGATGTCCAGGCCCTGGTCCGCCGCATCGGTGATGCCGTCGCCAAGGCCGAGAAGGCGGCCGGCTCGGCGGCCCGATCCGCGGGCCTGGTGGAGCTCGACGACGAGGCCAGCGAGGCACGGGTCACCCTGGGACTGGTCACCGGCGTCGAGAAGCAGGCCGAGGACGCCCTCGGATCGGCCCGGGAGTGGCTCGAGGAGCTGCGCCACGGCATGCGCGCCGTCCAGGCCGAGCGGGAGCACATCGCCAAGCTGCGCAAGCGGGCCGGGGTCGCCCACACCGAGGCCGAGAAGCACCTGGAGGAGGCCCGCTCCGCGCGGGATCGCCTCCGGGCCCAGGTCACCGACGGCACCCTCACCGCCCCGGGGGTCGACAAGGCCGTGGAGCGCGCCGATGCCGCCCTGGAGCGGGCCCGGGCCGCGGTAGCCCGGATCGCCGAGTCGGTGGACGAGCTCGCGGGCGCCACCCGCCGCGAGGACGCCGACGCCTACTGGGGCTCGGTGGAGACCGCGCGCAAGACCACCCACGGGGTGGTGGCCGAGGTCGCCCAGGCGGCCGAGGACGCCGCCAAGGCCGAGGCCATCGGGCTGGACCGCGCCCGCGACGAGGCCAAGGGGTACGCCGAGGCCTCGGCCACCGCAGCCTCCACCGCCGAGAAGGCCCTGAAGCGCGCCGCCAAGGCGGTGGATCAGGGGCCCGATCCCAAGGCGAGGAAGAAGCTCGACGAGGCACGGAAGCTCCTCGAGGGGCTCCAGGCCGCCCGGGACCAGGCCGCCTCGGCCGCGAAGAACGCCGGGTCTGCCCGGACCTCCGACGATGCCCGCGCCACCCTCCGGCCCGCCCGGACCGCCGCCGAGGAGGCCCGGGAGGCCGCCGAGCGGATCGGGAGCCTGTGCAAGGCCGCCGCGGATCTGGCCGGGGCCGCCGCCGCCGCCGTCGCCGCCCTGAACGAGGGCCGGGAGGCCGCCGACAAGCTCCTGGACGGCGCGCGTCAGGCCGTCACCGGGGCCCGCAAGGTCGTGGACGAGCTGGTGCGGGACACCCAGGAGGTCACGGGCTCCCAGGCCCTCTCCCACCGCGACGCCGCCGTGGCCGCGATGGAGCGCGCCGAGGAGGCCCTGGCCGATCTGGAGGGGCGGCACGCCCTCGCCGAGCAGCTCGACGACGCCGACGAGGTCCAGGAGGTGGTGGGCAAGATGGAGCCCCTGGCCGCCACGGCCCGCTCGGCGAGCAAGAAGGCCCGGGCCGAGGACAAGGCCTGTCGCGAGGCGGCGGCCGATGAGCTGAAGGAGATCCTGAAGGAGCGGCGGCGCCTGGAGAAGCTCGAGGCGGCGTGGAAGCAGGCCCGCAAGCACGCCGATCTGTGCCGGGAGCGGGTGACGGCGGCCTGGGAGCGCTACCGGGGCCTGCCCGCGCTGGTGGCCGACACCGACATCCCGGCCGCCCGCAAGCTCCTGAAGGAGGCCTACGAGGCCATCGACATCGCCGAGTTCCAGGTCGGCGAGGCCGACACCGCCGCCCGGGAGGCCCGTCGGCAGGCCGATCCGGCCGAGGCCCGGGGCTATGCCGACTCGGCCGCCTCCTTCTGGGAGCGGATCTCCGAGGATCTGCCCGAGGCCCTGCGGGCCATCGATGAGGCCGAGGAGATCGCCACCGCCGAGGCCAAGGCGCTGGAGGAAGCCCGGACCCGCACCGCCCGGGCCGCCCAGAAGGCCACCGAGCACCGCGACGCCATCCGCGAGGCCCTCGAGACCGGCACCGACGTGGCCGGGCCCTTCGCCAAGAGCAAGGCCGTCAAGGCCGCTCTCGATCGGATCCGTGCGGCGGCCAAGGACCTGGACGGCGACGTGACCGAGGCCGGCTGGGCCCGGGACCGGGCCGCCGAGGCCGACTCGGGCCAGGCCGCCACCGAGGTCGTCCCGAAGGGAGAAGGCGCCGCCAAGCGCCTCGCCGCCAAGCGCAAGGAGGCCGACGAGGCCCTCGCCGATCTCCGCAAGGCCGTCGACAAGGCGCGCGAGCGCGAGGAGACCATCCGGGCCCTGACCGCCGAGGTCAAGAAGCTGGGCGAGGAGGCCCTGGCCCTCCTGCGCGAGGCCAAGGCCGCCCACCAGCGCCTCGAGGAGGCCGTCGCCGAGCGGGGCGTCCACGGCGAGGCGGTCACCGACCTCGTCGCCGCCGCCGACGAGGCCGTGAAGAAGTGCCGGGGTCAGCGGAAGAAGGTGAAGGCGGCGGACGACGCCCTGCAGAAGGGCGTCAAGACCTCGAAGAAGGCCACGGAGCTGGCCGAGGGGGCGCGCGCCGCCATCGAGGCGGTCCGCGGCTTTCGCGCCGATGCCCTGAAGGCCGAGGAGGACGGGCTGAAGGCGGCCGAGGCCGAGCTGCGGGCGCGGGCCGAGGCCGAGGCGCGCCGCATCGCCGAGGCCCGGGAGGCCGCCGGGCAGGACGCCAGCAAGGCCCGCAATGCCGTGGCGGCGGTGCAGCACGCCCTCGAGGAGCTCGCCCCGGTCCTCGACGCCTCCCCCTCGGAAGAGGCCCGCACCATCCGCGACGAGGTGGTCGGTGCCCTGGAGCGGCTGCGGGGCCTGGCGACCGAGGCCGACCAGGCCGCGGGCCGCGCCGACGGCACCGACCAGGCCGAGGAGGTCCTCTCCCACGCCCTCGACGCGCGGGAGGCCTGCCAGCGGGCCACCGCCACCAGCCGCGAGGCCCTGTCCCGGGTCGAGGAGGCCCGCACCCTCGCCGCCGAGGCCGCCGACCGTCAGAAGGCCCTGGAGGGGATCAAGGCCCAGGTCCAGGACCTGGCCCAGCAGGCCGACGCGGCGGTCGATCTGGCCAAGGAGCAGTCCGCCTTCCTGGACGAGGTCCTGGATCAGGCCCGCACCGACGAGACCCGTGCCCTGCGGGGCCAGGCCGACGAGGCCATCGCCAACGCCCGCCGGGCGGCGACCAAGGTGCACACCGCCGTCCCCATGGTGGCCGAGGCCGAGTCCCTCGACGTGGCGGGGCACATGCTGAAGGCGGCCCGCAAGGCGGTGGATCGCGCCGTCTCGGCCGCCGAGGAGGTCCCTCGGCTGGTGGATCGCGCCCGGGAGCGGCTGGTCGAGGAGGCCGAGGAGGCGCGCAAGGCCCTCGAGGCCGCGCGGGAAGGGGCCGTCGCGCCCCTGGAGACCGCCCGCGCCGCCCTCGACAAGGCGCGCGGCTGGCTGGACGCGGGCCAGAAGGCCCTGTCGGAGTACGCCGGCGAGGGGGACGTCACCGACCTCTTCGGCGAGCTGGCCGCCGCGGTGGCCACGGTCGAGGCCCGGGCCAAGGAGGCCGAGGCGGCGGGGGCCTCCGCGGGCGATGCCGCGGACGTGGAAGCGGCCCAGGAGATCGGCCGGGCGGTGCAGGCCGCCGTCGACCAGGTCCTGCAGGCCGCCTCCGAGGCCGGTCAGGCCAAGGAGGGCCTCGAGGCCAGCGTGGGCGAGGTGGTGGCCGAGCGCGAAGCCCTCGACCGCATCAAGGCCGAGCGCACCGAGGCGGCCGAGGCCCTCAAGGCCCGCCTCAAGGAGCAGCGGACCGCCTTCGGGGACCTGGAGGCCGAGGTCGAGGAGTCCGGGCTCGACGCGGCCGAGACCGACGACCTGCTGGACCGCACCGAGGAGTTCCTCCGGCTGGCCAATGACGCGGTGCACCGGGCCCGCCAGGCCCTGCAGGCGGTGGAGGACGCCACCGACAAGGCCACGGTCGAGGCGGCCGGTGAGACGGCCGCCTCGCGGGCCGAGAAGGCCGATGCCGCGGTGGAGGATCTGGCCAAGGCCATCGCGGACGGTCTGGACGAGCTCCAGCGGATGGTGGAGGAGGCCGAGGAGCGGGCCCGCCAGGAGGAGGAGGCCCGCCGGCAGCGGGAGCGCGAGGAGCGGGAGCGCAAGGAGCGGGAGGCGGCCCGGGCCCGTCGACCGGGGGGCGCCCGCGGGCTGCGACCCGCCGGGCCCAGATCGGAAGAGCACACGTCTGAACTCCAGTCACGTG
>CAZPJM010000396.1:0-4295 GCA_964586865.1 uncultured Enterobacteriaceae bacterium
GCCAGCCGGCCATGTTGTACATCTTCGAGAGCGAGTTGAACTCCACGGCGACCTCGCGCTCGCCGCCCTCGGCCCGACGCTCCGCCTCGTCCAGCCGGGCCACCGCGCGCCGACGGGCCTGCCGCACCGCCTCCTGGGCGGCATCGAGGGCTTCGGGGCGGGGGGCGTAGCGGGCCGGCTCCCCCATGGCCGCCATCAGATCGGCCAGCGCCGCCAGGGCCCGCCCCCGGTCCCCGGACTGGAGGGCCTGACCCGCCTCGCGCGCTGCATCTCCGGCCGCCCCACCCGCCTTCACCTGGTTCACCAGGGCCTCGCCCAGGCGCCGGGCCTCCCCCTCGGAGACGCCACCGTCCGCCCGCCGCAGGACCTCCTCGCCCAGCACCCGGGCCCGGGCCGGATCCCCGTCGTCGAGGGCATCGTCGAGCCCCGCGGCCAGGGAGGCCGGCCGGGCGGCGGCCAGGGCCGCGTCGGATCGCAGGACCTGACCCTCGAGATCCGTCAGCGCCAGGCGGGCCCGATCCAGGGCTGACGCCGCCTTCCCCGGATCGGCCCCCTCGGTGAGCGCCTCGCGGATCCGGTCCCGCGCTTCCTCGAGCCGGGCGCGGGCCTCCGGGGTGATGCCGGGCTGGCCCGCCAGATCGTCCAGGGCCTCCGCCGCCTCGGAGAGGGCCTCCACGTCGGGCCGGTCGAAGGCCGAGCCCGCGGCGGGACCCGGGCCATCCCCGGCCCCTTGCCAGGACAGCTCCACCACGGGCAGGAGGACCGCCGACGCCAGCATGGCGCAGGCCCCCACGAAGGCGGCGGCCCCCAGGCCCAGCGGCAGCAGGGGAACCTCGACGGGGGGCGCGCCACGGCGCTCGAGGGCCGGGAGGCGGGCCTCCATGTCGGCCTGGACCAGCGCGCGGTTCTCCGCGCCCCCCACCGCCCGCCGCGACTCCACGGCGAGGGCCGTGCGCAGGAGATCGTGCAGACCCGCCTCGGCCTCGACCCGCTCCGCCACCCCCTCGGGGGAGGGCGCGCCCCGCAGCCGCAGGGCCACCGCGCCCAGGCCCAGGACCCCCGCGCCCACCACCGGGAGGAGCAGCCAGAGGGCTCCCTCGGCGAACACCACCACGCCGACCGCCCCGGCGAGGGTCAGCAGCCCGACCGCCCCCGCCCAGGTGCCCGCCGCGACGAGCTGCTGGCGACGGCGGGCGCGCACCCACCGCTCCACGGTCCGCGTGATGCGCAGCTCGCCCATGTCACCTCCCGGAGCCGGGGCCCCCCCACGGTCTAGCCGAGGACCCGGGACCTTGCCCAGGACCCCCGCGTGGGGGTGCCCTCGCCACGTCCCGCTCGTGTACCCTCGCTGGAGACGTCCCAGACCGCCCCGGAGCCCCCATGTCCGCGACCATCCCCGTCCCCGCCCGCGTCGCCGAGGGCGCCCGCTCCAGCATCCCCGACATGGACGCCTGGCGCGCGCGGTACCTGGCCGCCCTGGACGATCCGAGCGGCTTCTGGCTGCGCGAGGCCCGCGCCCGCCTTCTCTGGCGCACCGAGCCCACCCGCGGCCTCGAGGGCAGCTTCCACCAGATCGCCGACAACAGCATCTCCTGGTTCGGCGACGGGGTCCTCAACGTGAGCGAGTCCTGCCTCGATCGGCACCTGCTGGATCGGGGCGACAAGACCGCCATCCTGTGGGAGGGGGACGAGCCCGGCGACGTGCGGCGGCTGAGCTACCGGGAGCTCCACCGCGAGGTCTGCCGGGCGGCCCACGCCCTGCGCCGGCTGGGCGTCAAGAAGGGCGAGCGCGTGGTGATCTACATGGGGATGGTGCCCGAGGCGGCCATCGCCATGCTGGCCGTGGCCCGGCTCGGGGCCATCCACTCGGTCGTCTTCGGGGGCTTCAGCGCCGAGGCCCTGCGGGATCGGGTCCGGGACTGCCAGGCCCAGGTGGTCATCACCCAGGACGAGGGTGTCCGGGGGGGCCGTCGGATCCCGCTCAAGGCCACCACCGACGAGGCCCTCGAGGGCGAGCGCGGCGTCGAGCGGGTCCTGGTGCTCCGCCGCACCGGCGCCGACGTCCGCTGGGTGGAGGGCCGCGACGTGTGGTGGCACGAGGCGGTCGAGGGCGCTCCCGACACCCTGGACGCGGTCCCCTGCGCCGCCGAGGACCCCCTCTTCATCCTCTACACCTCGGGCTCCACCGGCCGCCCCAAGGGCGTCCTGCACACCTGCGCGGGCTACCTCACCTGGACCAGCTACACCCACGAGACCGTGTTCGACCTCCGCGAGGACGACGTCTACGCCTGCGTGGCCGACGTGGGCTGGATCACCGGCCACAGCTACATCGTCTACGGACCGCTCTGCAACGGGGCCACGACCCTCATGTTCGAGTCCACCCCCCTCTACCCGGACGCGGGGCGGTACTGGGACATGGTGGAGCGGCACGGGATCACCATCCTCTACACGGCCCCCACCGCCATTCGCGCCCTCGCCGCCCAGGGCGATGAACACGTCACCCGCTACGACCGATCCACCCTCCGGGTCCTGGGGACGGTGGGCGAGCCCATCAACCCCGATGCCTGGCAGTGGTACTTCGACGTGGTCGGGGACGGCCGGTGCGCCATCGTGGACACCTGGTGGCAGACCGAGACCGGGGGCCACATGATCTCCGGCGTCGCCCCCGCCACCCCGGCCCGCCCCGGCAGCGCCTCGCTCCCCCTCCCCGGCGTCGTCCCGGTCCTCCTCGACGAGCACGACCGGGTGATCCGGGGGCCGGGCGAGGGGCGGCTGTGCCTCGACATGCCGTGGCCGGGCATGGCCCGCACCGTGTGGGGCGACCACGACCGGTACGTCTCGACCTACTTCTCCCTCTTCCCCGGCCAGTACTTCACCGGCGACGGGTGCCGCCGCGACGAGGACGGCTACCACTGGATCACGGGCCGGGTGGACGACGTGCTCAACGTGAGCGGCCATCGCATGGGCACCGCCGAGTTCGAGGCGGCCCTCATCTCGGTCGAGGCGGTGGCCGAGGCCGGTGTGGTCGGCTTCCCCCACCCCATCAAGGGCCAGGGGGTGTACGCCTACATCGTCCTGCAGCCCGGCGAGTCGCCGAGCGAAGCCCTCGAGGCCGAGCTGAACGCGGCCTGCCGCCAGCAGATCGGTGCCCACGCCCGGGTGGACCTGTTCCAGTTCGTGCCGGGCCTGCCCAAGACCCGCTCCGGCAAGGTGATGCGTCGGATCCTCCGCAAGGTGGCCGAGGGCGAGCCCGAGCGCCTGGGCGACACCAGCACCCTCGCTGATCCCTCCGTGGTCGACGCCATCGTCGACGGGGCGCAGCACCTGGACTGACCGGGCGGCCGGCCGCCGGGTGTCACGAATCTTTCACACCCCGGAGGAACGTGATAGGTTCCCGCCGTTCTGGCGGGGCCCCGATCGTTTCGGGTATTCCTCGGCCCCCGCCCTGTCTATCCCGCCGCGCTCCTCTGGAGGTCCTCATGCGCCCCGCCTCCCTCGTCCCCCTCCTCACCCTCTTCGTGGGTGCCTGCAGCGACTACAACCTCGTCCGCGATCAGGACCCCCTGGTCGGCGAGGACGACGACGAGGACGACGGTGCGGTCGATGGGCCCCAGCCCGACATCGACGTGGAGCCGGCCGAGCTCTCCTTCGGCTGGACCCTGGTGGACTGCCCCGCCGATGCCGAGGTCGTGACGGTGACCAACCTGGGCGACGCCGACCTCGACGTGACGGACATCCTCCTCGAGGGTGCCGGCTCGGGCGCCTTCACCCACGACGGCGCCCCCCGGGTCCTGGCCCCCGGCGCTTCCTTCACCTTCGAGGTGGGCTTCACCGCCGGTGCCATCCAGGACTACGACATCGACGTGGTCATCGCCTCCAACGACCCCGACGAGGCCGAGGTGGCGGTGCCCACCATCGGGCGCGGCGGCGAGACCGCCACCAACGAAGAGATCTTCACCCAGCCCGCCGTGGGCTCGGTGGACGTGCTCTGGGTGGTGGACAACTCGGGCTCCATGTCCGACGTGATCCAGCACCTGGGCGACCGCTTCCAGAGCTTCCTCACCGCGTTCGACAGCACGGGGATCGACTACCGGATCGGCGTCACCTCGACCGACATGGACGGCGGCGCCAACGGCCGGCTGGTGGGGCCCCAGCCCTGGATCGACGACACCGATCCGGATCCGGTGAGCCTCTTCACCCAGGCCACCGACCTGGGCTCGTCGGGCTCGGCCACCGAGAAGGGCCTGGACGCCGCCTACGCCGCGCTCACCCCGCCCCTCACCAACGGCGACAAC
>CAZPJM010000397.1:0-4291 GCA_964586865.1 uncultured Enterobacteriaceae bacterium
GGACGACCACCCCGGAGGCACGGAATGGCGGAAGAGCTCGACCCCGAGACCCCCATCAGCGACGCCCAGGTCCTCGATGAGATCCTCGACACCCTCGATCTCCTCGTGGAGCGCCTCGAGGCCCTCGAGAAGAAGGTCGGCGCCGGTGGCGGGGGCGGCGGTGCCCCCGACGCCTTCGTGGCCGATCAGCTCGTCGCCATCGAGAAGAAGCTCGACGCCATCACCGGCGCGGCCCCGGCGGCCGGTCCGGCCCCCGCGGCGGCCGCCGATGCCCCGACCGGCGGTCCGGAGGCCATCGAGGCCCTCGACCGCAAGGTGGACGCCATCTTCGCCGCCACGGTCCGCCGCAAGGAGGCCACGGAGGTCGTGGCCGATCCGCTTCAGGCCCGCCTGGCCGACCCCGAGGTGACCGCCGGTCTGGCGCGGATCCTCGACCGGATCGACGCCCTCGAGACCACCGCCCGCACCCTCGAGACCCTCACCGAGCGGGCGCCCATCCTGGTGGACGGGGCCGCCCGCACCCTCGATCTCTTCATGATGGAGGCCGAGAAGCGCGGCGTGGACCCGTTCGCCCGCGGCGAGCAGGGCATCGAGGTGCTCGAGAAGGCCTCCCGCCCCGAGAACCTCACCCTGGTGAGCGAGCTGCTCGACCACGCCCCGGCGGCCCGCTTCGCCGCCCTGGCCGGCTCCAAGGCGGTCGACGCCATCGAGGACCAGGATGCGGTCGCCGACGGTCTGGCCCGGCTCGCGGGCAAGGGCGCCCCGGTCCTCACCTCGAGCGCCATCGACAAGCTGCTCGAGTCCGACCTCTTCGAGCCCGAGAAGCTCGAGCGCTCCGTGGATGCGCTGACCCGGCTCCTCGAGGTCGCCACCACCCCCGAGTTCCAGAAGCTCCTCGACAGCGGGCTTCTGGATCCGAAGGTGCTGGGCACGGCCGGGAACGCCACCACCGCCCTGGTCGAGGCGCGCCAGGGCTCCATCGACAAGGTCGGGCTCTTCGGCACCCTGGGCAAGCTCGGCGATCCCGACGTCCAGAAGGCCACGGGCTTCCTCTTCGCCGTCGCCAAGGCTTTCGGCCAGAAGCTCTAGATGTCCCCCCGGAGGGATGCGGTCTGGGCGCGGCGGCCCGGCCTCGGGGCCCTTCCCGGCCTTCCCGCTCCTCGGGTCGGCCGGCCGGCGCTCAGCTCCCGTTGTCGCGGATGGTGGTCCGGCGGCCGATACTGTCGATCTCGTCGGCCAGGGCCCGGGCCGTCTCGTTGGAGAAGCCGGCGTTGTCGCGGATGGTCAGGTCATTGCCCACCCGGGTGATGCCGTAGAGGGCCGTCAGGTCCGTCAGGTTGTCGTGGAAGCGGATGGTCAGGTTCCGCCCCACCCGGGTCAGACCCTCCAGGCCCGAGAGGTCGGTGAGGGCGTCGTTGTCGTCCAGGGTCAGGCTGAAGCCGATCTCGTCGACCCCGGACAGGCCCCCGAGGCTCGTCAGCCCGTCATTCCCCGAGAGGGCCAGCGAGCCCCGGATCTCGGTCAGGGCCCCGAAGTCGTCCAGGTCCGTGACGTTGTCGCAGTTGGCGATCTGGAGCGAGCGCACCGAGGTCAGGCCGGAGAAGGTCGAGAGGTCGGCGATGGGCATGCGGCTCAGCACCACCGACTCGGCCTCGGTCACGGGCCAGGTGAGGCTGGTCAGGCCCAGGTCGTCGAGCTCGAGCCGGCCCACCGAGGCGAGGCCCGTGAGGTCCAGGGTGGTGAGGGCCTCGGCCCCGGACAGGGTGAGCTCGGTGGTCACCGACTGGACGGTGGCCAGCCCGCTGGCGTCGGTGAGCAGCGGCGCGCCGGTGATGCTCACGCTGTCCCCCACCGTCCGCAGTCCGGACAGGCCGGCCAGGCTCTCGAGGCGCGGGGCGCTGGTCATGGTGAGGCTGCCCGTGATGCTCTGGAGATTCGACAGGGCGTCCACGTTGCGGATCCCGGTGCCGTTCAGGACCACCTGCCCGCCGACCTCGGTGAGCCCCTCGAGCCCGCTCAGGTCCTCGAGGGCCGGCAGCTCGGCCATGTCCAGGTCGCCATCGAGGCGGGTGAGGCCCGACAGGCCGCTCACCCGGGTGAGGGCCGGGTTGCGCTGGACGGCCACGATGCGCACGCTGGTGAGGCTCGACAGGGCATCGATCTGGGTGAGGGCGTCGTTGCCCGTGACCCGCAGGTCGGTGCCCACCGTCTCGAGGCAGGTGAAGCCGTCCAGGCTGGTGAGGCTCGGGTTCGACTCGACCCGCAGGCCGGTCCCCGCCTCGGTGATGCAGGGGAAGCCCGAGAGGTCCTCGATGACCTCGTGGTTGCGGATGTTCACCGTCTCGCCCACCGTGATGGGGTTGGACGGCGTCTCGCCCGTGAGGAGCGCGGTGTTGGACCAGAACTGCAGGCTGCCCTCGATGGTGGTGAGGCCGGTCATGCCGTCCAGCCGCTCGAGGGCCAGGCCCTCCAGCCGCAGCGTGCCCTCGATGGTGGTGAGGGCGGGGAGATCCAGGCTGGTGATGGGGTTGTTCACCAAGCGCACGTCCCCCTCGATGATCTCGACGCCCCCCAGCCCCGAGATGCTGGTCAGCGCCGGGTTGTCGGTGATCTCCACATCGTCGCCGAGGAGGGTGACCCCGGAGAGGCCGTCCAGATCGGCGAGGATCGGGTTCTCCTGGACGGTCAGCTCGCCCTCGACGGCCTCGAGCCTCCCCAGAGCGGTCGTGTCGGTGAGGTCGGGGTTGTCGGTGATCTGGAGGTAGCCGCCGATCCGGCGCAGGTTGTCCAGGCCGTCCAGGCTCGTGAGGGCGCTGCCGTCGATGCGGACGTTGCTGTCCACCTCGCAGAGGCACTCGAGGCCCTCGAGCGAGGCGGCGTCCTCGATGAGGAGGTTGCCGACCAGCACGTTGTGCTCGGCGCAGAAGTCGTCCAGCTCCTGGCGGGGGGTCTCGGCCGAGACGCGCAGGAAGCCCACCCGCTCGCGACGCTCCAGGCACGGATCCTCGGTGCCCGTGTCGTCGGTGTCGTCGGTGTCGTCGGTGTCGTCGGTGTCCGTGTCGCCGGTGTCGCCCGTGTCGGGCAGGTCGCCGGTGTCCTCCGGGTCCTCGCCGTTGCAGGCGGCGAGGAGCAGGAGCGTGAGCCAGGTCAGGGGCCGCATGGTCGCCTCCGGTCGGTCCAGGATGATCGCCGGGCCCGGGGCGCGTGGAAAGCCCTGGACGAGAGGTTTGCAGGACGCGGTCGCCACCGTGGCGATCGGGGGGCGCTCGGGAGACGGCGGAGGCGCCCCGGGGATCACCGCCAGTCGGGCGGAAGCGGGGCGGTCAGCCGGAGGGGGGCGCCGGTGGCCGGATGGACGACCTCGAGGACGTGGGCGTGGAGGAGCTGACGGGGGGCCGGCGGCCCGACGGGGCGATCCACGTACAGCTTCTCGCCGAGCAGGGGGTGGCCCCGCAGGGCCGCCTGAAGGCGGATCTGGTTGCGGCGCCCCGTGTCCAGCGCGATCTCGAGCTCGCTGAAGTCGCGATCCCGCCGGATCACCCGGACGCTGCACCGGGTGGGCCTGGCCCCGGGGGCCTGGGGCGGCACCGCCTCGAGGATGCGCCGGCCCCGGTGCCAGCGGGTGTGGTCCTCCCACGTGGCGGTGTCGGGGCGGGGGTGGCCGAGGACCAGGGCCCGGTAGACCCGGGTGGGGCGATGGTTGCGGAACTGGTCACGCAGGTGGGCCTCGGCGGCGTCGGTGGCGGCGAAGAGCACCAGGCCCGAGGTGTCCCGGTCGATCCGGTGGACCGTGCGGGGGCGCTGGCCGGCGGCCCGGAGCACCGCCCGGAGGCGCTTCCAGACGCTGTCGCGGGTGCGGTGCTGGGTCCGGGAGGCGGTGTCGGTGAGCAGGCCCGGGGGCTTGTCCACCGCGATCAGGTGCGCGTCCTGATGCACGATGCGGACCCCGGCCTCGGAGAGGTCCCGGTCGGCGCGGTGGCGGTCCCGGGCGCTCCCGGGGCGGTTCCAGCGGATCTCGATGGGCGTGCCGGCGGGGACGGGATGGCCCGCCTCGGTGCAGGGGGCCCCGCCCACGAAGACCTTGCCGGTCTCGATGGCCTGGCGGGCCCGGCGTCGGGAGCCGACCTGCGGGCGGGCCGCCAGCAGCCGGTCGAGCCGGTCGTCCATGGGGGCGGTGAACTGGTCGTGCACGGGACCTCGGTGCGGGCGGCTCCCTATCCCGGGCAGCCGGGTGGAGGGCCCCGGGGCCCGGGATAGGCGGGCGTGGGAGGTCCCATGCGCTTCGCCGGAC
>CAZPJM010000398.1:0-4272 GCA_964586865.1 uncultured Enterobacteriaceae bacterium
GGCGGGCCTGCCTCCCACCGCCCGGCGCCCCTCGTCCGGCGGCATGCGCGCCCGGAGCCCTCTCCGAGGGCCGGCCCGAGCAGGCTCAGCCCCGGAGCAGGTGCCGGGCGATGATCATGCGCTGGATCTGGCTCGTGCCCTCGTAGATCTGGAAGATCTTGCTGTCCCGGAGCAGCTTCTCGACCGGGTACTCTTGGTTGTAGCCATAGCCGCCGAAGATCTGCACCGCATCGGTGGCGACCTTGTGGGCCATGTCCGCGCAGAAGGCCTTGGCGATGGAGGCGTAGTAGGTGTTGCGCTCCCCGCGGTCGATCTGCTCGGCGGCGCGCCACACCACCAGGCGACCGGCCTCGATGTTCATGGCCATCTCGGCGAGCATGAACTGGATGGCCTGGTGCCCTGCGATGGGCTTGCCGAAGGTCTTGCGCTCCTGGCTGTAGCGGAGGCTGTGCTCCATGGCGGCCTGGGCGAGGCCCACCGCGGCGGCGGCCACCTGGGGGCGGGTGTGGTCGAAGGCCTTCATGGCCAGGATCCAGCCGTCGCCCTCGGTGCCGATCACGTTCTCGGCCGGGACCTCCACGTCGGTGAAGGTGAGCCCCCGGGTGTCGCTGCACCGCTGGCCCAGGTTCATCTCCTTCTTGCCGACCTCGACGCCGAGCCAGTCCTTCTCGACGATGAAGGCCGTCATCCCCTTGTGGCGCTTCTCCTTGTCGGTGTAGGCGACGACGAAGTACCAGTCGGCCACCCCGGCGTTCGTGATCCACATCTTGCTGCCGTTCAGGATGTACTTGTCGCCCTGCTTCACGGCGGTGGTGCGCATGCCGGCCACGTCCGAGCCCGCCCCGGGCTCGGTGACGGCGTAGGCGGCCATCCGGGGCTCCTCCATCATGGGGGCCACGTACTTCTCCTTGAGGGCGTCGGTGGCCCCCAGGATCACGGGCTGGAGGGCCAGGCCGTTGGCCTCGATGGCGGTGCCGATCCCGGTGCAGCCCCACGCCAGGGCCTCGGCCACCAGGGCGCCGTCCAGGCTGCCCAGCTCCATCCCGCCGAAGCGCTCCTCCACGTGGATGTTGAGGAGTCCCAGCTCGTGGGCCTTCCGAATCACCGGCCAGGGGTACTCGGTGGACTGGTCATAGTGGGGAGCCACCGGACGGATCTCGTTCTCGGCGAACTCCTTGGCCAGGTTGTAGATGGACTGCTGCTCTTCGGTGAGCTCGAAGCCGATCATGGGGTGCTCCTGTGCGGGAAGGCCCCGCTGTAGCACGCTCTCGCGGCCCCGCCCGCTCGCCACGCGCCGGGTTCAGGCGGGCGGACCGGTCAGGCCCAGCAGGTGCCGCGCCCGCCCCTCGTCCTCGGGAGAGACGAAGATCCGCGCCACCCGGCGCGCGTCGGCGTAGCGCTGGAAGACCGCGGTGGCCCGCTCCAGCGCCCGGACCGCCCGCGGCACGGGCAGACCCGGCAGGCCGGCCTGTCGGGGGGGCGCCGAGGGGACCTTCTCGACGACCAGGATCCGGGGGGCCCGGCGCCGCTTCTGGCCGTAGACCTCGTAGCGCGAGAGGCGGCCGGTGCTGCCGGCCTCGATGACGTCGATGCCGGCCTCGCGCAGGCGGGCCACCTCGGCCGAGAGATCGACGTCGGCCGGGGTGCCGTGGACCTCGAGCACCCGCCGGAACGGGCGCCGCTCCACGATGCGGCGGGCCCACGGGCTGTCGCTGCGGCGCAGGTGGGCGATGAGGTCCAGGTCGTCCTGCCAGAGGTAGCGCTCCAGGTCGCCCGACAGGGACCAGTCGCAGCCTGGCTCCCGGACGAAGCGCTTGAGCAGCTCCTCGTAGACCACGCTCTTGTGGTGGAAGTACACCATCAGGAACATGTGGTGCCGGGCGATGAGGAAGTCGTCGAAGGCGTAGAGGGCCCGGGCGTCGAGGGCCAAGGTGACCCGGCCCTCGAGGGGGTGGGCCAGCAGGTGGCTCACGAGCCAGTCCACGTCGACCTGGCCGTAGCGGGCCCCCGAGTGGACCGAGTCCCGCACCAGGTAGTCGAGGCGGTCCACGTCGAGCTCGCTGCTGACGATCTGGGAGAGGATCCGCCGATGGTCCAGGCCCTGATCGACGAAGCCGTCGTCCTCCAGGGTCACGTCGGGAGAGACGAGAGCGGCCACGTGGCGGGCGGTGAGCTCGGTGTGGGCCCGGATGGTGGCGGCCAGGTCGGTGTTGGCCAGGATGGCGATGGTGTAGTCCTCGTGGGTGGCCCGCCGCGGCTCCACGGGGCCGTACCAGGGGATGCGGAGCTCGCGCAGCGGGGGCATGGCGAACTCGGTGCAGTGCGAGAAGGGGCTGTGCCCCAGGTCGTGACACAGGGCGGCCAGCCGGACCGCGGCCCGCAGGCGGTGGCGCACGGTGGGGCGACTGAAGGTCCAGTCGCGATAGGCCACGTCGAAGGCGCGGCCCGCCAGGTGCATCACCCCCAGGCTGTGGGCGTAGCGGGTGTGGGTGGCGCTCGGGAAGGCCGTGGACGAGAAGCCCGTGGCGCGGATGCCCCGGAGGCGCTGGAGGAAGGGGTGATCCACCACCGCGCGCTCGGCGGGGTCCACGCGGATCGCCCCGTGGATGGGATCGCGGATCTCCATGCCTGCACCCCTCTGGCGGCGCGGTCCCTAACCGGCTGGCTCCCGGCCGGGCCGGCCCACGACGGTGCGCGGCGGGGGACCCGCGCCCCGGCCCGAGGGCGCTCCACCCGGCGGCGGGTCCGGGCTCGTCTCGACGGAGGCGGGGACAGCGGCCTGCAAGCGGGGGAAACCGAGGCCCCCGCGACACGCGGCGGCCCCCGGTATAACGTCTGCCTCCGATGCGACCCATTCAGGACATCGCCGAGTTGAAGCCGGGCCACGTCCTCTACCACTCGGCCTTCGGCTTCGCCCGCGTCGACCAGATCGGCGATGCAGACGTGCGCGTCGCGTGGGAGGCGACGGACCGGAACCTGCCCCGGGTCATCTCCCGCGACACCCTGCGCCGGGTCTACTCCCTGTGCCGCCCGAGCGGCTTCTTCGAGCGCGCCCTCACCGCCCCGGGACCGCTGCGGGAGCTGCTGCAGGTCGATCCGCTCACCGCCCTCGAGATGCTCCTCGAAGACCTGGCCGGCCCCCAGAGCCCCTCCGACCTCCGGGAGTGGCTGGTGGCGCTCGGGCTCCTCAACGAGAACGCCTTCGATCGCTGGTGGTCGGGCCTCGAGGGCCGGCTCCTCCAGGACGGCCGCTTCCGGGAGACCAAGGGCCTGCTCTCCCTGCGCGTCAACCGGGGCGACGGCAGCCCGCTACGCCAGCTCGACGACCCCATGCTCTCCCCCGCGAGGCGGCTGGACCTGGCCCTCGAGCTGCGCAACCGCCTCGGCGAGGACGCCTTCCGCCGCCAGGTGGTCATGGCCTGGCGCGGGGGTGGCAAGCAGGTGCGGGATCTGGCGCTGCAGGCGCTCCAGTCCCACCACCCCCAGCAGATCCTCGTCGATCTGCTCTCTCCCGGGCCCGACAACGCCGAGGCGCTGATCCACGCCATCCGCCGCGCCGACTGGCCGCCCGAGGTCTTCGACCGCGAGGTGCTGGAGCAGCTCCTGTCCCGCCTGCACCGGGCGGTGGACGACCCGAGCCTCCTCGACACCGAGGGGCGACTGGCCGCGGCGGTGGTGCGCTGGTGGCCCGACGGCGCCGAGCCCGCCCTGGTCGAGCTGGCCGGGACCCCGCGGGGCCAACCCCTCGTGCGCGCCGCCCTCGAGGCCCTGCCCCCGGCCCGCTCCGAAGGCGTCCACGTCCGCCTCCTCGAGTACGCCCTGGACCACCAGGAGATGCCCGCCGCGGGGTGGCTCACCTGGATGCTCCTGGACGGCCGGGAGGAGCGGCCCAAGGCCCTGGGCCAGCGCCTCATGGACGAGCACCCCGCCGTGGGTCGCTGGATCCTGGACCGCTTCGCCGAGGAGCAGGCCATGGACGGCGAGGACGCGGAGGACTTCGACGAGGACGTGCCCCTGGTGACGATGGAGGTCGAGCTCGAGCCCTTCGGGGACGAGGACATGATGGCGCTGGGCGACCTGCCGGCCCGCTCGGGCCGCTCCGCCGTCACCCTCGCCTGCGCCCTGGCCCGCGCCCTGGCCGAGGCCCACGAGGAAGGCCGGGTGGTCAGCCCCACCGGCAGCTCCTTCGTGCTCCACCTGGACGGCTCGGTCGAGCTGCGCCCCGACCAGGGCGACCCGGACGCCTCGCCCCGCCCCCCCGGCGAGCCCCCC
>CAZPJM010000399.1:0-4270 GCA_964586865.1 uncultured Enterobacteriaceae bacterium
GCCCCCGCGCCCCCGCGCCCGCGCCCGACCACGACCCGGTGGTCCCCGAGCCCGGCTCCCGCCCCGAGGTCCCCATCTACGCCCTCCCGGGCGACGTGGAGATCCTCGACGCCACCACCCACCCGCTCGGGATCGTGGTCCTCGACCGCAGCCGCCAGGAGCGGGTCGTGGAGCTCATCCCCGAGGGCACCACCCTGCCCCACGAGTTCCACGGACGCTTCGCCTACGCCTACGAGAACATGCGTGCGGTGCGGGTCGAGGTCACCGAGGGCCACGGCAGCTACCGCGACGAGGTCACCGTCATCGGCAAGGTGGAGCTCACCGGGCTCCCCCCCCGCCCGCGGGGTACGCCCATCGACGTCATCTACCGCTACGGCGTCGACCAGATCCTCTCCGTCCAGGTCATCGACGTGGAGACGGGGCAGTCCCGTGAGGTCCGCATCCGCTTCACGGGTGGCCTGGACGACGCCAGCGGCGGCTTCCAGGGCCAGCACAGCCTGGGCGGCTCCGCACCGCGGCAGCGTGGCCCGCACGGCCCCGAGCTCACCGCCGCGCGCTCCAGGAACCGCCGGATTCGCGTGGACTGACGGCTTCTCGGCGCCCGCCGGACCGGAGTGGATCCCGGCCGCACTGCCCGTTCGACCGAACAACGGCGCCGACAGTTCGGCCAGACCGTCGGACGGGTCGGCTCGGAGGGGCCGCGACCGAGGGGCGGCGGGTCATGATCCCGTACAGAGCGGGCCAGTCGGCGGCAACCGGCATTGACCCCGGGACCCCCCGGAGGTAGAACCGACCGAGCCTGGATGCGGAGTGTCATGACCCCCCGGCAGCTCGATCTCGCACACCAGTTCTGTGAGCGCGTGGGGAAGGCGGATCTCCTCGACTACCTCGACCTGTCGGCAGACGCGTCGTCCGACGAGGCGCGGGCCGCCCTCAAGGCGCGGCGCAAGAAGATGCAGGGGATGCAGAGCAACGCCAAGTTCCAGGACGAGGCGCGCGAGCTCATCAAGAAGTACAGCGCCCTCGAGGCCGTCCTGGTGGACCCCCAGGAGCACGTCCGCGACATGGCGCGTCGGCGAGAGGCCGACAAGCTCCCCATCCTCGAGATGACCATCAAGGGCGTGCTCGCCGGCGGCGCCCCCTCGCCCGAGCAGGAGGCCTACCTCCGGAAGAATGCCCTCGAGCTGGGCGTCTCGGAGTCGGCCTTCGACACCCTGCTGGCGAAGCTCAAGGCCGAAGCCGGGACCCCTCCGACGCCGGAGCGCACCGATGAGGTGCCGACCGTGCCACCCCGGTCCCGAAGCGGGAGCCCCGCGCCCGTCTCCCGACTGCCCGCCGGTCCGCCGGCGAGTCCTTCGCGATCGGCCCGCTCCCGCAGCAAGGGCCCCCCCGACCTGGGCCGCCTCGGCGCGGTGGTGGCCGAGGGCGAGCCCCCGACGCCGTCCAGCCGGCTGGTGAAGCGCACCCCGGCCTCGCCCAGCCGCCCGTCCCCCCCGGTCACGCCCCGTCCGGTTCCTCGACGCCCCGAGGCCCACACCGACGTTGTCCTCACCGACGCCGCCACCGCCCCCCCCGTGCGGCGGCGCACCAGCGGTCCGGAGCCGTCCACCGAGCAGCCCACGGCGCCGCGGCGCCGGAGCCCTCCCAGCCCCGCCGAGGAGGCCCGCCTGGACGGGGGGGACAGCCTGCAACTCATCGGACCGCCGCGGGTCGACGTGGAGGTGGTGGGCCGCAACCCGGCGCGGGCCTGGCTCCAGGTCCGCCTCCTGGGAGAGCTGCCCCTCGCGGCCGACGTCACCTGCGAGGACGCCTGGCTCACCGCCGTGCCGTCTCACCTCGACCCCTCGCGCTCGGAGCACCGGATCGAGCTCACCATCGACCCCGACAAGATGTTCGGGCGGGTCGACACCACGGCGGTCCACATCCACAACCGGCTCGGTGACAAGCTGGTCATCCCGGTCGAGGCGACGAGGAAGGTCAACTGGCAGCCGCTCCTGCTCATCGGGAGCTCGGCGGGAGGGCTGGCGCTCGTCCTCGCGGTGGTGCTGCTGATGGGACAGTGGATGGCCACTCCGGGCACGGCCGAGTCCCTGACCGTCACCGTCGACCCCTCCGCCGAGGCCATCCTGGTCGACGGCAAGAAGCGGGGCAGCGGCACGTCGGTGGTCTACGAGAAGCCGCCCACGGGAGAGCATACCATCGAGGTGGTCCAGCACAACTTCCGGAATGCGCAGACCACCGTGACGCTCGAGCCCGGTGAGACCCGGGTGGTGCCCATCCGCCTCGAGTTCAAGGATCAGGATGGGCCCGACTACCGCCCACTCCCCGACGACGAGGCCTTCCTCCTGCCGCCCGATCCGAAGCGGCAGACGCAGCTCCGGGAGCGCCTGATGGGCTGCCTCAACCGCACCCCCCAGGGCGATCTGCGCTACGAGGGGGAGGTGGTCATCTATCTGCTGCGCGACGGGCGGGCCGGCGGGGTTCACCTCATCCACCAGGAGCCCATCCCCGAGGGGGTGGCCAGCTGCCTCCGTCGGCAGGCCGCCACGTTGAGTTACCCCGCTCTGGGCAGTGGGGACTATGCACGGGTGAACGTGAGGTTCAAGTACCCATGAGTCGCGTGACGCTCGCCGAGGACCCGGAGCTGGAGCAGTTCCTCGATCAGGCCGAGGCCGCCTTGGACCAGGGCTCTCCCGAGGCCGCCCTGGGGTGGTGTGACGAGGTCCTGGGGCGCCGTCCGGACCACCCGGGCGCCCTGTACCTGTCCGCCGAGGCCTGGCACGAGCTCGGCGACTACACCCAGGCCGAGGAGCTCTACCGACGCTGCACGCGCCTGGTCCGGGACCACGCCCTGTCCTGGTCCGGCCTGGCCGTGGTGCTGTTCGACCAGCTCCGCCTCGAGGAGGCCACGACCACGGTCCACCGGGCGCTGCGGATCGACGACCACAACGCGGAGGCGTACTACGTCCGCGCGCTGATCCGGGAGCGCCACGGCGACGTCCACGGCTCGATCCGCGACTATCGCCGCGCCTGGCGGCTGGACCCGGAGCGCTACCCCTCCCCGGTGACGCTGGACGACGCCACCGTCGAGGCGGTCGTCACCGAGGCCATCCGGGCGTGCCACCCCACCATCCAGGCCGCGCTGGCCAACGTGCCCATCCTCCTCGAGGAGCTCCCCTCCGACGAGGTCTGCCGCGCCTTCGATCCGCCGCGCTCCCCCACCGAGCTGGTGGGCCTGATGACGGGCCCCAGCCTGATGGAGCGGGACTTCTACGAGCCCTGGTCCCAGGTCCCGCCCACCATCACGTTCTACCGGAAGAACCTCGAGCGGATCGCCTTCGATCGGGAGCGCCTGCTCGACGAAGTGCGGATCACCCTGCTCCACGAGGTGGGGCACTTCCTGGGCCTCTCCGAGGAGGATCTGGAAGCCCGCGGGCTCGAGTGAGCCGTGGCCCCCGCGGTGGGGCCCCTTGACGCGCATGGCCGCCCTGTTAGACACGCCGGGTTCGCGGGGGATTAGCTCAGCTGGGAGAGCGCAGCGTTCGCAACGCTGAGGTCACGGGTTCGAGCCCCGTATCCTCCATCCACAGCCGGCCGCCCTCGCCCGCGCGGGGGCGGCCGTCCTCGTTCTGGAGCCCGCCGGTGACCGGACTCGACGCCCGCTTCGCCCCGACCGACGACGGGCAGCAGCTCTACGTGCAGGCGGTGGGCGAGGGCCCGGTCCTGGTCTGCTGCAACGGGGTCGGTGTCTCGACCTTCTTCTGGTCCTACCTGGTCGAGGCCTTTCGGGATCGCTACCGGGTCGTGCTCTGGGACTACCGGGGCCACGGGCGCTCGAGCCTGCCCCCCGATCCCGACGCGGCCGATCTGTCCATCGACCGCATGGCCCTCGACCTGGGTTGCGTGCTCGAGCAGGTGGCCCCCGCGTCCCCGCCCGTGCTCATCGGGCACTCCATGGGCTGCCAGGTCCTTCTGCAGTACGCCGCCGACCACCCGGGCGGGGTCCGGGCGATGGTGCCCATGCTCGGCACCCACGCCCGCCCGCTCGACACGCTCCTCGACACCCCCCTCTCCCGTCCGCTCTTCGACGTGGTCCACCGCCTCGCCCGGGCCGGCGGTCGGGGCGGGCGGCGGTGGTTCCGCCCGCTGGTGGACAGCCCCTGGGCCTTCGATCTGGCGCAGCGGACGGGCCTGGTGGACCGGTACTACAGCAACCGCGGCGACCTCACCATGTACCTGGAGCACCTCAACAAGATGGACCCGCGGGTCC
>CAZPJM010000400.1:0-4194 GCA_964586865.1 uncultured Enterobacteriaceae bacterium
GCCCGTGCGCCCCGGACCGCCCCACTGGGAGCCCCGGCCGCCCCACTGGGGGGGCGGGGCTCCCAGTGGGGCGGCCGGGGCTCCCAGTGGGGCGGTCCGGGGCGCACGGGCGGGCCAGGGTGCACCGGGTCCAGCACCCCGGTGCGCTCCAGCCGGGCCAGGAGCCGCTCCACGCGCTCCACCCGCTCGTCCAGGGCCTGGCGGACGCCTGGGTGACGCACCATGTCCAGGTCCCGCTCGAGGAGGGCCACCTGGCGCTGCGCCCGCTCCAGGATCTGGTCGGGGCGGTGCTCGGAGACGGCGGGGGTCCCCACCAGCGTGAGGGCGACGAGGGCGAGCAGGCGGGTCATGAGGGTCTCCGTGTCGGTGCACCCGAGGGACGCCCCGTCCAGGAGACCCCTTCGAGCGGCCCCGTCACGGACCGTCACGCCGGCGGATTCCGGGGCCGATGCTGTCGTTCTCGTGGCTGTTTGCGGCGCCGTGGGGGTGGCGCTACGATGCGCCGCCTCTCGGGAGGGCCGTCCGGGCCGGTCCCCCGGAGCCCCGCCCTCCCGGGCGACCCACCCGCGCAAGCCCCGGGGAGGCGCCATGTACGGCGAGATGGTCCTGTTCACCGGGAACGCCAACCCGGAGCTCGCGCGCGCCATCGCCCAGAGCATGGGGCAGCCCCTCGCCCCGGCCCACTGCGGCCGCTTCTCCGACGGCGAGACCCGGGTCGAGCTGCGCCAGAACGTGCGCGGGCGCGACGTCTTCCTCATTCAGTCCACCTGCGCGCCGGCCAACGACAACCTGATGGAGCTGCTCATCATGGCCGAGGCCTGCAAGCGCTCCTCGGCCGGCCGGATCACGGCCGTCATCCCCTACTTCGGCTATGCGCGCCAGGACCGGAAGGTGGCGCCCCGGGCCCCCATCAGCGCCCGGCTCATGGCCGATCTGCTCCAGGCGGCCGGGGTGGAGCGGGTCCTGACCATGGACCTGCACGCCGGGCAGATCCAGGGCTTCTTCGACATCCCGGTCGACAACCTCTACGCCCGCAGCCTCTTCTACCGCCACCTCCGCGACGAGGTGGCCATCCACCGCGACAAGACCGTCGTCGTCAGCCCGGACGCCGGCGGTGTCGAGCGGGCCCGGGGCTATGCCTCGCTGCTCAAGTGCGGCCTGGCCATCATCGACAAGCGGCGCAAGAAGGCCAACGAGGCCGACGTGATGAACATCGTCGGCGACGTGGTGGGCAAGCGGGCGATCCTCATCGACGACATGATCGACACGGCGGGCACCATGACCAAGGGCGCCCAGGCCCTCGCGGATCAGGGAGCGGCGTCGGTCTATGCCTGCGCGACCCATGCGGTGCTGTCGGGTCCGGCCATCGAGCGGATCGACGCCTCGGTCTTCGAGCGGGTCATCGTCACGGACACGATTCCGCTCTCGGAGGCCGGCGCCGCCAGCGAGCGCATCCAGGTCCTCTCGGTGGCGCCCCTCTTCGCCGAGGCCATCCGCTCCATCCACTTCAACGACTCCATCAGCCGTCTCTTCCTCACCGTCGACGACTGAGCCACCGGCCGGGGGGCTCGCTTGACACCGTGCGGGCCTTTCGTTAGTCCGCCGCGGCTTCGGGCGTGGCCCCCACCGGGCACCGCCCCCGCGACCCACATTCCAAGAACTGCGACGTCCCGGCCGCGAGGCCCGTCAGTCCAGGGGGCGCACCACCCGCGGGGCACTGCCCCCGTCCGTGCGTCTGCTGCCTGAACCACCGATGCACCGGGCGTGAGAGGGTGACCATGCAGATGACGTTGGCGGCCGAGGCCCGCGACGAGCGCACCGGCAAGAGCGTGGCCCGCAAGCTCCGCCGCGACGGCCGGATCCCGGCGGTGGTCTACGCCCGCGGCAGCGATGCCCGGCCCATCACCGTGGATCCCAAGGCCCTCCTCGAGGTCTTCCGCAAGACCCAGGACAAGAACACCATCATCAACCTCGAGATCGAGGGGGACGCGGTGCCGGCCCTGGTCCGCGAAGCCCAGCGGCACCCGCTCAAGCGGGACCTGCTGCACGTGGACTTCTACGCCCTCGAGCCCGGGCAGGTGGTCGAGGTCATGGTGCCGGTGCGCGGCGTCGGGCGTGCCGCAGGCATGGCCATCGGTGGCCGCCTCCGCCTCATCCGGCGCGAGGTCCGGGTGCGGTGCGAGTGGACGAAGATCCCCGCCGCCCTCGAGGTCGACATCACGCCCATGCAGATCGGCGACATGGTGAAGGCCTCCGAGATCCCGCTCCCCGAGGGCGTGGAGCTGGTGCTCAAGCACGACTTCAACGTGCTCACCATCTACGGCAAGCGCGCCTCCTCCAAGAAGGAAAAGTAGCGCATGCACCTCGTGGTCGGCCTCGGCAACCCCGGTCGCCGGTACGCCCGGACCCGGCACAACGCCGGCTTCCTGGTCGTGGACCGGGTGGCCGCGCGTGCCGGTGAGTCGGTCGACCGGGGCCAGCTCGGCGCCGACGTAGGCACCATCCGGCTCGGGAGCGCCCCGGTGGTGCTGGCCAAGCCACGCTCCTACATGAATCGCTCGGGCCAGCCCGTGGCCTCCCTCAAGGGGTGGTACAAGGTCGAGCTGGACGACATCGTCGTCGTGCACGACGACCTGGACCTGCCCTTCGCCGCGGTCCGCGTGAAGCAGGGCGGCGGCCACGGCGGTCACAACGGGCTCCGCGACGTGGGGCGCGCCATCGGCCGCGATTACGTCCGGGTCCGGGTGGGCATCGGTCGCCCGCCCGAGGGCTGGGACCCCGCCGACTACGTCCTGGCCAGGTGGTCGGGCGCCGAGGCGTCCGAGCTCGAAGAGGTGGTCGACAACGCCGCCGATGCCGTCGAGGCGGTGGTCCGGGAGGGCCCGCTCGCCGCCATGAATCGTTTCAACGAGCGCGCCGCCGGAGGGCGTCGCTAGGTCAGCCGGGACGCCCCCCGTCCCCAGGAGGAGACCGTGGTTCCACAGCTCGTCGAGTACGGTGCCTACACCGTGCCAGCCTTTGCCGTCGTGGCGCTGGCGTTCGCCGGTGTCAAGGCGTCGCAGACGTCCTCGAAGGCCGCCGGCAACGAGGAGATGCAGACCATCGCCCGCCGCATCCAGGAGGGCGCCATGGCCTTCCTGAAGACCGAGTACACGTGGCTCGCCGGCTTCGTGGTGATCGTGGCCATCCTGCTCGGCGCGGCCAACGCCTTCGGCGGGGAGGGTCAGAGCCCGATCATCGCCCTCTCCTTCGTGCTCGGGGCCGTGGCCTCCGGCCTGGCGGGCTTCATCGGCATGCGCATCGCCACCCTGGCCAATGTGCGCACCACCCACGCCGCCAAGGACGGCCTGGTCCCGGCCCTGAACGTCTCCTTCGGGGGCGGGGCGGTCATGGGCTTCACCGTCGTGGGCCTGGCCCTGCTGGGCCTGGGCGGCCTCTACATCGCCTACACCCTGGGCGCGGCGGTGCTCTTCCCGGGCGCATCCGGCGTCTTCGGCCAGTTCAACACGGCCCTGTCGGCCATCACCGGCTTCTCCATGGGGGCCTCCTCCATCGCGCTGTTCGCCCGCGTCGGCGGCGGCATCTACACCAAGGCCGCCGATGTCGGCGCCGACCTGGTGGGCAAGGTGGAGTCCGGCCTCCCCGAGGACGACCCCCGCAACCCGGCGGTCATCGCCGACAACGTCGGAGACAACGTGGGTGACGTGGCCGGCATGGGCGCCGACCTCTTCGAGTCCTACGTGGGCGCCATCATCGGCGCCATGGTCCTGGGCCTGGGCCTCTCCCGCGGCCTGGCCGGCACCGACATGGCCTCGTGGAGCGTGGAGCTCGGCCCCGTACTCCTGCCGCTGCTCATCGCGGGCGCGGGCGTGGTCACCTCCCTCCTCGGCACCTTCGCGGTGCGCACCTCCGAGGACGGCAACCCCCAGCACGCGCTGGACGCGGGCGCCTTCGGGGCCGCCGGCCTGACCGCGGTGGTCTCCTTCGGGCTCGCCTGGGCCGTGTGGCCCAAGGGCGGGATCACCATCACCGACGCCTTCACCAACAAGGTCGTCACCCTCGCCTGGTGGCAGCCGGGCGTGGCCACGGTGGTGGGCCTCGGTGTCGGCGTCGCCGTCGGCCTCATCACCGCCTACTACTGCTCCATGGGCAAGGGGCCGGTCAACAGCATCGCCATGCAGTCCAAGACCGGTC
>CAZPJM010000401.1:0-4178 GCA_964586865.1 uncultured Enterobacteriaceae bacterium
AAGACGGGGTCGGGCAGGACGATGGCGAAGCCCTGCACCCCGTCGGCGTCGGCGAGCACCCAGGTCGAGGCTCGGTGGATGGCCTGGCGGTAGGCGTCGGCGTCGGCCCCGAGCAGGAAGCCGCCCCGGCTGGTCTCGCCGGCTCCGGGGGCCATGCGCAGGCTCCGCTTCACCGCCAGCAAGCCCGGCACGTCGTCGGGCCGGGCCGGCCGCAGGTGCAGGCCCCTCACCCCTCCTCCACGATGGTGGGCCCGCGGAGCTGGTGCAGGACGCCCTGGAGGAAGGTGTGGCCGGTGTGGTTGCCGGCGAAGGCCTCGGGGGGCGGCCGCCGGTGATCCCGGAGCTCGTACCAGCACAAGGTGGGATCGCCGTGGTGGACGTCGTGCTCGTTGAGGTGGAGCAGCCACCACCGCGCCACCGGGCCGGCGCGCAGGGGGCGGACGTGGTGCCGGACGTCGGGCCCGAGGGTGGTGCGGTAGTGGTAGACGTAGAGCTGGGCGGAGTAGACCCAGGCGAAGACCAGGAAGGCGGTCCCCAGGGTGAGGGCCCAGCCCGCCGCGCCGAGCCACAGCGCGGTCCCGGCGTGCAGCAGGACGCCCCCGGCGAAGACGGCGATGGCCCGGAGCTGGTCGCGGACGCGCCATCGGCGGAAGGCCGGAGAGACCCGGCGGGCCACGCGGGGCGGCAGGAAGAGGAAGAGCACCACGCTCACGAGGCTGTGGAGGAACCAGCCCCCGCCGAAGACGGCCAGGTACCACAGCATCCAGCACCAGGCCCGGCGGAGGGCGCCGGCCCCGCGGGGGACCGGGAAGACGTCGAGGGCGCTGGTGTGCGCATCGCGGCGGTTGTCGCCGTGGTGGAAGCGGTGGATGGCCCGGAAGACCGAGAGCGGGACCAGGAGGGGCAGCAGGGCGAGCTGGCCGAGCACGTCGTTGGGCAGCGTGCGGCCGGGGAAGAGCTTGCGGTGGGCGGACTCGTGGCCGACCACGTACAGCCGCTGGAACCACAGCCCCAGCAGGGCGGCGGGAAGGAGCGCCAGCGGGTCGGGGAGGGGCGCCAGGATCACCCCGACGGCGGCGCCGTACAGCGCCAGGGCCACCGCCGCGGTCTCGGCGAGCATGGGCCAGGTCCGGCGGGCGTGGGTGTCCATGGGCGAGGGCCATCCTCCGAGACCCGGACCTTCACGCCGCCCTTCGGCAGTGTCAAGCCGAAACACCGGTCCGGTTCGGGTCGCGGTGGCCGCCGGGAGGGCGGGTGGGCTGGTCGATCAAGGACCGTCCTCGGCGGACCGGATGGCGTCGGCGACGCGCTCGCCCATGATGGCGGCCCCCACCACCGAGGGGTGCACCCGGTCGGTGTCGAAGAGCGCCGGGTCCTCCCCGTCGATGGCCGCGGCCATGTCCACGAAGGTGACCCCCGGGCGGCGATCGGCAGCGGCGCGGTAGCGGGCGTGGAGCCGCGGCAGCTCGTCGTGGCACCGGTCGAAGCCGTACCGCGCGTCGTCCGGGAGGGTGGGGTAGCCCATGACCACCACCGAGAGCCCGTCGGCGAGGGCCTGGTCGACCAGCGCGGGGAGGGCGCCTCCGGCGCCGTCGGGGGAGGCGAGCGCGTCGAGGATGGCGTCACACCCCTCGCAGCGGCACCGGGCGTTCAGGTCGTTGGCGCCGCCATCGACCAGGAGCCAGCGGTAGGGCCCCTCGCGGTAGCGCCCCGGGATGGCCATGGGGCCCCGGGTGAGCTGGGAGCCGCTCACGGCGCGGTGGTCGACCTGGAGGTCCAGGTCGCGGCCGACCACGTCGGGCACCGAGCGGCCCGTGGTCCGATGCCAGGCCAGCATGGAGTCCCCCACCACCAGCAGGTCGGGCCGGCGGCCGTCGGTGCAGGCGGGGAGGGCCAGGAGGAGGAGTCCGGAGAGCCAGCCGCGCATGGCCTCCCCCTATCCCCCCGGTGGCGCCACCCGACCCGCCCATCACCCTCCGCTGACGAAGGGGGCGCGGTGGATCCACGTCGAATCGTCGACCTGGTCGATCATCCACCGGGCCACGTCGGGGTAGGCCACCATGGGGCTTCCGGTGACGGCGTCGGCGTCGACGGCCACCTCGCCCTTGGGGTCCTTGTCCACCATCCGGCCCACCCGGACCAGGGTCCAGTCCACATCGGCGCCGTCCAGGGCCTCCCACTCCCGCTGCTTGCCCTCGAGGACCTTGGGGCTGAAGAGCTTCAGCGCGGCGATGATCACCCGCCGGGAGAGGGGCATGGCGTCCCCCTCCAGCACCAGCCCGGCGCCGGAGATGGCCACCAGCCGGCGCACGCCCGCCTCCTTCATGACGCCCACCAGGGCGCGCATGCCCTCGCCGAAGACGGCCGGATCCTGGCCCTTCGCGTAGCCCACGCAGGAGAGGACCCCGTCGGCCCCCTCCACGGCGCGACGAAGGGCATCCGGGTCCTGGAAGAGGCCCTCCACCAGCTCGAGGCGATCGTGGGATCGGGCGAGCTTGCCCGGGGTGCGGGCCAGGCCCACCACGTGATGGCCCCCCTCGAGGGCCTGATCGACGACGTGACGGCCGAGGCCGCCGGTGGCTCCGAGCACGGCGAGACGCATGGGAACTCCAGGTGGTTATTCAATGCATGTTTACTTATGCCGAGCCGGGCCTGCCCGCACCCGCTCCTCGGCCGGTGTGGTGAGCTACGGGCTCTTGGGAGGTCCCATCGCCCGGCCGCGTCTGGTCTCCGATGTGCAGGTGCTCGACGCCGCCCGCCGCGCCCTGGTGGAGCACGGGCCCGGGGTGAGCCTGGCCCGCATCGCCCGGGAGCTCGGCGTGTCGCCGGCCACCCTGGTCAAGCGCTTCGGCAGCCGGGACCGGCTGGTGTTCCAGGCCCTCCTCCCCCGGGAGCCCCCCCGGTGGACCGAGCGCCTCTCCGCCCCCCCGGGGCCCTCCCCCC
Source organism: uncultured Enterobacteriaceae bacterium (assembly GCA_964586865.1). Lineage (GTDB taxonomy): Bacteria > Myxococcota_A > UBA796 > UBA796 > REDI01. Next base: position 2,944 of record CAZPJM010000401.1, read on the forward strand.
GCGTGGTCCTGCGCGAGGTGCTGGTCGAGGTCCACGACACCTTCTCCGAGGTGGGTCCCGCGCTGGCGGCCCTCCGCATGAGCCCCCACGGCACCGGGGCGGTCTTCCCCGAGGCGGCGCCCGGGCCCTCGCTCCGGCTGCGGCGCCGACTGGCGGCCTGGCTGGACGAGACCGGCCTGGACACCGCGCACCCCGAGGCGACGGCGGCGCTCCTGCTGGGCGCGGTGGAGGCCCGCGCCTACCTGGCGTGGGTGGGGCCACAGATGGTGGAGCCCCTGCCCGAGGGGGGCGTGGAGGGCTGGGTCGACACGCTGATCCGGCGGATGCTCGGCCCGGGCTGAGGCGCGGTCGGCGGGGTGGGGCGCACGGGCCCGGCTCTCTCGTGGCACGCCACGTGCACGGATTCCGGGCAGCCCCCGGTGCGATTCTCCCGGCCACGGGATCCCCGATCGCCCCGGCGGGCCTTCCCCCACACCCCGAGGTGTTCCATGGCGCGGGCCCTGGTCGTGTTCGAAGCGACCGACGACGGCACCCGCCGGGTGGCCCAGGCGGTCGCCCGAGGCCTGGGCGTGCGCCTGGACGCCCGGGCGGTCCCGGTGGAGCGGGCCCCCGAGCGGCTCGACGGCGTGGATCTGGTGGTGGCTGGCGGGCCGAGCTTTGCGCACGAGACCTGGGGGGACCGGGCGCGGCAGGAGGGAGTCGCTCGCGGGGCCCACAGCCTGGACCCCGGGTCGCGGCGGCTCGGCATCTGGCTCGACCGGGTCGAGGCCGGGACCGCGGCCTTCGCCACCTGGGACACCCGCCTCCACGGACCGCGGTGGCTGTGGGGATCGTCGGCCCGGATCGCCGCGAGCCGCCTGCTCGGCAGGGGCCTGCGCATCCTGGCGGCGCCCATCTCGTTTCGGGTGCCGGAGCCCGTGCCATGGGTGGGGGTGCCGGTGCTGGGCGAGCCGCCGGACGCCGGCGAGCTGGACGAGGCGCGGGCGTGGGGAGAGGGGCTGGCGGAGGCCTTGCTCGGGGCAGCGGCGGCGGTTGCGAAGTAGGGGGTGGCGGGTATTGCTTTTTTATGGAGGGGGACGAGGGTACGGGATGGGTGTCAGTTTTTTCCTTGCCGGGTCTTGGGGAGAGGAGGAGGAGGGCGCGAGTCCACGGGGGCACGAGGGCACGAGCCACGGGGGCACGAGGGCACGAGGTCCACGAGGGCACGAGCCACGAGTCCACGAGTCCACGAGTCC
>CAZPJM010000402.1:0-4153 GCA_964586865.1 uncultured Enterobacteriaceae bacterium
CCACGGGTCCACGAGGGCACGGGTCCACGAGCCACGAGGGCACGAGGGCACGAGCCACGAGGGCACGGGTCCACGAGCCACGAGGGCACGAGCCACGAGGGCACGAGCCACGAGTCCACGGGTCCACGAGCCACGAGGGCACGAGCCACGAGTCCACGCGGGCACGTGCCCACGATCCACGGGCCACGATCCACGTGCCCACGATCCACGGGCCCACGATCCACGGGCCCACGATCCACGGGCCCACGATCCACGTGCCCCCGAGCGCACCAGCCCGAGAGCCCCAGATGCGCCCGGGCCTGCGCCGCGTTCGCCGTCGGTCGGGCCGACACGGCCAAGCCCCCGGGGGGAAGCCTGCAGGTCGAGGACGGCGGAGTAGACTCCGGACCTGACCGGAGCCTCCATGCATGCCGCCGTGGCCGCCCTGGCCCGCAAGCACGCCCTTCCGCCCTCCGTGGCGGCCGACGTCGACGCCTTGCTCGCCGAGCTCACCGGCGCCGCCTCCCCGAGCGCCCCCACCCTGGTGGAGGGCTACGCCTCGGTCGCCCTGCGCGAGCCCGGCCCCGTCGAGCCGACCCTGCCCCTCGAGCACTCGGTCTTTCGGGCGCCACCATCGGCCGCGACGGGGCGCCCGACGCCGCATCCCGCATCGCCAACCGCTACGAGGACCTGGGCCCCATCGGCGGCGGCGGCATGGGCGAAGTCCGGCGCGTGCGCGACACCCGGCTCAACCGGACCCTGGCGATGAAGCTGGTCCACCCCCAGCTCCTCGACCGCCCTTCGTCCCTGGCCCGCTTCCTGGAGGAGGCCCAGGCCACCGCCCAGCTCCAGCACCCCGGCATCATCCCGGTTCACGACCTGGGGACGCTGCCCGACGGCCGCCTGTGGTTCACCATGAAGGAGGTCCGCGGCAAGCGGCTCACCGAGGTGATCGAAGAGGGGCACGCCGCTTCGGGGGATCGCTGGGAAGCGGCCGCGTCCGGCTGGACCTTCCGCCGCCTCATGAACGCCTTCCTGTCGGTCTGCCAGGCCGTCGCCTACGCCCACGAGCGCGGGGTGGTGCACCGGGACCTGAAGCCCGACAACGCCATGGTCGGCACCCACGGCGAGGTCTACGTGCTCGACTGGGGGCTCGCGAAGATCGTGGGACACCCCGACCGGGCGGCGGAGGCCGGGGAGCTGGACGTGGTCCAGAGCGAGCGCTCCGGTGAGCACGCCACCCGCATGGGCCAGGTTGCGGGAACACCGGTGTACATGCCGCCGGAGCAGGCCCGCGGCGAGGTCGATCGGATCGACGCTCGCAGCGACGTGTACGCGCTCGGCGCGATGCTCTACGAGATCCTGTGCGGGCGGCCCCCCTATGAAGGCAGCGGTCGAGGGGTGTTGCAGCAGGTGCTGAACGGGCCTCCGCTCCCGCTGGCCGAGCGCGGCGCCCGCCACTCGCCGACGTTCGGCCTCGGACTGACCTTGGACGATCTGGACACCACACCCTCCGGCCCCCCGCTGCCCCAGGAGCTCGTCGCCGCCTGCGAGCGCGCCATGGCTCGACAGCCCGAAGGTCTCTTTCAAGGCGCGCAAGGGCTCGCCGACGAGATCCAGGCCTGGCTGGACGGCGCCCGCCGCCGCGAGCAGGCGCTGGCCGTCGTCGCGCGGGCCGAGGCGCTGATCCCCGAGGCCGAGGCCCTCGTCGAGCAGGCCGCCACCCTGCGCGCCGAGAGCGAGGCCTTGCTGGACGACGTTTCGACCTGGGAGCCCGAGGAACGCAAGATCCCCGGCTGGACCAAGGCCGCCGAGGCCGACGCGGCCGAGGATGCCGCGGACCTGAAGCAGCTCGAGGTCGACCAGACCCTGCAAGGCGCCTTGCAGATCGCCCGGGACCTTCCCGAGGCCCACGCCCTGCTCGCCGCGCGCCACCGCGCCCGGCACGCCGCCGCCGAAGCCGCTCGGGACGCCGACGCCCAGGCCCGCGCCGAGACGCTGCTGACCACCCACGCCGCGGCGCTGCCCGACGCCCACCCGCTGCGCCGCGAGGTGGCCACCTACCTGAAGGGCGACGGCGCCCTGACCCTGGTGACCGACCCGCCTGGCGCCGAGGTGCTGCTGTATCGGTACGTCGAGCGCCACCGTCGCCTGGTCGAGGTGTTCGAGCGCTCGCTGGGACCGACCCCGCTGCGCGAGATCCCGCTGCCGATGGGCAGCTACGTCTGCATCCTGAAGCACCCCGACCACCCGGACGTACGCTACCCGGTCGAGGTGAGTCGCGGCGGTCACTGGCACGGTGTCCGCCCTGGCGAGCACGACCCGCACCCCATCTGGCTCCCTCCGGCCGGCTACCTCGGCTCCGACGAGATCTACATACCCGCTGGCTGGTTCCGGGCGGGCGGCGACCCGGAGGTCGAGAGCTTCCCGGCGATGCGGCTGTGGTGCGATGCGCTCGTGGTGCAGCGCTTCCCGATGACGAACCGGCAGTACCTGGCATTCCTCGACGACCTGGTGGCCCAGGGCCGCGAGCGGGAGGCGCTGGTGCACGCGCCGCGGGAGCGGGCGGGCAAGGAAGGCGAGCAGGGAGCGCTGCTGTACGGACGGGATGCGAGGGGGCGCTTCTTCCTGCAGACCGACGCGGACGGCGACACCTGGCATCCGGAGTGGCCCGTCGTCCACATCGACTGGCACGGCGCCCGCGCCTACCTGGCCTGGCTGGCCACCCGTTCCGGCAGGCCCTGGCGGCTGCCTGGCGAGCTCGAGTGGGAGAAGGCCGCCCGCGGCGTCGACGGCCGGTGGTTCCCGTGGGGCGACCATCACGACCCCGCCTGGTGCTCCATTCGGTCCAGCCACCGCGACCATCCGCTGCCGGTGGTCGTCGACAGCTACCCCGTCGAGAAGAGCCCCTCTGGCGTCCGCGGACTCGGCGGCAACGTCTTCGACTGGTGCGCGGACCTCAACGAGGCGGCGTCGAGGAGCGTTGTCGAAGACGTGGTCACTCCTCCAGATCTCCCCTTGCAAGCACCTCCTCGCGCGTTCCGGGTAGTCCGCGGTGGTACCTGGTACACGTATGCTCGGCACTCGCGCTCTGCGCACCGGGTCCTGAGCGAGCCCGGGAACCGGAACCCGTCCTACGGCCTCCGCGGCTTCTTCCGGCCCGAGCGCGAGCAGGGTTGAGGGCAGAGCGGGATGCGGCTGCCCTGACCCCGTCCGCGTGAGGGCGGATGGGTGGGTCACCCGGCGGGCGGTTACCAAGCGTCGGACACCGAAGGAGTCGGAAGGGCTCAACTGCGCGCGCGAGGTTACGTCGCCTCGGGCGCAGGACGGAGATGCAAGGCCAGGACCCAGGGGGAAGCCAATGGATCGCAAGAACGCTGTTACCGTGGCAACCTTCGTTGTGTTCGGGGTGGCCGCCCTGATCTCGGCAAGCGTCGTAGGGTTCTCGTACCCACGTCCGGCCCCAGGTGACCCACCGGATGTTGCCGTCAACAAGCCAGTCGGGGACCAGAAGCCGAAGGACGAGCCCCCCGATGAGGGCCTCGTGCCCCACGAGGAAGAAGGCGTCCGTGAAGGGTCGTTCCCAGCTCGAGACGATGAGACGACCGGGGCTCCACCCCAGACCGAGCCGCCGCCGCGAGAGATCGGCCTGAGCGAACTGCGTGCGTGCACCAAGCCTGCTCTGGCGGACGTCTCCGACTCGACCTCGCGGTCACTGTACCGCGCCTTGATCGGCGACATCATGGTCTCACCGGGCATGTCCCCCGAGCAAAGCCAACTGGTGGGAGAGGTTCGCCTTTTGGCAAGCTACGCGCGGGGCTGCAGCCCGGAACGCATGTGCCTGATCTGGCTGGATGCCCTCGGTGGAGCCGCGAAGCGGGCCCGGGAGGAAGGGATCGAGCACGTCGACGGGATGGCTTTGAACGACTTGATGGAGATGGCCGAGATGGGAGCTCGAGTCCAGGCCGGGGAGCTGGCGATGAATGAACTTCCCGACTGGCCAGTCGCCGAGGGAGACCCTCTTGACGAGCGGCTCCGCCGTTGTCTGGCAGGCAGGCGATTCGAACCCGACTCAGAGACGGAACGCAAAGCCTACCTCTCGGTCGCATCGCCCAAGGCTCTAGCCCGGATCGATCACCAGAAAACGCAACACGCCCGCCTCGTTTCGCGATAG
>CAZPJM010000403.1:0-4147 GCA_964586865.1 uncultured Enterobacteriaceae bacterium
GGCCATGTGGCTCATCCAGGATCTCGCCAACATCTTCGTGTACCTGCCGCGGCAGCTGAGCTTCGGCTGGCTGGCGTTCGCCTGCCTCACCATGCTCGCGATGCAGGCCTACATCTTCTACACGGCCGGCGGCGAGATCCAGAAGATCGTCACGAGCAAGACGAACATCCAGGACATCCGCTCCGCCACCATCATCGACTTCCTCTTCGGGCTCATCCTGCTCGTGTTCAAGGAGTGGTCGAACATGCCCATGTCGACCACCTGGGTCTTCCTGGGCCTGCTGGCCGGGCGCGAGATCGCCCTGAACATCCACCTCAACCTGCGGTCGTGGCGCGACCTGGGCGGGGTGGTGGGCATGGACGCGGCCAAGGCCACGGCCGGCCTGGTGGTGAGCGTGATCATCGCCCTGACCCTGCCGGCGGTGGCGGGCTGGATCACCGCGGGCGTCACCGGCGAGTCGGCCGCCCTGCCGGGTCCGTCCCCGGACGCCGTGCACGGCGCGGTGCTCACCGACCCCGCGGGTGACGCTCGGCCATGATCCGCCGCAGCCGGACCATGGCCACGTGGGTGTAGATCTCGGTCGTCGAGATGTCGGCGTGGCCCAGCAGGGCCTGGACCGCCCGCAGATCGGCCCCGTGCTCCACCAGGTGGGTGGCGAAGCTGTGGCGGAGGACGTGGGGGCTGACCCGTCCGGGGAGGCCGGCGGCGCGGGCGTGGTGCCGGATCCGCTGCCAGGCGTTCTGCCGGGTCATGCCCGTGCCGCGCCGGGTGACGAAGACATGGGGGCTCCTCGCGTCGGGGTCGAGGAGGGGCCGCCCGTGGCGCAGGTAGCGGCGCAGCACCGCCTCGGCGCGGTCGCCGAGGGGCACCAGCCGCTCCTTGTCGCCCTTGCCGCGCACCCGCACCCAGCCCTCGTGCAGATCCAGGGCGGCGCGGGGCAGGCCCACCAGCTCGCTCACCCGCAGGCCGGCGCTGTAGAGGATCTGGAGCATGGCCGTGTCGCGGAGGCCCAGGGGGGTGCCCTCGCCGGGGGCCTCCAGGAGGGCCTCGATCTGGGCGGTGGAGAGGACCACGGGCAGGGGGCGGGCGGCGCGGGCGGCGCCGATCCCCGCGGTGGGATCGGCCTCGACCCCCAGCCCGGGCCGCCCCACCGCCCATCGGAACAGCTGGCGCAGGCTGGTGCGGATGCGGTTGCGGCTGCGGGCCCCCACGCCCTGGCGATCCAGGTCGACCAGGAAGGCCGAGATCGCGGCCCCGTCGACCCCGGAGAGCGCCACCACCCCCCGGCCTCGCAGGAAGCGGGCGAAGCGGCGCACATCGCCGGCATAGGCCTCGACGGTGCGTGGCGAGAGGCCCCGGTCCAGCTCGAGCCAGGTGCGGAAGCCGTCGAGGGCGTGATCGAGGGCGTCGTCCTCGCGTGCCTCCCCGTCGCCGGGTCGATCCTCGAAGGGCGGGACGCTCACCGGTCCAGCAGTCCCCGGAGCCGGTACAAGGCCTCGTGGGCCTGGCGCGGTGAGAGATCGTCGGGGTCGATGGCCCGCAGGGCGTCGCGCACGGGATCGTCGGGTGGGACCGGAGCGGGGGCGGCCTCGGTCGGGGGGGCGACGGCGCCGAACAGGGAGAGCTGCTGGCGGGCATCCCGGGGAGCGTGCTTCTCGAAGTGGGTGAGCAGGCTCCGGGCTCGGGCGATGACCGGGTCGGGCAGGCCGGCCAGCCGGGCGCACTGGATGCCGTAGCTGCGGCTGGCCCCGCCCTCCTTCAGGGTCCGCAGGAAGACGATCTTCTCGCCCCACTCGCTCACGGCCACCGACTGGTTGACCACCCCGTCGTGGTCCTCGGCCAGGGCGCAGAGCTCGTGGTAGTGCGTGGCGAACAGGGCCCGGCACCCCACCCGCGCCGCCAGATCCTCGGCCACGGCCCAGGCGATGGACAGCCCGTCGTAGGTGCTGGTCCCCCGCCCGATCTCGTCCAGCACCACCAGGCTGCGCTCGGTGGCCCCGTGGAGGATGGCCGCCGTCTCCCGCATCTCCACCATGAAGGTGGACTGGCCCCTGGCGAGATCGTCCGCGGCCCCCACCCGCGTGAAGATCCGGTCGCACAGGCCGATCCGCGCCCGACGGGCCGGGACGAAGCTGCCGATCTGCGCCAGCAGCACCGCGAGGGCCACCTGGCGCATGACCGTGGACTTCCCGGACATGTTGGGGCCGGTGAGGATGATGAGGCGGCGATCCGGATCGAGCAGGCAGTCATTGGGGACGAAGGCCTCCTCGTCGAGCTGGGCCTCCACCACCGGGTGACGGGCGGCCTCGAGGGCGATGACCCGGCTCTCGTCCACCTCGGGGCGGACCCAGCGCCACCGGGTGGCCACCTCGGCCAGGGCCGCGAGCACGTCCAGCTCGGAGAGGGCCCGGGCCAGGGCCAGCAGGCGGGCCGAGTGCCGGGCCACCCGACCGCGCAGATCCACGAAGAGCTGGTACTCCAGATCTTTGCGCCGCTCGTCGGCGCCCAGGACCTTCTCCTCGAGCTCCTTCAGCTCGGCGGTGATGTATCGCTCGCTGTTGCTCAAGGTCTGCTTGCGCCGGTAGTCCTTCGGGACCTTGTGGAGATGGGCGCGGGTCACCTCGAGGTAGTACCCGAACATCTTGTTCCGGCGGATCTTGAGGCTGCCGATCCCGGTCCGGGCCCGCTCCCGCTCCTCCAGCCGCCCGATGGCGCCCACACCGTCGAGGGAGAGGTGGATGAGCTCGTCGAGCTCGTCGTTCAGGCCCCGGTTCAGGAGGCCTCCCTCGGTGAGGCTGATGGGGGGATCCTCGACCAGCCAGGCCACGAGCTCCTCGGCCAGGTCGACGCAGCGATCGGCCGGCAGCCGCTCGGCGACCTCGGGGAGGCCCTCGACCGCACCGAGGGCGTCGGGGAGGGCCAGGAGGCTGCGGCGTAGGGCGGCCAGGTCCCGGGCATGGGCGGTGCCCGAGGTGATGCGGGCGCCGATCCGCTCGATGTCCGCCACCTCCCGGAGCCCGCGTCGGAGGGCCTCGCGGGCCAGGGGGGCGTCGACGAGGGCGCCGACGGCGCGGTGTCGCCGGGCGATGGCGGCCGGATCCAGCAGGGGGAAGGCCAGCCAGCGCTTGAGGGCCCGGGAGCCCATGGCGGTGGCGGTGCGGTCGATCAGCCCGAGCAGGCTGCCGGCGCGGCGGCCCCCGAGGAGGGTCCGGGTGATCTCCAGGTTCCGACGCGTGGTGTCATCGAGGACCATGAAGCCGGTGGGGGCGTAGACCTGGAGCACGTGGACGTTGCCCAGGGCCGCCCCCGAGACCTGCCGGCCGTACGCCACGAGGGCCCCGGCGGCGGTGGCGCCGGCGTCATCGGGCCCGACACCGGACCGGGCCAGGTCGTCGGCGCCCAGGAGGGCGCGTAGCTCGGCCCAGGCCGCCTCGGCCTCCCAGGCCCCGTCCGCGACCGTGCTGCGCAGGGCCTGGTGCCGCCCGAGGGCCTCGCCCAGCACGGGGTCGTCGGCCAGGTCGGGGTGGATCAGGGCCTCCCGGGGCTCGAAGCGGTGGATCTCCACCGCCGCCGCCTCGACGCCGGAGACGGTGGTGCAGCGGAGATCGCCGGTGCTCACGTCCAGGAAGGCCACCCCCAGGGCCTCGCCACCCCCCCGGTGGACGGCCACCAGGTGGTTGGGCTCCCGGGCGGCCAGGGCGGTGGGGTCGAGGGCCACGCCGGGGGTCACCACCCGCACCACCTCCCGTCGGACCAGCCCCTTCGCCTGGGCCGGGTCCTCGACCTGCTCGGCGATGGCCACGCGGTAGCCGGCCTCGGTGAGGCGCTGCACGTAGGCGGTGGCGGCGTGGTGGGGTACGCCGGCCATGGGGATGGGCGTGTCCTCGTGCTTGTTGCGGGCGGTCAGCGCGATGTCGAGGACCCGGGCGCACAGCTCGGCGTCGTCGTGGAAGACCTCGTAGAAGTCGCCCATGCGGAAGAACAGGATCGCGTCGGGGTGGGCCTGCTTGAGCGCGTGGTACTGCTGGAACATGGGCGTCATGGCGGGCGCTCCGAGCGTCGGCCCCGGTGCGTAACGCGGGCCGGAGGCGACGGCGGCGGCCCGGTCCCCTCCCCCGCGCGTTACCCGCCGGGCCGGAGGTCGGCC
>CAZPJM010000404.1:0-4130 GCA_964586865.1 uncultured Enterobacteriaceae bacterium
CCCGCAGCCTGTTCTTCCATCGACCGCCCCCCGGACTGGATCTGCTGGACGGCTCCGGCCGGGCCCTGCCCACGGGGGGGCGGACCCTGCGCTGGCGCACCGATGGCCAGCGACTGGTGGTGGCGCGACCGGATCCGGCGCTGCCCGCCCCCGAGGCTCTGCAGGTCCGCTCCCCCCGCGCGCAGGCCCGCGAGGCCCGCCTGAACCGGGCCTTCAGCGGCCTCTCGGACCCCGAGGCCTTCGCCCGGGCCCGCCTGCAGGTGGGCCCCGACACCCGCACGGGCCTGCTCCTGCCCGCCCCGGCCGTGGCCGCGGTCGACGTGGACGTCCCCGCCTCGGCCGAGCTCCACCTCGTCCCGGGGATCCTCCCGCCCGAGCTCGCCGAGGGGCCGCCGAGCGACGGCGCCACCCTGGTCATCGAGGCGGGGGTGGGCGCCGAGGTGACCCAGGTCTGGCGGGGCCCCCTCCAGGTGGGGGTGTTCGAGCCGATCCGCGCCGACCTCTCGCCGTGGGCCGGCCGCCAGGTCCGGCTGCGCTTCAGGACCCTGCCCGGCCGGAGTCCCCGCTTCGACTACGTCTTTTTGGGCGACCCGATGGTGGCGCCGCGCCGGGCCCGACCGCGCCGGGTGGTCGTGCTGTTCATCGACACGCTCCGGGCGGATCACCTGGGCCTGTACGGACACGAACGCGACACCTCCCCCTGGATGGACGCCCTCGGGGCCCGGGGCACCACCTTCACCCAGGCCCGCTCCGTCGCCCCCTGGACCCTGCCCGCCTACCGCAGCCTGCTCACCGGCCGCCGGCCCCGGGACTGGGCGCGGGGGCCCACCTTGCCCGCCACCCTCCGGGCCCGGGGCTGGGCCACCGCCATGTTCGCCGGCAACCTCTACCTGTCGGACCGCTTCGACGGAGCGCGGGGCTGGGGCCACCACCGGGTCAGCCTGTGGCCTGACGCCCCCTCGCAGGTCGAGCGGGGGATCCGCTGGCTCGAGGCGCAGGACGGCCGGGATGCCCTGCTCCTCCTCCACTTCATGGACCCCCACCTCCCCTACCAGGAGCCCGAGCCCTGGCGCAGCCGCTACGCCGGCGCGACCCCGCCGGGCTGGGACGAGGCCTTCCACCGCGGCGAGGTCGCCGGCGAGCGGATCGCCCCCGAGGTGCGCGCCTGGATCCGCGACCGCTACGACAACAACATCCGCTACGTGGACGACGCCCTCGAGCGCCTCGACGAGGTGCTCGAGCCGGACGATCTGGTGGTGCTGCTGTCCGACCATGGCGAGGAGTTCTGGGACCACGGCGGCTTCGAGCATGGGCACAAGCTCTACGACGAGGTGGTCCGCGTCCCCCTGGTGCTCGCGGGCGGGGGCGTGCCCACCCGCCGGGTGGACACCCCGGTCTCGCTGCTCGATGTGACCCCCACCATCCTCGACTGGGCGGGCCTCGAGGTGCCCCCGGGCCCCGGGCGCTCCCTCCACGGGGGTCCGGTCCCGAAGGACCGCGCCCTCCCCCTGGGCCACGTGCTGTACGGCTTCGAGCGATGGGGGGTGGTGGCCGGGTCGCACAAGTACCGCGCCTTCGCGGGCGGGGAGGCCCTGCATCAGCTCGTCGAGGATCCCGGCGAGCAGCGGGATCGGCTGGGCGATCCGGGCGCCGGGTCCCGGTCGGAGTGGCGCGGGACCCTCGCCGAGGCCCACGGCGCGACGGCCGCCCCCACCTGGCGCGTCGGGGTGTCCACCACGGCGGCGACCGGCGGCCCGGACGCCCCCACCCGGGTCCGGATCCGCCTTCCCGGGGGCCTGGAGGCGGCCTGGCTCGGCGAGGATGCGGTGGGTGCCGGCGATGTCTCCCTCTCCATCGACGGGTCCACCGTGGAGGCCACCTTCCCCGCCGGCTGGCGCGGCCTCCGGGAGGTCTTCGTGGCCCCCATGGCCCCGCTCGAGGAGGCGGTCCCGGACGTGAGGGTCGCGCGGGACGCCGCCGGCCCGTGGCGCCCGGTGCGCCTGCCCGACGCGGCGTCGGTGGCCGGGTCCGGCCGGATCACCGACCTGGCACGGGTGGCCCTCGACGACGGGGTCCGGGTGGAGGTCTCGGTGGGGCTCTCGCCGCGGCCGGCGGCCGACGACGTGGTCCCGGCCGGCTACGATGCCGAGCTCGGCGGCCTTCTCCGGGCCGCTGGCTACGTCGTGGGGCCCGCCGACACGGACGACTGAGGCCCGCGGGGGCCGACCCGGAGGCTCAGGCGGGCGGCGTCGAGGTCTCGGCCGGCGCCTCGGTGGGCTGGCCCGCCCGGGCGGAGGCGCCACGGGCCGGGACCTCGACCACCATGAGGGTCACGTTGTCCTTGCCGCCGCCGTGATGGCTGGCGCGCACCAGCTCCCGCGCGGCGATCCGGGGGTCCGAGTAGGTGTTGAGGATGGACTCCAGGTCGCGATCCTCCACCTCGCCCCACAGGCCGTCCGAGCACAGGAGCACCTTGTCCCCGGGCTGGAGCTCGAAGCGGAAGATGTCGATGTCCACGTCGCGCTCGGTGCCCACCGTCCGGAGGAGGATGTTGCTGTGGGGGTGGGTCCGGGCCTCCTCGGCGGTGATGCGGCCGCGCTCGACCATCTTGGCCACCAGGCTGTGGTCCTCGGTGACCTGGTGCAGGGTCTGGCCCCGGAGCATGTAGGCCCGGGAGTCCCCCACGTTGGCCACGTAGGCGACACGGTCATCGAGCACCAGCATCGACACGAGGGTGGTGCCCATGTCGGTGTTCTTGTCCTCGGCCTGCTGCTTGATGGTGTTGTTGGCGGTCTGGAAGGCCGCGTCGAGGAGCTGCTCCAGGCCCTCCTCGTCCGGGGGCTCCTGGGCCTCGGCGTCGGAGGCGACCTGGCAGATGGTCTCGACGGCCAGCTCGCTGGCCACCTCGCCCCCGTCGTGGCCCCCCATGCCGTCGGCCACCACGTAGAGCGTCGCCCGACCCGAGAGCTTGCGCCAGCCCCAGTTGTCCTCGTTGAGCTGCCGGGTCAGGCCCACATCGGTCATGGCGCCCAGGACCGGCGGGTAGTGCAGGCCCTCGAAGGCGTCGAAGCGGGACTCGACCGCGCGTCCGAACGCGGCCGGCGAAGAGTAGCCGCCCTCGGCCACGGTGCGGAGGAACTGGGCCAGGGCCTCGGCCTCGACGTTGCAGTAGCGGCGGAGCAGCTCGCCCACCGCCTCGAGCTCGGCGGCACGCGCGCCATCCGGGACGGGCTGATCGTCCACCGAGCGGACGTCCGGCTCGAAGATGCGCACCGTGTTGTCGGGCGCGATGAGCAGGTTGGCGCGCGTGAGCGGCCCGAGACGCACGCCATTGACGTGCAGGAAGGCCAGGGTGCCGGCGATCCGCTGGGCGATCTCGAGGATCCGGCCGTTGGGCAGGGGGGCGGCCTCGTCGAGGAGCAGGCCCTCGCCGTTGTAGGGCACCACCGAGAGGAGCTGGCCCTCGTGGCGGAGCACGTCGACCGGCGGGGCCAGGCCCGGGTGGTCGAGGCCCAGGTTGGCGAAGGCCTCGAAGGCGTCGAAGCCGTCGGGCTGCCAGCGCGATGAGAGGAGGAAGCGCCGCCCCTTGCCGGCCTCCTCGCCCTCGCCCCGGTCCGGTCGGACGTCGTTGGCGAGGTAGAACATCCGTCCCTCGGCGAGGCGTACCAGACCCTCGATGGTGTAGCGCTCGCCGATGGGCAGGCCGGGGGGGAAGTGGGGCGGGCGGGTCTCGGACATACGCACGGTCCTCGGATGCGGCCCGGAGTGTATCCACCACGGCACGTCGCGCGAACCCGTGGCCGGTCCGAGACCCGGCGGGCTTCGCCGAGCACAAGGTTTCCCGGGGGTGACCCTCCGCTGTCGGTCACCGGGGTGCCGGCACCTCGACACGGATTCGACACCGAGCCGTGCACACCTGTCCCGTGCGGGGGGGCGGCTGCTCGGGTACAACGCGCGGCGAGCGGACCCAACCTGGAGTGGACCATGCGCACCTTCCTCTTCTCCATCGTCACCGCCGGCCTCGTCGCCTCCGTCGGCGCCTGCCGCACCACCCCGGATCCGGACGACACCGGGTCGGACACGGACACCGACACCGACACCGATACGGACACCGACACCGACACCGACAC
>CAZPJM010000405.1:0-4120 GCA_964586865.1 uncultured Enterobacteriaceae bacterium
GCCTCGACCGCGTCGAGTCGGCTGGGGCCGAGGCCCTCGCCCGGGCCCGCGACGCGGTGGATCGCCGGGAGGCCGAGGCCCGTCGGTCCGCCCGAGACCGGGTCCAGCGCGACCTGGAGGCCCTCCGGGGGCGCGTGCGGGAGGGTCGTGACGCGCTGGACGCGCACGACCAGGGCACCGAGGACCGGCTGGCCTCCGCGCGGGCCCCCCTGGCGAGGGCCCGGGCCCATCACGAGGCCGCGCGTCGCGAGGTGGACCAGGCCGCCTCCGCCCTGGCCGAGGCCACGGCCGCCGCTGGCGACGCCACCGTCTTCCGCACCCGCGCCGAGGCCACCGCCGAGCAGGCCGCCGAGGCCGCGATCCGCGCCGGGCGGGACCGGGACCGGGCGCGGGAGGCGCTCGCGCATGCCGAGGGCGAGTCCCAAGTGCTCGCCACCCGCACCCAGGCTCTGGCGACCCGTCGGAGCCGGGTCGAGGACACCCTCGCCGCCACCCGAGCCGCCCTCGGCGAGGCGGTGGCGGCCGAGTCCCGGGCGCGCACCGCCGCCGAGGCCCTCCGGGCGGACGAGGCCGAGCTCCGGGTACAGCGGGCCACCTTCTCCGAGCGGCTCCGCGCCGCCGAGGCCGCCCATCAGGCCGCCTCCACCCGACGCGCCGAGGCCCTCGAGCGGGCTGCTGCCGCCCGTGCCGCCCTGGACGTGGCTGCGGCTGGCCAGGCCGAGGCCGAGCAGACCCGCACCGCCGCACGGGTCGAGCTGGACGATGGGGCGCAGGCGCGCGCCGAGGCCTGGGATCGTCTGGAGCGGGAGCGCGCGCGCCTGCAGCAGCTCCGCGCCGCCACCCGGGAGGCCGAGGACGACCTCCGCACCCTGGTCGATCGTGCCGCCGACGAGGCGCGGGCCGTCGACGGCCTGCGCGGCGAGCTCGACACCGTCAAGGAGGCCATCGCCACCCTCCGTCAGCGCATGGACGACCGCTACCAGGTGAGCCTCCCCGGTCTGCTCGATCGGATGGACGCCCAGGGCCGGCTGGTCCTGGAGCCCGACCCCGCCGTCCGCGACCCGGTCACGCTCGGGGAGACCACCATCGACGGGGTGGGGACCGTGGTCCTCTCGCCCGCCTCCCTCACCGACGCCGCGGGCATCGAGGCGCGGGTGGAGCGCCTGGCCGAGAACCGCCGTCAGCTCGACCGCATCGGCGAGGTCCACCTCCAGGCCTTCGAGGAGTATCAGGAGGTCGCCGACCGCCACGCCGATCTGGAGGCGCAGCGGGCCGACCTCGAGGCCAGCGTCAGCCGGATCCGAGCCGCCATCGCCAAGATGAACCGCACTTGCCGACAGCGGTTCCGGGACACCTTCGACCAGGTCGACCAGCACTTCCGCGAGCTGTACCCCCGGCTGGTGGGAGGGGGCTCGGCCCGCCTGGCCCTCACCGACGAGGAGGACCTGCTCGAGACCGGCGTCGACATCTTCGTCCAGCCACCCGGCAAGCGGCTCCAGAACCTCTCGCTCCTGTCGGGCGGCGAGAAGGCCATGACCGCCATCGCCCTCATCCTCTCCCTCTTCAAGGTCAAGCCCAGCCCCTTCTGCGTCCTCGACGAGGTGGACGCCCCCCTCGACGAGGCCAACGGCAGCCGCTTCAACGCCGCCCTCGAGGAGATGAGCGACCGCTCCCAGTTCATCGTCGTCACCCACAATCGCAAGACGATGGAGTGCGCGGCCACCCTGTACGGGGTCACCATGCCCGACCCGGGCGTCTCCCGCCTCGTCTCCGTGCGCCTCGGGGACTGATCGGCGGGTCGGTCCGACCCTCGTGCGTTAGCGCCACCGGCCGGAGGAAGGATGGACCCAGAAGCCGCGACCGATCCGCCCCTCGAGACCGCCGACGAGACCGTCACCGAGGCGCCTTCCGACCCCATCACCTCGATCCTCGAGGACGGCGGCACCCTCACCTGGGTGGGGGGCCTCTCGGGCGCCCTCGTCATCGTCGCGCTGCTGGTCGTGGCCGCGCTCCGCCTCCGGCCCTCCCCGCCCCCGGTCTTCGAGGAGCCCGAAGAGGAGGTGGTGCCCGAGGAACACCGCGCGCCGCCCCCCGAGCCCACGGTGGATGCCGTCGCGCCGCCGGCCGGGACCGGCCTCGTCGGGCGGCTGCGCACCGCCCTGGGCCGCAGCCGCGCCGCCCTCCAGGAGCGCTTCGACGCGCTCTTCGGCGGGGACACCGTCGACGAGTCCGTGCTCGACGATCTCACCGAGGCGCTCCTCCGAGCCGACGTGGGCGTCCACACCACCGACACCATCATCGACGAGCTGCGCCAGCGCGTGAAGGCCGGCGAGGACGACCCCCAGGTCCTGCGCGCCCTGCTCCGCGAGAAGATCCGGTCTCGCCTGGACGGCAAGGATGTGCCCCTTCTCGTGGACCCGGCGGCCTCACCCTGGGTCCTGCTGGTCGTCGGCGTCAACGGGAGCGGCAAGACCACCACCATCGGCAAGCTGGCCGCGCGCTTCCGGGCCGAGGGGCGCTCCGTCCTCCTCGCCGCCGGCGACACCTACCGGGCCGCCGCTGCCGACCAGCTCGCCGTGTGGGCCGAGCGGGCGGGCGCCGAGCTGGTGCGCGGCGACGAGGGCGCCGATCCGGCCTCGGTCGTCTACCAGGCCCTCGAGGCCGCCGAGGCACGCGGTCGCGATGTGGTCATCATCGACACCGCGGGCCGTCTCCAGACCGCCCGCCCGCTCATGGAGCAGCTCGCCAAGATCCGCCGGGTCATCCAGAAGCGGGTCCCCGAGGGCCCGCACGAGACCCTCCTCGTCCTGGACGGCACGATGGGCCAGAACGCCCTCTCGCAGGCCCGGCTGTTCGACGAGGCCACCCCCCTCACGGGCTGCGCCGTCACCAAGCTCGACGGGACCGCCAAGGGGGGGATGATCATCACCCTCGCCGCCGAGGTCGATCTGCCCATCCGCCTCATCGGCATCGGCGAGGCACTGGAGGACCTGAAGGACTTCGACGCCGACGCCTTCGCCGAGGCGCTGGCCTGATGGAGCCGGACGGTCCCTCCCGGGGACCGCGTTACGGGGCGTCCATGAAGGTGCGGATCAGCATCCGCGGGCGGACCTACACCGTCCGCAGCGACGAAGACGACATCGACCTGCGGTCGGTGGCCGCCTACGTGGATGCGCGCATGGCCGAGGTCGCGGGCAAGAGCCCCCAGCTCGACGACTACACGGTGGCCATGCTGGCGGCCCTCAACGTGGCGTCGGACTTCGAGCGGTTCCGGCGCCGGGTGGGCGCCGAGTTCGACGCCTTGGACCGCGAGCTCGCCGCCTCCGAGGCGGTGCTCCGTGCGGCCCTCCCCGACGCCTCCGTCGAGACCGGGGCGCGCGACCCGGAGGCCGCGGGGAGCGCCGAGGTCGAGGATGCGCACGTGGGCGAGGAGCCGGGGTGAAGTCGCTGACCGTGAGCGGTCGCAGCCTCTCGCGGCTCGCCTCCGTGCCGGTCCTGGCGGCCGTGGTGGTCGTCCTCGGGCTCGCGGCCTGGCTCGAGCCTGCGGCCGGCGGGCATGGGACCCACACCCAGCTGGGCCTCGACGGGTGCACCATCCTGTCCATGACGGGATGGCCTTGCCCCATGTGCGGCATGACCACCACCTTCTCGCTGCTGGCCCACGGCCGTGTCCCCGAGGCGGCGTGGAACCAGCCCTTCGGCGTCGTCCTCTTCCTGGGGGTCCTGGCCGTGGGCGGTGTGGCCCTCGCCGAGCTGGTGGCCCCCTCCGACCGGTGGCGGCGGCTGTGGCGGTGGGTCTTGCGGCGGGAGGGCCGGCTCACCGCGCTCTTCCTGCTCGGCCTGGCGGCGGGCTGGATCTGGAAGATCGCCCTCATGCGCGGTTGGATGCCCTGATCCTGCCGTCGGCGTCGTCCGCGATGGCTTTTTCCTTGACGCGCGAACCCGCAGGCCATAGACGCTGGGGGTCGGTCGGACGGAGAGTCCATCGGCCCCGGGGGCCTTCCCCCACCCGGATGCCGCTGACGGCGGCATCATCGGCGCTCGCGACGGCCTCGGTCGCGCGGGCCGCACGCTCCTTGAAATCCAGGCAGCAGTGGAATGGTCGAGCGTTCCGCCGGGG
>CAZPJM010000406.1:0-4051 GCA_964586865.1 uncultured Enterobacteriaceae bacterium
CTATCGCGAAACGAGGCGGGCGTGTTGCGTTTTCTGGTGATCGATCCGGGCTAGATGGACGCCGACCGGCCACCGACCGAGCATGCCATGACCGACCTCGAGCTGCTGATCCACCTGCATCTCCCCAACCCTCGCCAGGGCCCCGGCAGCGATGCCTGCACCCGGCGCGCCCTGGCCCTCGCCGGGCTGGACGACCGGACCGGCCTGGAGGTCGCCGATCTCGGCTGCGGCACGGGCGCCTCCACCCTGG
The DNA here is from genome assembly GCA_964586865.1 of uncultured Enterobacteriaceae bacterium. GTDB lineage: Bacteria > Myxococcota_A > UBA796 > UBA796 > REDI01. The sequence goes on from CAZPJM010000406.1 coordinate 251, forward strand.
TGCTCGCCGAGGCGCTGGATGCGCACATCACCGCGGTCGACCTGCTCCCGGCCTTCCTCGATGCGCTGGTCCGGCGGGCCGAGGCGCGCGGGGTCGCCGGGCGGATCACCCCCCACGCCGCCTCCTTCGACGCACTGCCCTTCGCCCCCGGGTCCCTCGACCTCGTCTGGTCCGAGGGCGCCATCTACAACCTCGGCTTCGAGGCGGGGGTCGCCGCCTGGAAGGAGCTACTGCGCCCGGGTGGGGTGCTCGCCGTCTCCGACCTCACCTGGCTCACCGCGGATCCGCCCCGCGCGCTCCGGCAGCACTGGGAGGCCGAGTACCCCGAGGTGGCGCCGGCCTCGGCCAGGCTCGCCGTGCTCGAGGCCCACGGCCTGACGCCCATCGGCTACTTCCCGCTGCCGGTGTCGAGCTGGCTGGAGCACTACTACGCCCCGCTGCGGGCCCGGTTCCCGGACTTCCTGGCGACCTACGGGCACGCCGCGGCCGCCCGGGCCATCGTCGACGCCGAGCTCCGCGAGATCGACCTGTACGAGCGCCACACCGCGCACATCAGCTACGGCTTCTACATCGCGCGCAAGGCCGAGGTGGGCGGGGCGCCGGCGCGCTGAACAGGCCCCCGACCTCCGCCGGCAATACCCCGCCTCGGGGTCCGTTCGCCTCGGTCGAGGAGGTCTCGTGCGCCTGTCCCTCTCCCTGTGCATCCCGCTGACCGCGTGCGCCTCGCTGGCCGCGTGCGCCCCGCGCGTCGACGAGGACCCGCCGCCCGCTCCCGACGAGGCGGTGGTCGAGACCAGCTATGGCGCCCTTCGTGGCACGCCGGATGGCGACAGCCTCGCCTTCCTGGGGGTGCCCTTCGCCGCGCCCCCCGTGCGCTGGCGGGCCCCCGAGCCCCCCGCTCCCTGGGACGGCGTCCGCGAAGCGGCCACCTTCGCCGAGCCCTGCACCCAGACGCTGGGCAGCACCCCGGAGGAGGCCTCCCAGGTCGAGGGCAGCGAGGACTGCCTGTACCTGAACGTATGGCGCCCGGCGGATGCACCGGCTGAGGGCGCCCTCCCCGTCGTCGTCTACGTGCACGGCGGCGGCAACACCTACGGCGGTGCCACCGAGCCCCTGAGCAGCCTGGTGTACACCGACCCGGGCCAGGAGGACCGACCCCTGTACGGCGGCGCTCGCCTGGCTGCAGAGGGCGACGTCGTGGTGGTCACCCTCCAGTATCGCCTGGGCGCCCTCGGCTACCTGAGCCACCCGGCGCTGGACGCGGACGGCCCGGACGGCACCTCCGGCAACTACGGCCTGCTGGACATCATCGCGGCGCTCGACTGGGTCCGCGACGAGATCGGCGCCTTCGGCGGCGACCCCGACCGGGTGCTGCTGGCCGGGCAGTCCGGCGGCGGTCGCGACGTGAACGCGCTGTGGACCTGCAACACCCCGCCCGGCCTGTTCTCCGCCGCCGCGATCCACAGCGCACCCCTGGGGCTCGACGATCCGACGGCGCTGCGGGCCCGGGCCGGGGACCTGATCGCCGAGGTCGGCTGCAGCGGCGCCCCGGAGGACGTGGTGTCCTGCATGCGCGAGGTTCCGGCTGCCGATCTGCTGACCGCCCAGGCCTCCCAGCCGCTGGGCCTGGCCTCGGGCGCGTTCATCCCGACGGTCGACGGGACCCTGTGCACCGAGCAGCCCCGGCAGGCGGTCCGCGGGGGCCGGGCCGCCGACATCCCCGTGCTGCTGGGCACCACGAACGACGAATACTCCCACCGGTGGAGCGGCATCAGGGCCGCGGCCTACCCGGCCCTGGTCAGGAACGCCGTCGGGGCGCGGTACGCCGACGCGGTGCTGGAGCAGTACCCCCTCGAGCGCTTCCCCTCGCCGACGGTGGCGTACACCGAGATGATGAGCGACCGGAACGTCACCTGCCCCCACCGCCGCTACGCACGCATGGCTGCGGCCAGCGGGCACGACGTGCACCACTACCGATTCCGTCAGGTGCTGCCCGACCCGGTGCGCCACGGCTACGGCGCCTACCACACCACCGACATCCTCTACCTGTTCCGCCACATGGACGGCGAGGCCTTCGCCGTGACGCCGGACGACCAGGCCACCGAGGACGCCATGACCCGCTACTGGACGCGGTTCGCCGCCACGGGCGACCCCTCCGGCGGCGACGATCCCACGTGGCCCACCTACAGCCTCGAGGACGAGCGCAGCCTGGTCCTGCAGGCGACGCCGACCCTCGAGGTCGACGTGAAGAAGGAGGACTGCGACTTCTGGGATGCGCTGCTGGCGCGCTGAGGTGGGCGGTGTGTCCGGGGTACGCGGTCGGCGATGCCCTGCCGGAGGAGGTGCTCACCAAGGTGCCCCCGACCCTGCGCGAGCGTTTCGCGGGCGGCAACGAGGCGGTCTTCGCGCCGCTCCGTGCGGACCTGCCCGCCACGTGGGCTGCCCTCACCACCTCCATGCCCGGCGTCGAGCTTCTCCATCGGCGCGTCAGCCGATTCTCGATGATGGGGGAGCAGAAGGTCGAGCACCTGGTGTCACGGTGAGGTGGCAGGACTGACGCGACCGTCCGCCCCTCCTGTGCGACGCCGCATCTCGATCTGGCGGCCGACGGGGGCCGGCTGGAGGCCCTCCCCCCTCGCCCTCGGGCCCGCGCCTCGGTGAGGCTGTTCGGGACGCCGCGCATCCTGCTGGTGCTGTTCGCCGTTCTCCTCGCCCTCGGACTGCCCGTCCAGGCCGACGAGATCGCGCATGGCCTCGCCGACCTCACCGCGGTTGCCGGGCCCGGGGCATCCGGCGATCCCTGCGCCGAGAGGGCGCCCGGTGAGGCCCACACGGCGGACGATGGCTGCCCCGACAAGGACAGCACCTGCCCCTCGGACGAGGAGCACGACGGCAGCTGCTGCGACCTGGACCTGTGCGGGTGCTGCCACGTCAGTCTCGCCGCCGCGGTCCGCGACGCCCAGGGCCCGCCCGAAACGCCCGCTGCAGCCCACGTTCCGGTCGAGCACGGCGCCATCGCCCGTCACCTGATGCATCCCCGCGACAACGGCCCCCCCCCGACCCCCCCCCCCATCGGCTGAGCTCCCGCATCGCCCCCGGGCGGCCTCCCCCTGGAGGTCGCACCCCCCATCGCGTGGAGTTCCCATGATCCGCCTCTTCTTCCTGGCCGGACTGCTGGCCTGCAGCCCCGATCCCTCCCCCACCGCGGCGCCGGAGGCCCCTTCGACGACCGCCGACGGTGCGGCCACCCCCGGTCATGCCCCCGCCGGTGCCGAGCCCGGCTCCCACGCCGACTGGTGTGGGGAGCACGCCGTGCCCGAGTCCCTGTGCACCCGGTGCAGTCCGGACCTGATCCCGGCGTTCAAGGCGACGGGCGACTGGTGCGACACCCACGGGCTGCCGCAGTCCCAGTGCACCGCCTGCGACCCCGGCCTGGTCATCGAGCGACCGCCGAAGGATGGCTGACATGCGGTGGACCGTCCTCCTCCTGGGGGTCGGGCTGCTGGCCGGGTGCTTCGCGCTGCCCTCCTCGTGGGAGGCCAGCACACCCGGGGCCGCGGTCCGCACCGACCCCGAGCTGTGCGCCGAGCACGGCGTCCTCGAGGCCGTGTGCACGCAGTGCAGCCCGAAGCTCGCACCCGTGTTCCAGGCCAGGGGTGACTGGTGCCCCGAGCACGGCTTTCCCGAGTCGTTCTGTCCCATCTGCAGTCCGGAGGCCGGCGGGCGCCCGGTGACCGGCGACGTGACCGCCGACGGGGCCCCGGCCGATGGCACGCTGATCCGCTTCCGCACCCTGGACGC
>CAZPJM010000407.1:0-4042 GCA_964586865.1 uncultured Enterobacteriaceae bacterium
TCCTCGACCTGGAGTAGGGCGCCCGGGGATCCGGGTGGCGCGGCCGCGTCCGACGTGCCACCTCGGGGCCGGAGGTGTCCATGGTCCTGCTGGTGACCGGCTGCCGCTCCGGCTTCGGCCTGGGCATCGCGGTGGAGGCGGCCCGCCGGGGCCACACGGTCTACGCCGGGCTCCGTGACCTGGAGACCCGCGACGGGCTGGTGGCCGCCGCCGGCGGGCTGGACGTCCGACCTGTCCAGCTCGACGTCACCGACCCGGACCAGCGTGGGGCGGTGGTGGATCGGATCCTGGAGGCGCACGGCCGCATCGACGGCCTGGTCAACAACGCCGGGGTCGCCCTGGGCGGCTTCCTGGAGCAGATCGACGAGGACGAGCTCCGCAAGGTCTTCGACGTGAACGTCTTCGGGGCCTGGGCCCTCACCCGTCGGGTGCTGCCCGCCATGCGCGCCCGGGGCGCCGGCCGGATCATCATGATGAGCAGCGTCAGCGGCATCATGGCCCTGCCCGGCCTGGGCGCCTACGCGGGCTCCAAGTTCGCCCTCGAGGGCCTCACCGAGGCCTGGCGGCACGAGCTCGGGCTGATGGGCATCGACATCTACCTGGTCGAGCCCGGCGCCTACCGCACCGACATCTGGGGTCGGAACCGGGCCGTCTCGCGCCACGCGCACGATCCGGACAGCCCCTGGGCCGCCTACGCCGAGGTCCTGGACCGTCGCTTCGCCGCGGTCGTCCACCGGAGCCTCCGCGAGCCCGACGAGGTCATCGAGCGCACCCTTTTCCTGCTCGAGGGGCCTCGCCGGCCGCTGCGGCACCCCCTCGGCCCCGGCACCCGGATCCGTCGGCTGTTCAAGCTCCTGCCCTGGACACTCCTGGAGCGCCGGGTCCGCCGCACCCTGTTCGGGGACCTCCCGGACGGCGTCAGCACACCTCCCAGGCGTGGGCCGGAATGATCCGCAGGTCGGGCGCCGCCTCCCACCAGGCGCGGATCCGGTCGTGGGTGGCGCGGGTGGCGGCGTCGTCATGGAAGACCACCGCCCGGAACAGGCGCGATGGAAGCACGCCCGCCCGCAGGCCCCCGAGAGAGAAGACCGCGTCACCCACGAGGAGGGCGGCCCGATCCTCGGTGGGGCGGACCCACAGCCCGACCTGTCCGGCGGCGTGCCCGGGCAGGCTCACCACGTCCACGCCCTCCATGAGGGGAGCGGCGCTGTCCGCCAGGCGGCGGGCGGGAGGGGGCTCGGGGAGCGGGTCGAGCCGCGCCTCCAGATCGGCGGGCAGCAGCTCGGGGAAGTAGCCCTGACGCAGCCTTGTGAGTGGGTCGAGGGCGTGCAGGTGATCGAGGGCCGTCCGGGTGAGGCGGATCCGGGCCCCGGGGAAGTCCACCAGCCCGGCCACGTGGTCGGCGTGGAGGTGCGACAGGACGACCACCTCGACGGTGGCCGGGTCCAGGCCGCGGCTCGAGAGGGCCTCGGCGGTGGAGAGGGGGGCCTGCCAGGGCACGAGGCGATGGTAGGCGCGGGCCGCGCCGGTGAGGGCGGTGCGGAGCGCGGGGTGGTAGCCGGTGTCGAAGAGCCAGAGCCGCCCATCGGCGTGCTCCAGGGCCGCGAATCGGGCGGGCAGTGTTCGGGTGCGCCAGGCCCCGTCGCGTCGCACCAGCCGCTCCAGGTGCCGGACGCGGCCGCCGTCGAACAGGTGGAGGCGTCGGATCATGCGGAGGGGTAGCCCGGGTCGCCGGGGGACGGGATCCAGGCAGGGTAGGGGAGGGCACGGAGGGACCGTGCGGAGCGAGACCATCGACACGGCCGACGGCTGGCGTCTCGGGGCGCGGGTCCACCCGCCACGGGGGCCGCGCCGGGGGCGGGTCCTGCTCCTCCACGCCATGATGGTGGACGGGCGCAGCCTGGATCGGCCCGAGGGGCGGGGGCTCGCCTCCACCCTGGCCGAGGCGGGTCTCGAGGTCTGGCGGGCCGACCTGCGGGGGCGCGGGAGGTCGGGGCCCACCGTGTCGCATGGAGGCCGGTGGAGCTACGACGACCTGGTGATGCACGACGTGCCGGCCCTGGTGGCGGCGGTGGTGTCGCGCACCGGCGAGGCCCCCTGGGTGGTGGGCCACAGCCTGGGCGGTCATGTGAGCGTGGCCGCGGCGGGCGTCGGGGCCCACGAGGTGCCGCCGCGGGGGCACGTCCTGCTGGCGGCGAACGTCTGGATGCCCTCCCTCGAGGGGAGCCGCCGGCGGTGGCTGCGGAAGCAGCTCCTCCTCCGTCTGTTCCGCCGGGGGGCGCGGATGGCGGGCCGGTGGCCCAGTCGTCGTCTGCGCATGGGCCCGGTGGACGAGGCGACGGCCTACGTGGAGGACCTGTGTCGCTTCGGGCTGGACGATGCCTGGAGGAGCCGCGACGGGCGGCACGACTACCTGGCGGGCCTGTCCGCGGTGACCGGGCCGGTGCTCGCCGTGAGCGGCGCCCGGGACCGCCTGTTCGGTCACGTGGAGGGGGTCCGGGCCTTCGCCGAGCACTTCGGGCCGGGCCGCGCGGCGTTCGTCCACCTGCGGGGCGGGGATCTGGGCCTCGAGCGGGCCCCGGACCACATGGGGCTCGCCACCGATCCGGCGATGCGGCCCGTGTGGCGGGCCCTGGGCCACTGGATGGGACGTGGCGGCGCCGGATCGCTCGAGGCCGGCTGAGCGTGGCCTGAAGGCCCCATTCGCGACCGGGTCGCTCCGGACCGCCCCTCGCCCTCACCGATCCCTCATCCGGGGTGCCGCGGTGCGGGGGCGATCCGGCGTCGGACCTCGCGGGCGAGGGCCTCGAGGTGGGGGTCCACCGCGTCCCACGCCTGGAGGGCGTCGTGGAGGCGGAGCACGTACTCCACGTTCTCCCCGCTGGGCCCCACGCCGCGAACCACCTCGGCGGCCAGGGCCGCGACCGGGGCCGGACCGAGGTAGTTGGGGTTGTCGGGGGTGGCCATGTACACGATTCCCCGCGCGAAGGGCCGGTCTCCGTCCAGGGGCAGGAGCTCGACCTCCTCGCGGCGGTACCCCCCTTTCTCGCGGTGGTCCAGGCGCGCCAGGATGTCCGCGGCCCGATCGCCGGGCAGCCGGAAGGCGCGCCCCACCACCGTTGCCCCGGGGGTGGGGACCAGCGTCACCACCCGTCCGGGGGCGGCCGGGATTCCGCGATGATCCGTCGATCCCTGCCAGAATCGGCGGACGAAGTCCACGATGCGCGCCGGACGGGCCTCGTCGAAGGGGATGGCGGGACGCCACACCAGGCTGCCGTATCCGAAGATCCAGGGGCCGCTCACGGGGGGTCCCTCCGGGCCAGCGCCGGGATGGCGGCGCGCTTCTCGGCCGACAGGATCTCGGGGTCGATCCCGGTGGGCCGCGCGAAGGGCCGCGGACAGTCGATGGCGCGATCCGGCAGGACGATACGATCGAGGCTCACGTCGTGGGCCTCCATGGGCACCTCCCCGTCCCGGAGGAGCTGGCTCGGATGGAGGGTGGTCCATACCGGCGTCTCCCCGTCGACCAGGCCGTGCTCCCGCAGCAGGGCGAACTCCAGATCGCTGTAGCCCCCGCCCTTGCCGAGGCGCGCCCCCTCGGCCGTGGCGCCCACGCACCCGGTGATCACCAGGTCGATGATGGGCAGGGCGTCGAGTCCCACCGGCTCGCCGAGCTCCGCCGCGCCGCTCGCCGAGCTGGCCCTCCACAGGGTCGACGGGTCCAGGCGCGCCGGGTCCAGGCGAAGGAAGGGCCGCGGGTCGCGCAGCCGGGGCACCGCCATGAACACCACCTTCCCATCCCGCAGGGCGCGGTGACGGACCGGGCGGTGGGGGCTGTCGGGATTGCACTTCAGGTGGCGGGCCGAGCGCCAGATCGGATGATCCGCGAGTCGTGCCGCCGCGTCCTCGGCGCCGACGAAGTTCGGGATCCGACCCTCGACGCCCGGGAAGCGAGCCGCGCCGGCCTCGCGGAGGGCCGCCCAGCACCGGCGTCGTAGGGTGTCCTTCGGGGGGGCGTCGCTCATGCCCCTCACCTAGCCCG
>CAZPJM010000408.1:0-4023 GCA_964586865.1 uncultured Enterobacteriaceae bacterium
AGACGGCATACGAGTTCGTTTCACGTGACTGGAGTTCAGACGTGTCCTCTCCCGATCTGGGCCGAGCCCCCGGCCGACCCGGACGGCCCCACCGCCCCGCCCGCCGGTGCCGACACCGATGCCGGGAGCGCGCCGGCGGTCGCCGACGCCGACGCCCCGCCTCCCGCGCCCGCCCCGGTCCGGACGCCGGCCGTCCCGGACCGCACCGTCGACCTCCAGGCCTGCGGCATGTCGGCGGTCATCACCTCGGACGGCGGCTACCTGCGCGACGCCAGCCTCGACGCCTACGAGGGCCCCTACGATGTCGAGGCCATCTACTCCTGGCTGCTCGGCCTGGTCACGGGCGAGGGTGGCTCCTGGGATCCCTACGGCGGCGACCCGGGCCCGCAGGTCGTGGCCACCGAGCAGGCCCGCTACCTCACCCTGGGGTCGGGCCCGCGCTCCAGTGCCGCGGCCGACGTGCTCATCGAGTCGCTCCCCGACGGTGGCTACCGCACCCGGGGCACCACCAAGGACGGCATCCAGGTCACCCGCACGCTGGTCCCCAGCGATGGCGACCCCTGCGTCTTCCGGGTCGAGGCCACGTGGCACAACCCCACGTCCCGGGACTTCGAGGGGGAGCTGTGGCTGGGGATGCACGACTACCTCCCCGACCCGCCCGATGCCTACGCCCACGTGCCCAAGCCCTACTGGTCGGTGGACGGGGCCTGGAACAGCTACACCTACCCGAAGGAGGGCGGCTACATGGGGCTCTACGCCCCCCTCGACGCCCCGGATCGGTACGAGGGCAGCGTCGACTGGTTCGGGCTCTCGGACGGCTACTTCTCGTTCGTGGCCGTGCCCACCGGCACCAACGACGGGGAGCTGGTGGTCAGCCCCCTGGACGTGGGTGCAGACGAGCCGCTCTACGGGCACCACTACGTCCGCTCCGGGCTCGCGGCCGGGGCCACCGCCACCGAGACCTTCGACGTCTACGTGGGGCCCAACGACAGCGCCACCCTCTCCAAGGTCCACGAGACCCTCTACTACCTGGTCGACCTGGGCTGGTTCGCCTTCTTCGGTCGTCCCCTGCTCTGGCTGCTCGAGCTCTACCACTCGTGGGTGGGCAACTGGGGTCTGAGCATCATCCTGCTCACGGTGACCATCAAGGCGCTCTTCTTCCCGCTCACCCAGATGGCCTACCAGTCCAGCCAGCGGATGAGCGCGCTCCAGCCCGAGCTCAAGAAGCTCCGCGAGAAGTTCGCGGACAACCAGGAGGAGCTCAACAAGCGGACCATGGAGCTCTTCCGCGAGAACAAGGTCAACCCGGTGGGCGGCTGCCTGCCCATGATCATCCAGATGCCCATCTGGATCTCGCTGTACCGGGTGCTGCTCACCTCGGTCGACCTGTACCACACCGAGTTCCTCTACCTGAAGGACCTCTCGGTGCAGGATCCCTATGCGCTGCTGCCCCTGATCGTGGTCGGGCTCATGTTCGGCCAGCAGCAGCTCATGCCCACGGGCCAGATGGACCCGAACCAGGCGCGGATCATGAAGTTCATGCCGCTCGTGTTCGGCTTCCTCTTCTTCAGCTTCCCGTCGGGCCTCGTCCTCTACATCTTCGTCAACATGCTGCTGACCATCCTGCAGCAGTGGTTCATCAAGCGCAGGTTCAAGACGGCGAATCCTGCGTAGCCACCATCGTGTGGCCATCCTGGAGTATTCATGAGCAAGGTTCCGGAAGGCGTCGAGACCACCGAGATCGAGGGGCATGATCTGTCCTCGGCCCTCGAGGCGGCCGCCGAGGCGCTGGGGGTCAAGCCCCATCAGGTCGCCCACAAGATCGATCTCTCCCACTTCCGCAGCGAGCTGGGCACGTCGGTGCCCCGCGACACGGTCAAGATCGTGGCGTGGGTCGATCCCGACGCCGACGAGGAGGCTCCGGCCGCCAGGAAGCCCGCGAAGAAGGCCCGCAAGCCGCGCTCGGACGACGATGACGGCGGCCGCGATCGGGGTCGGGACCGGGGGAGCGACGACCGTCGCACCCCGGCCGGGGGGAGCACCCCTGCCTCCGAGTTCGCCCAGGCCTGGTTCGCCACCCTCCTGGAGCACCTGGGTGTCGAGGGCACGGTCGAGGCCACCGGCGACGACGACCGGGTCCACGTCCGCATCCAGCCCGAGAGCAAGGCCGGCCGCCTCATCGGGCGGCGCGGGGCCACGCTCTCGGCCATCCGGCACCTGCTGGGCCTGGCGCTCGAGTCCCACGGCTCGCCCACCATCGACGTCGATGTGGACGACGACCGCAAGGGTGGCAAGCCCAGCCGCAGCGGCCGGCGCGACGACGACGGAGACCGGGGCCGCGGCAAGCGCAAGCGCTCGCGCAAGCGGGGCCGGTCCGACGACAAGGGCACCTTCGACGAGGACAAGCTTCGCGCGCTGGCGCGCAAGGCCGCCGAGAAGGCCCGCTCGACCGGCAAGACCATCACCATCAACCTGGACCTGAACAGCTACGACCGTCGGATCGTGCACCTCGAGGTCTCCGAGTTCGACGGCGTGGACACCCGCTCCATCGAGAAGGACGGGGGCAAGCGGGTGCAGGTCTTCCCCGACTGAGCCGTGCGCGACGTCATCGTCGCGGCGGCCACCCCGTGGGGCCGGTCGGCCCTCGGGGTGGTCCGGCTGTCGGGGCCCGGTCTCGACCAGGTGCTGGCCGGCTTCGTGCGGCCACGCACCGGTGCGGCCGTGCGCCCCGGCCACCAGCGGCGGGTGGACCTGTTCGACGATGATGGCGTGTTCGAGGACGGCACCCTCGTGCTCGGGCGCGGGCCCGGCACCTTCACGGGCGAGGACACGGCCGAGCTGACCCTGCACGGCAACCCCTGGCTCCTGGAGCGGGCGCTGGACCGGGCGGTGGCCTCTGGCGCCCGGCTGGCCCGTCCGGGCGAGTTCACCCGCCGGGCGGTGGCGCAGGGCAAGCTCGATCTGGTCCAGGCCGAGGGGATCCTCCAGGTCAGCGAGGCCGCCACCCGGGAGGGCGTCGCCGCCGGGCGCCAGGCCCTCGGGGGGGAGCTCTCGGGGGCGTACCGGGCCCTGCGCGAGCCGCTCCTGGACGTGGCGGCCGAGCTCGAGGCCCGGCTCGACCACCCGGCGGACGAGCTCACCCTCGAGACCGATGCGGTGCTCGAGGGGCGCCTGGCGGGGGTGGCGCGGGAGGCCCTGGCCCTGGCCGGGACCCATCGCGCCGGCCACGCCCTGGTCCACGGGGCGCGGGTGGCGCTGGTGGGGGCCGTCAATGCCGGCAAGTCCTCGTTGTTCAACGCGCTCGTCGGCCGGGCCCGGGCGCTGGTCCACCCGAGCCCCGGCACCACCCGCGACGTCCTCGAGGTCCGGCTGGTCCGCGAGGGCCTCCCCCTCACCCTGCTGGACACGGCCGGCGAGCGCGACACCGACGATCCCGTGGAGGCGGCGGGCCTGGCGCTCGCCCGGGAGCTCGTCGAGGAAGCGGATGCGCTGGTCGTGGTGGTCCGGGCCGGTCCAGACGCCCCGGACCCGGTGGCGGCGCGGATCCTCGCCCGGACGGAGGGGCAGCCCCGGGTGGTGGTCTACAACGGCGTGGATGCGCCAGGCGTCGCCCCCGCACCCGAAGGGGCCCTGCCCACCGTCGCCACCACCGGATGGGGCGTCGAGGCGGTGGTGCCGGCGCTGCGTCGGGTGCTGGTGGGCGAGGGGCCCCTCGAGGCCCGGGCGCTCGTGGCGTCGGCCCGTCAGCGGGACCGGCTGCAAGCGGTGGCGGGCCTGTGCACCGAGGCCTCCGAGGCCCTCGCGGTGGCGGGCCCCGCCGTGGCCGCCGAGCTCACCATCGGCGCCCTCGAGGAGCTCGACGCCCTCACCGGGGCCGACACCCGGGAAGCGGTCCTCGACACCCTCTTCGCCCGGTTCTGCCTGGGCAAGTAGCGAGCCCTCACGAGGCCCGGGGGCCTTCGGTCCGCTCTCCCGCCGCCCCCTCCCCCGCCGCCCCTCCCCCGGGGTCGGTGGCCCCGGGAT
>CAZPJM010000409.1:0-4019 GCA_964586865.1 uncultured Enterobacteriaceae bacterium
CTAGGCCGCCCGGCGGCCCAGGTGACGCTCGCAGGCCTCGGCCAGGGCCCGGGTGTCGATGGGCTTGGCGAGGTGCCCGTCGAGGCCCTCGGCCAGGCTCCGCTGACGATCCTGCTCCGAGGCATTGGCGGTGAGGGCGAGGATGGGGAGGTCCGGCACCAGGCGCCGGAGCCGTCGGCTGGTCTCGTAGCCGTCCATCTCGGGCATCTGGAGGTCCATGAGCACCAGGGCGGGCCGCTCGCGACGCACCGCCTCGATGGCCTCGGCCCCGCTCGACGCCACCCGGACCGTGACCCCGAGCCGCTCCAGCATGCGCCGCGCCACCATCCGGTTGACCGGCTGATCGTCCACCACGAGCACCGCCCCCGAGAGCGGCTCCCGCGGCGCGCCCTCCTCCTCGCCCGCACCGGGGGCCGCCGTGGGTCGGAGAGGCAGGGAGAGGGCGAAGGTGCTGCCTCGGCCCACGTGGGAGTCGAGCTCGATGGCGCCCCCCATGGCCTGGACGAGCTGCTGGAGGATGGCCAGGCCCAGGCCCGTGCCTCCGAACTGGCGCGTCGTGGAGGCGTCGACCTGACTGAAGGGCTCGAAGATCCGGCCGCGCTTGGTCTCGGGAATGCCGATCCCCGTGTCCTCCACGATGAGATCGAGGTGGTCATGCCCGGCCAGGGCCACCCGCACGTAGCCGTCGCTGGTGAACTTGACGGCGTTGCTCACGAGGTTGTGGAGGATCTGGCGGATACGGGCCGGGTCCCCCTCGAAGGCCGGGGCCAGGGCGGGGTCGACCTCGAGGTGCAGGTGCAGACCCTTGCGCTGGGCCTGGGGTCGGTACAGGCGCACGACCTCCTCGGCGATGCCGCGCGGGTCGAAGGCGATGCTCTCGAGCTCGAGGCTGCCCGCCTCGATCTTGCCCAGATCGAGGACATCGTTGAGGAGGGCCAGGAGGGTCCGCCCGCTGGTGCGCACGGTACAGAGATCGCGGCGCTGCTCGGGGGTGAGGGGTCCCTCCAGCAGCAGGTCGGTGACGCCCAGGATGCCGTTGAGGGGGGTGCGGATCTCGTGGGACATGACGGCGAGGAAGCGGCTGCGGGCGGCGCTCGCCTCGAGGGCACGCCGCTCGGCCTCACGGGCCTTGCGCGCGGCGCGCTGGGCGCTGGCCTGGGCGCGGGTCCGCTCCGCCACCTCGGCCTCGAGCCGCTGGACCGCCTCGCGGGCCACCTCGCGGGCCTGGACGCGGGCCCACAGGAAGCTGCCCGTCAGGGCGGTGGTGACCGTGAGGAGGCCGGCGAACTGGAGGAGGAAGGTGGGGGCGTCGTCGGCGTCGGGGGTTCGTTCCAGGTAGGGCAGGCCCAGGGGCTCGAGGGCGTAGAGGGCGGCGGCGACCAGCAGCGCGATGAGGGCCCAGGCGAGGCCGGCCTGGTGCCCACGGACGAGCGCGGCGACCTGCGGGACGGCCAGCAGCCAGAAGACGTCCGGCATGTCGGCGCCGCCCCCCAGGATGGCGCAGAGTGTGGTCACGACGAAGACGGCGGCGATGGCCACCTGGGCGGCCAGATCCAGCCGGTCGTGGCGGACCAGGGCGTGCGCCCCGATGCAGACGACCGTGGCCGCGGCGCAGACGGCGGCGGTGGCCCAGTCCGCCTCGATGAGGTTGACGGCGGTGTAGATGAGCGCCGCCACGCCGAAGGCGCCCGTGGCCATGAGCAGGGTCATGCCCCGCACCCGGGACTCGCCGTCCCGCGCCCGGACCGATGCTGGAATCAGGAGCTGTCCCCAATCGACCACCGCGCCTCCATCCGCCGGATCGGATCGGAGCCGGCCGTGGGTGAGGGCCCGGGGCGCCGGGGATCAGGGGGTGGTCACCGACTCGACCAGCCGCGTCTCGGCCTCGGGGAGGCCTTCCAGGCCGAGCGGCCCGACCGCCTTGGGCGGCACCAGGCGGTACTTCAGGGCCACGGTGGCCGAGACGACCGTGTCGGGCACGGTCCAGGACAGGGTGCGCGTCTCGTCGGGACGGAGGCGCGTGTCCGAGGCGAGCCGGGCGCTGAACGGGGGGAGGGTGGGCTTGCCCTCGGCGTCCACGTAGACCTTGTTCAGCACGGCTTCGCGGTCCTCCTTCATGGGGTCGCCTTCGAAGTTGGTCCACACCTGCTGGCCGCTGGCGTCGGTGCCGGTGGCGTGGACCAGCACCACCCGACCCGGGAAGGCCGAGGGCATGCCGTGGCTGGCCTGGTTGACCAGGGTGGCGGTGAGGGTGGTGCCGTCGAGGGTGGCCGAGAGATCGACCGCGGTGGCCATGAAGTCGGTCTCGCCCCGCCACAGATCGTGGGGCCCGTGGAAGGCGTGGGACCGGTGGGTGTCGCGCGGGGAGACCGCCCCCGAGCTGCCGGCCACCTCGGGCATGTGGCAGGTGGTGCAGCCGGGCGCGCCCTCGGCCTGGGCGTGCTCGGGCCCGGTGGTGCAGGTGGGTACGCCCTGGGGGTTCTTCATGGCCCCGTGGCAGGCCAGGCACACGCTCTGGCCGTCGGTGAGCCAGGGGGCCTCCGGGCCGAGGCCATGGGGGGCACCGGCGGCGCGCTCCGCGGGGATGGTGTGGGGCCCCCGCAGCACGTCCCCCTCGGCGAAGGTCAGGGCCTTGGCCCCCTTCACGGTTCCCGACGTGTCCACGGCCGCCAGGTGATGGCAGGTGGCGCAGCTCACCCCGGCCCGCCCCGCCGGGCTGTCCGGAGCCTCGGGTGCGCGGGGGTTGTGGCACTGGGCACACTTCCCGGCGACCTGATCGCCCTGCTTCTTCATGCGGAGGGAGCGCATCCCGGCGTAGACCGGATCCTCATCGTGGTGGGCGCGGGCGTGCATCGCGGTCTTCCACTCGGCCACCACCTGGGCGTGGCACGGGGCGCACGTGGTCGGATCGTCCAGGTTCAACCCGCTCGGGTGGGCGGCCTCGGTCGCCTGGGGGGACGCGTCCGCGACGGCGGGCGTCGCCGTGGGCGGGGGTTCCGAGGTGCCGCAGGCGGCGAGGGTCAGCACGACGAAGAGGCGCATGGTGGGCTCCGGGAGGTGGCCTGACATGCAGAAAGCGTGCCTGCCGGGGGAGGGCGCTGGCACGCTGTCGCCACCGCCCTCTGTATTGCATGAACCAGCGCGTGTTTCATCGCGAACCAACCGGGGCCGGGTGTCGGACCGCCCACCACTCCGGGCGAGGCGCGTGGCCGGTCGGGAGGGGGCGTGTGAGCGGGGCGCATGAAGATCTTCCGCTTCGGCCTCGGCACCATCGTCCTGCTCGGCGTCCTCACCGCCTCGGCCTGGCTCTTCCTGCCCGACCCGGCGACGTTGCGCCCCGCCGGCTCGGGTCCGGTGGGCGACACGGACGACCCGCGGTGGCGGGAGGCCAGCGCCTGGGTCGACGCCGCCGAGGGCCGTCGTCTCCTGAACTGCCCCTGGCCCAGCGGTGTGCCCGTCGGCGGGAGCCTCTCCGGCGCCCCCGACGATGCCCCCGCCTTTCATGACGACGGGCTGCGGGTGCAGGGGGTCGAGGGGGAGCAGGGCAACGGGGTGGTGGGCGCGGGCGGCGCGGTGCGTGCCTTCCTGGGGTGGCGGGGCCCCACCTGCGCCGTCTTCCCGCCGCGCACCGTGCGCGTCCAGGGCCGGACCGTCCGGTCCGACGGCGAGCCGGTGCCGGGGGTGAGGGTGCGCGGGTGTGGCGTCGAGGTCGAGGCCGACGAGGAGGGGGCCTTCACCGCCGTCCTCGAGGGCGAGGCCCTTCGGGACGCCCTTCTCGGCCCCGGCGGCCCCCGCTGCAGCCTGTCGGCCGGCGGCCCATCCACCTCCGTGCTCCTGTCCGAAGGCGGCGTTCAGGAGGTGATGGTGCAGGTGGGGGTGTCGGGACGGTAGAGGGGTGACCCCCGCGGGTGGGGTCTGCCTTGCGTGCTGGTACCGTGAAAGTGGTCTTGGAGGCTCGTGGACTCGTGCGAACGTGGATCGTGGGCACGTGGGTCGTGGGCACGCGGATCGTGGGCACG
>CAZPJM010000410.1:0-4001 GCA_964586865.1 uncultured Enterobacteriaceae bacterium
CGGGCCCCGTGCCGGGGTCTCGCCGTGGGCGCTCGGGCGCCGCCCCCGATGACGGGGCCGATCCTCTCGCGCCGGCGCGCTGGCTCCGCCGCGTGGGCTTCGTGCGTGGCGGGGTCGAGAGCCATCCTGGACGGTCGGCCAGTCTTGGGATAACGTACGTTCGGTATCCGAAGGAGGCCCCGTGCATACGCTCACCTATGTCCTGGCCCTCGTGCCCGGCGCCCTCACCCTGGTCGGGCTCGCCATGGGCGGGCTCGCCACCTGGCTCACCCCGGCGTTCGTCTTCGGGGTGATCCCGGCCCTCGAGCTCCTCTTCACCCGCACCCGCGCCGAGCGTCCGGTCGGGCGGTGGGATCGCCCCCTCGCCGATGCGCTCCTCCTGCTCACCGTCCCGCTCAACCTCGCGGGCCTCGCCGTGCTGGTCCTGTTGATCGCCACCTCGGGCCTGGGTCCGGTGGCGGCGGCCGGCGGCGTGCTCTCGGTGGGCATCGGCCTCGGCATCTACGGGCTCAACGTGGGGCACGAGCTGGGCCATCGGGGCGGGCGCGGCTGGCGGCTCGTGGCCCAGCTCATGATGGGGACCGCGCTCTACAGCCACTTCTGGGTCGAGCACAACCTGGGGCACCACGCCCGGGTGGCCACCCCGGACGATCCGGCCTCCGCCCGGCGCGGCGAGTGGATCTACCCGTTCTGGGTCCGCTCCATCGTGGGGGGGGCCCGCTCGGCCCTGGCCCTGGACCGACGGCGGGTGGTGCTCGGCTGGTCGCTGCAGGCGGCGGCCCTGCTCGGGGTGGCCCTGGTGCTGGGTCCCCTGGCCGCCCTGGGCTGGGTGGGTGCGGCGGTGGTGGGCATCCTCCTGCTCGAGACCGTCAACTACCTGGAGCACTACGGCCTGCAGCGGCGGCGGCTGGCGTCGGGCCGCTACGAGCGGGTCCAGCCTCGTCACTCCTGGAACGCCGAGCACCCGGTGGGCCGGATGATGCTGTTCGACCTGCCCCGCCATGCCGACCACCATGCCCATTCCCGGCGCCCCTGCACCGAGCTCCGCTACTTCCCGGACGCCCCCCAGCTCCCGACGGGCTACCCGGGCATGGTGCTGCTCGCGCTGATCCCGCCGCTGTTCTGCGCGCTCATGGATCGGCAGCTCGACCGGGTGGTGACCCCCCCGGCGGGGGCCGTGGAGGCCTGATCCGGGTGGGCCGCCCGGGCTCCCCGGGAGGTCCCGTTGCCCCGCATCGTCGACCACGACCTGCGCCGTGCCCAGCTCCTGGATGCGGCCTTCCACGCCTTCGATGCCCACGGCTACGGCGCTCTGTCCATGCGAGACCTGGCCCGGACCATGGGCACCAGCACCGGGACGCTCTACCACTACTTCGACGGCAAGGAAGACCTCTTCGAGACCCTGGTCCGCCGTCGCTTCGAGGCGGATCTGGCCAGCGCCACGGCCACCCTTCCCGACGATGGGCCCCCCGAGGCGCGGCTGGCGGCCCTCGGCGGCTGGGTCGCGGAGCACACCGAGCACCTCCAGTCCACCCTGCGCCTGGTGCTCGACTACGTCCGCCAGGACGGCGATGCCGACTTTGTCCGCGAGGTGCTCGACGGCTACCGCGCGCCCCTCCGGGACGCCTTGGGGCCCGCCCTGGCCGGCCCTGGCCTCTCGCTGGTCCTGGGGCTGCTGGTCCATCGCCTCCTCGACGAGGAGGCCGTGGATCTCCGGTCCCACCTGGCGCTCCTGGCCCGCCTGGCCGGGGGCTGAGGCGCCGCTCGGTGGTGGGGCCTCACCCCTTCGTCTGGCTCTTGGGGGGCGGCTTGGGCCGGCGGTAGACCCAGCGGGTGTCGGTGCTGGCGTCGGCGTCGAAGGTGTAGCCGAGGGGGCGGGCGTCCCGGAGGGCGTCCACCCGGGTGGCGCGCTCGGTGATGATCCACCGGGCCATCGCGCCCCGGGCCTGCTTGGCGTAGAAGCTGATGGTGCGGGCCTTGCCGCCGCTCACATCCTGGAAGACCGGGGTGATCACCGGCCGGTCGAGGGCCCCGCGCCGGACGGCCGAGAAGTACTCCTTGCTCGCCAGGTTGACGATGGTGGGATCGTCGTGGCCCGCGGTGAGCGCCTGGATCCGCCGGGCGATGTGATCGTCCCAGAAGGCGTAGAGGTCCTCGCCCCGGTGGGTCGCGAGCCGGGTGCCCATCTCGAGGCGGTAGGGCTGCATCCGGTCGAGGGGGCGCAGCAGCCCGTACAGCCCCGACAGGATGGCCACGTGGTCCTGGGCCCAGGCCAGGTCGTCGGCGGTCAGGGAGCGGGCGTCCAGCCCCACGTAGGTGTCGCCGGCGAAGGTCAGGGCCGCCGGAAGGCTGTTCTGGTCGGTGTGGTCCGCCTCCCACGCCTGGAAGCGCTCGTGGTTGAGCGAGGCCAGGTTCTCACTGATGGACATGAGGTTCGAGAGGTCGCCCGGCGATAGCTCGCGGGCGGTCTCCATCAGGGCGCGGGTGTGGTCCAGCAGGGCGGGCCGGGTGGCGTCGACCTCGACCTCGATCGGGCGGGCGTCGAGCTTCTTGGCCGGAGAGAGCAGGGCGAGCATCGGGCCTCCAGGACCGGGGGGCGTAACCGGCCCGTCCCTCCGCGCGAGACCGTCAACGTCGGGCCGTCACGCGCCGCACCGACAGCGTGAGCTGCGCCCCGCCCCCCCGCTCGCCCTGCAGGATGTACTGGGTGCCGTCCTGCCCGACGAAGCCGGTGCGGCGATGCCGGGAGGTCACCAGATCGCCGTAGCGGGCGGTGCGTCGGTGCTTGCGCGCCAGGGTGCGCTCCCACCGGTCGTAGGCCGCCTGCCGGTCCCGCTGGGTGGGGGTCGTGTACTCGGCGATGAAGATCTCCGGATCCGAGCGCTTGACCGTGGCTCCCGAGAGGGGGAAGCCGTAGCCGACCCACTCTCCCGAGACGGAGCGGCTGCCCAGGGCGACCCAGGTGGTCTCCCACCGATCGCAGCCACCGAGGAGGAGGAGGAGGAGGAGGGCGAGTCGGGGCATGGCGGCTCCGGGCGTGGACGAGGCATCGGATCGGGCCTTCCCCCAGGTGAGGGGAGCCGCGTCGGCGGGGTGGCCGGTGGCGCCGGCCCGCGGGTTAGCGGCTCGGGCTGGAGGCGTGCATGGCGAAGGCCCTGTCCTGGCTGGCCCAGGCCCGGAGCGACCCCGACGGGGTGGGGCGGGCCCTGGTGGCGGCGGATGATCCGGAAGAGGCGCGCCTCATGGCCTTCGCCCTGCGGCGCGAGGGGGCCCGCGGGCCGCTCGTGGCGGGGCTCGCCTCACCCGTGCCGGGGATCCGGGCCGTGGTGGTCGAGGTGCTCGGGACCTGGGAGGGAGGCCGGGAGGCCTTGTGGGCGCCGCTCCGGGAGGAGCCCCTGCCCTGGCTGCGGCTGCGCATCGCCGAGGCCCTGGCGTCCGAGCCCGTCGCCCGGGAGCGCCTGCTCGCCCACGGGGACCCGGCGGTGCGCGCGGCGGCGCTGGACGCCCTCCGCACCGCGGATCCCGATCCCGGGCTGGCCGATGGGCTGGACGAGGCCGCGCGGGCCGAGGATCCGACGCTGGCCTGGCTCGGGTGCGTCCTGCTCGGTCGACTGGGCGATCCGGCGGCCATCGACGCCCTGCTCGGGGCCACCCGCCACCCCGACCCGCACGTGGTGGCGCAGGCGGCCCGGGCCCTGCTGGCCCAGGGCGTCGCGCCCCCGGTCGAGGTGCCCGGGCTGCTGGAGGACGTGCCGCTGGATCTGGAGGGGATCCGGGCCCTGGACGACGCCGATCCGCGGGACATGGTCCGGGCCGATCACGCCCTCCGGCTGGCCGACGAGGCCCATGCGCTCCAGGCCGCCGTGGGGCGGCTCGCAGCCCACCCGGGCGAGGCCGCCACCGCCGCGCTGGTCCGGGCCACCGACCACCCCCTGCGCCCGGTGCGGCGCATCGCCACCCGGGCCCTGGACGGCCGGGGCGGGGCGGGGGTGTGGGCCGCC
>CAZPJM010000411.1:0-3997 GCA_964586865.1 uncultured Enterobacteriaceae bacterium
CCTCCCGGTCGAGGGTGAGGACCTTCAGGTAGTTGCCGGGCGCGCCCTCGACCGCCTTCCAGTCGATCAGGTTGGCGTTGACATTGTCGATGCCATGCTCGGAGATGCGGGACGTGCCGGTCAGGGGGTTGGCGGGAGCGTTCATCGGGTGCCTCCGGTCGGGGGTGCCCGTTCATTGTCCACGTGCCGCCCGTCACCGACCTGTCACGGATGCTACACTTCGCGGCGGTCTCCGTTCCCGCGTCTGACGGTCCCGTCGGTGAGCGGCTGCCCCCTCGCTCATGCCGGGTCCCACGCGACCGGTAGCTCGACCAGGGCCCGGTTCAGGATGGTGGGGTGCCACCGCGGCTCCGCCTCCACGAGGCGCAGGCCCGGGAGGCGCTCCAGGATCCGCGGGAAGGCGAGCCGCCCCTCGACCCGGGCCAGGGGGGCTCCGATGCAGGTGTGGATCCCCGCGCCGAAGGCGGCATGGCGGTTCTTGCGACGCCCCACGTCGAGCTCGTCGGGGGCCTCGAAGCGCCGGGGGTCCCGGTTGGCGCTGGCCTGGACCAGGAGCACCTTCTGGCCGGCCTGGAGGGACCGGCCGTGCAGCTCGAAGTCCCGTCGGACGATGCGCATGATCGCCTTGCTCGGGCTGTCGAAGCGGAGGAGCTCGTCGACCCCGGTCCGGACGAGCCGCGGGTTGTCGGCGAGTCGCTGGAGCTCGGCGGGCCGCTGGAGCAGGGCACGCAGCCCGTTGGCCAGCAGGTTGGTGGTGGTCTCGTGGCCGCCGAAGAGCAGCAGGATGCAGGTGGCCACCACCTCCTCGTCGTCGAGGGCCTCGCCGTCGTCCCCGGCCGCCATCAGGCGGCTGATCAGATCGTCGCCCGGCGACGCCCGCCGCTGCCGGATCAGATCGCGCAGATAATCCCCGAAGGCCACCAGGCTGTCCCGGGCGAGCTCGTGCCGATCGGGCACGTTGTAGCTCCCGAACACCAGCTTGAGAATGTCGTCGGACCAGCCCTTGATCCGATCCCTGTCCTCTCGGGGTACCCCGAACATGTCGCCGATGACCAGCACCGGCAGCAGGTAGGCGAAGTGGCGGATGAAGTCGGCCTCGCCGAGGGGCGCCATGTCGTCCAGGAGCTCGTCCACCAGGGAGACCACGTTGCCCTCGGATTCCTTGAGCACCGGCGGCTGGAAGAAGGGCTCGATGAGGCGACGCAGGCGGGTGTGGGCCGGGGGATCCACGAACACCATCCACCGGCGCAGCACCTCGTAGGTGGGCAGGTAGACGGAGCGCTTCTCCCCGGTCACCCGATCCTCGTAGAAGGGGGTGATCCGATCGGCCGAGAGGCGCTCGAAGTCGGCGAACGCCCCGACCACGTCGTCGTAGCGGGTCAGGATCCAGCCATCCCAGGAGGGATTCCAGTGGACCGGATCCGATTCGCGCAGGGCGCCGAAGTAGGTGTAGGGATCCCGGACCACATCGTCGGCCAGCAGATCCTCGCTCGGGATGACCTCGCTCATGCGCCCTCCCCGTCGGCGGTGTCGGAGGTGCCACGCAGGTCGCGGACCCGGCGGGCCTTGAAGACGGTCTCGGGCAGGGTCCCGGGGGGGAGCAGCTCCACCCCCACCCGGATGCCGCACACCCGCTTGAGCATGGCCCCGGTGCGCTGCAGCAGGTCCTGCTCCACCTCGGCCCGCCGCGGGGGCGACAGGCCCTCCCAGCCCCGCTGGACCTCGGTGCGCAGCTCGACGCGGGCGGTGATCTCGTCGAGGGCGCCGCGCTTCTCGAGGAGGAGCTCGAACTCGGGCCCCAGGTCCTCGATGGCCCGCAGCGCCGTCTCGACGGTGGAGGGGTACAGGTTGGCGCCCCGGACCACCAGCATGTCGTCCAGGCGGCCGATGATGCCCTTGGGAAGCATGGGGTAGGTCCGTCCGAGCGGGGTGGGCCCCGGATGCATCTCGGTCTCGTCCCCGGGCCAGAAACGGATCATGGGCTGGGAGCGCCGCCACAGGTGGGTGTAGACCACCGCCCCCCGGGTGCCGTACGGGACGGCGGCATTGGCGTCGTCCTTGTCGACCACCTCGGTGTAGACCTCGTCGATGATGCAGTGCATGCCCTGGCTGCTCGCCTCCTCCACATTGGTCTGGAACGGGTACATCTCGGAGGTGGAGCCGGCGTCGTGGGTGGTGGCGCCCCACAGGGACTGGATGGCCTTCTTGGTGCCGAGCACGCAGCCGCCGGGCTCGCCGCCGATCATCAGCCGCTTCACCGGGCCGGCCGCCAGGTCGATGCCCATCTTCTCGGCCACGGCGGCCAGGTGGAGGGCGTAGCTGGGGGTGGCGGTGAAGACGGTGCTGCCGATGGTCTGCATGAGCTCGAGCTGGCGTTCGCTGGGCATGACGCCGAGGGGGAAGACGGTGCAGCCCAGGCGCTGGGCCCCCTGGTTGATGCCCCAGCCCCCGAAGAAGAGGCTGAAGGGGAAGGAGACCTGGAGGATGTCGTCGGGGCGGATCCCCATGGACCACTGGGCCATGGCGTGGACCTCGGCGGCCCGGTCCCAGTCCTCGCGGGAGACCCGGTAGAGGGTGGGACGGCCCGAGGTGCCCGAGCTGCCGTGGATCCGGGCGATGTCCTTCTCGTGGAACGGGCCGGCGTAACTCCCGAACGGCGGGTGCTCCGCCTGGTCGGCGATGAGCGCCTTCTTGGTGATGATGGGGACCTTCTCGGTGAAGTCCTCGAGGTGGCGCACCTGGTCGGGGTGGAAGTCATGGGCGTCGTAGTGACGCCGGTAGAAGGGGATCTCCGCGTAGACATACTGGAGCTGGCGCTGGACGCGCTCCAGGATGATCCTGCGTCGTTCTGCGGGATCGAGGGTCTCCCGCTCCTCGTCCCAGTAGAGCTTCCAGCCGCGGTCGTCCGTCTTCATGCAGGTCTCCGTGGACAGCACCGTAGCGTCACGGGCCCGTCGCGTCGGTGACGGACCTCACCCGCCACCCTCGGTTGCGTGGGCCGGGGGCCCATGGGCTCGACGCCGAGCCGGTCGCGGCGTAGGTCCTGCTCCGTGGAGGCACCATGCGCGAGGTCGACCTCATCGGGCTGGGCATGACCCGATTCGCCAAGCACCGGGATCGGGGGCTGAAGGATCTGGGGGCCGAGGCCATCCGCGCCGCGCTCGACGACGCGGGCGTCGCGCCCGAGGGCATCCAGGCCGCCTGGGCGGCCAACGCGGTGGCGGGGCTCATCACGGGGCAGGAGACGATCCGCGGCCAGGTGGTCCTCCGCGCCATGGGCCTGGGCGGGCTGCCGGTGGTCAACGTGGAGAACGCCTGCGCCGGGTCCTCGACGGCCCTCTGGCAGGCCTGGATGGCGGTGGCCTCGGGGCTGTACGACTGCGTCCTCGCCTTCGGCGTCGAGAAGATGACCCACCCGGACAAGGCCCGGACCTTCCAGGCCATCGCCAGCGGCCTCGACGTGGAGTGGGCGGCCGAGCAGGAGGCCGCCGCCGGGGCGGGCGAGACCCGCAGCATCTTCATGGACACCTACGCCGAGAAGGCGCGTCGCTACCTGGCCGAGACCGGGGCCACCGAGCGCGACATCGCCTGGGTCTCGGCCAAGAACCACGTCCACGGGGCCCTCAACCCCTACGCCCAGTACCGCTTCGCCATGACCCCCGACGAGGTGCTCGCCGATCGGATGGTGGCGCCGCCCCTCACCCGCTCCATGTGCTCGCCCATCGCCGACGGGGCCGCCGCCGTGGTGGTCGCCACCCCCGAGGTGGGGCGTCGCCTGGGCGTCCGGGGGGTGCGACTGCGGGGCTTCGGCCTGGCCAGCGCCCTCGCCGAGGGCCAGCAGGGCGACGACGTCATCGCCCGGGCGGCCCGGGCGGCGTGGGAGCAGGCCGGCCTGGGCCCCGACGACGTCGACGTGGTCGAGGCCCACGACGCCACCGCCTCCGCCGAGCTCATGGCCTGGGAATCGCTGGGTCTGTGCGGTCCCGGCGAGGCGGCC
>CAZPJM010000412.1:0-3995 GCA_964586865.1 uncultured Enterobacteriaceae bacterium
TACACTCTTTCCCTACACGACGCTCTTCCGATCTGCGGGCGATCTCGGACGACTCCCGCGGCAGATCCAGGGTCCGCGCCCATCGGATCCACCACCCCGCGGCGTCACGGGGTCGGGGCAGGACCGCGACAGGCTCCCCACGAAGAAGGCCCCCGCCGGAGGACCGGCGAGGGCACACGGGCGGGTCGGACCGGTCGTTCAGAGGGTGAACTGCTCCACGAGCCGCTCGAGCTCCACCGCCATCTCCCGGAGCTCGATGCCGGCCGCCTGGGTGGCCATGACGGTCATGCTCGACTCCTCGCTGCGCTCGGCCACCGCCTTGGTGCCCGAGGTGATCTCCTTGACCGAGGAGGCCGCGACCACCGCGTTCCGGCTGATCTCATTGGTGGTGGCGCTCTGCTCCTCGACCGCCGAGGCGATGTTGTCCTGGATCTCGGAGATGCGCCGGATGATGCCGGTGATGTCCTGGATGGCGTCCACCGCCTTGCCGGTCTCGAGCTGGATGGCCTCGATCTTCTTGCCGATGTCCTCGGTGGCGCGGGCGGTCTCCTTGGCCAGCTCCTTGACCTCGTTGGCCACCACCGCGAAGCCCTTGCCGGCCTCGCCGGCCCGGGCGGCCTCGATGGTGGCGTTCAGCGCGAGCAGGTTGGTCTGCTGGGCGATGCTGGTGATGACCTTGATGACCTCGCCGATCTCGTTGCTGGCGTCGCCGAGCCGGCCGATGGTGCCGTTGGTGTCCTCGGCCATGTCGACGGCCTGCTGGGCGACCTGCGCGGCCTGGCTGGCGTTCTGGGCGATCTCGCCAATGGAGGCGGTCATCTCCTCGGCGGCCGAGGCGACGGCCTGCACGTTGGCGTTGACCTCCTGGGTGGCGGCGGTGACGGACTTGGCCAGCTCGGAGGTCTGATCCACCCCCTCGGAGAGCATGCTCGAGGCCTCGGAGAGCTGGTCGGCGGCGGTGGACAGGCGGGTGGCGGTCTCGGCGAAGATGCCGAGCTGCTCGCGCAGGCCCCCCAGGAAGCCACCGAGGGCGGTGCCGACGGTACCGAGGGCCCCCTCGCCCCCGTGGGTGTCGACGGTGAGATCGCCGGCCGCGGCGGCCTCGACGGCCCGGGTCAGGAGCTCGACCGACTCGGAGACGCCACGCAGGTCGCCCTCGACGGCGGCGAGGGTCTCCTGGGCCTTGCGGGCGGCGGCGCGCTCCTGCTCGAGGGCGGTGCGGGCCTGCTCGGCCTCCTCCTGGGCGGCGGCGAGGGCGTCGGCATCCAGGACATCCTCGAGCTCGAACAGGACGGTGTACTGCTGGACCTTGCGCTTCTCCCAGGTGGCGCCGACCTCGAGACGGAGCGCCAGGTCGCCGACCGTGACCGTGGTCCGATGGGGCAGGCCCTTCTTCGAGGTGAGGATCCGCTTGGCGGCGCTGGCATCGTCGAAGAAGCCCAGCAGGCTCTGGCCCACCAGCTCCGCCGCGCCCACCCCGAACCGCTCCGGGACGGCATCACCCAGCTCGTCGAGGACCCCCTGGCCCTCCTCGTTGACGTAGGTGATCGCCAGATCCCCGTCGGCCACCAGGGCCCCGTGGGCCAGGCCCTCCAGGAACCCGTGCAGCGCACCGTGATCGGCCGCCTCGGCGGCCTGCTTCGTGGAACTCATGCCAGTCCTCCCGCGTCCGGACCGCCCACCCTCGCCATGAGGGGGGTCTCGTGAACCCGCACCCGTCCTTTCGGAACCCGGCCGGCCTTCTTGAGGCGGCCCGGATGGCACGAGCTGGCGCGAGGTGGCACAGAGAAGAGGCCGCCAGCCACGGCCTCGAACGCGGCGCCGCTACTCCGCGTCCTCGCCGTCCCCCGTGTCGTCGGGCCGGGGGCAGGCCGGGGCCGCGCCGTCCACGAAGGCCGACGGCGAGATCCGCTCGGCCTCGAGCTGCGTGGTCAGGCCGGACATGCGGATCCGCCCGTCGGCGGCGGCCCCACCGCCATTGCCGGTGAGCGCCCCGCTCCCGCCCCGACCCCCGCGCGCCGAGATGCGCCCGGTGACCCGCAGCCGATCGGCGTGGAGCCAGACCGAGCCGCCCGCGCCCCCGCCGCCGCCGCCCGAGGTGCAGCCGCCCGAGGTCTTGACGCCACCGTCGCCGCCGTCCGCCGCGATGGATCCCGTCAGGTCGAGCCGGGCGGCCACGATCTGGATGGCGCCACCGCCGCCGCCGATGGCGCCGAGGCCGCCCCGCGCGGGGGCCACATCCGGGGCCAGCTCCTCCAGGCCCATGGGCAGGCCGCCGTCGCCCCCCGCCCCATTGAAGCGGGCCGAGCCGGCCTTGCCGTTGGGCTCGCCCCCGAAGCCGGCGCCATTGCCGCAGTTGCCACCCCCACCGCCGCCACCGCCGCCCGGCGCCGCCTCTCCGCCATTGCCGGGCGAGCCGAACGCGCTGCTGACGCCGTCGCTCCCGACCAGCCGCAGATCGCCCGCGATGACCACCTCGTCCGCGTAGATCCGGACCGGCTGGCGCCCCCGGAAGCTCACCTCGGCCCCCCGCTCGACCTCGAAGCGCCCGAAGTGGTGCGGCCCGCTGTCCAGCGTGGTCGACTCGCCGCTCAGCACGATCAGATCGCCATCGGAGCGATCCGAGCAGGTGCAACCGGCCAGGATCCCGGGATCGTCGTCATCGCAGTCGAGTCCGTCCGTCACCCGATCGCTCGGGATGGCGCACATGAGGACACGGGTCTCGGGATCCCCACGGCCGTCCCCGTCGCTGTCCAGATAGGTCGGCGTGCCGTCCACGGCGCCGTCCTCGTCGACGGTGCCGTCGCAGTCGTCGTCCACGCCATTGCACACCTCGACCGCGCCCGGGAACACCGCCGGATCGGCGTCGTCGCAGTCCCCCGCCTCGTCGATGTAGTCGGCTGGCGGGAAGCAGGCGCGGACCACGTCATCGGCGTCGCCGAAGCCGTCCCGGTCCAGATCCGCGTACCAAGGCGGGGTCTGGTCGGAGCCCTCGTCGACCGCCCCGTCGCAGTCGTTGTCCGATCCGTCGCAGACCTCGACGCCGCCGGGGTAGGCATCGCCGTCGACGTCGTCACAGTCGGTGCCGTCGGCCACCCAGGCGTCGCTCCGGGGCTCGCAGGTCCGCTCCGACACGCCGGGATCCCCGAAGCCGTCGGCGTCCCGGTCGAAGTACCAGGTGGGCACCCACTCGCCGGGCTCGGGGGGGAGCTCGTCCACCACCCCGTTGCAGTTGTTGTCGAGCCCGTCGCACAGCTCGGGCGCCCCGGGGAAGACCGTGGGGTCCTGGTCGTCGCAGTCGTCGGTCTGGGGGAAGGCGTCCCCGTCCTGATCGGGCGGGCCACAGGCCGCGAGCACCGCGGCACCGAGCAGGAGGGCCAGGGGGAGGATCCGCCGCATGCGCATGGCCTACTCCTCGTCTTCTTCGAGGGGGTGGTCGCAGGAGGGCGCCGAGTCGTCCACGAAGGGAAGATCCGAGATGGTCCCGCGGTTGTCCACGTCGGCCCCGCTGAGCCGGACCCGGCCCACCGCCCCGGCCCCGCCGGCCCGATCGGTGTCGGGGCCCGTCGAGGGGTCGCGTCCGACGCCGCCCTCGCCGCCGCCCACGTCGATCTGGCCGGTCACGTCCACCACGTCGCCGTGCAGCCAGACCGCCCCACCGGCGCCGCCACCGCCGCCGCCGCTCGGCCAGGAGCAGCCGGAGGGGGCATTGCCCCCGTGGGCCCCGCCCGCATCGAGGATCCCCGCCAGCGAGATGGTCCCGGCCACGATCTTGATGGCGCCCCCGCCGCCGCCGCCGAAGCCGCCGCGCACCCCACCCGCACCGCCACCGCCGCCGCCCGAGAAGTCCTCGCTCAGGTCGTCGACGCCGTAGGCGCCGCCCCCGGACGCCCCGCCAGCGGACCCCCGGATCCTGCCTGCCGAGCCCGGATCGGCGTGCCCGCCGCCCGAGAAGTCCTCGCTCAGGTCGTCGACGCCGTAGGCGCCGCCCCCGG
>CAZPJM010000413.1:0-3977 GCA_964586865.1 uncultured Enterobacteriaceae bacterium
GGCGCGGCAGCCTCGGGCTCCGGCGCGGCAGCCTCGGGCTCGGGCTCCGGCTCGGGCTCGGCGCCCGGACCGAGGGCGAGGGTGGTCTCGACCTCCCGGGCGGCATCGAGGCAGTCCAGGAGCGTCGGCCCGTCGGCCTGGTCCAGGCAGGCCTTGACGGCATCGATGAAGGCGTCGGCGTCGGGGTGACGCTCCCCCGGATCCGGCTCGGAGGCGATGCAGAGCAGGTCCAGCACCGGATCGGGCAGCCCCGCGGCCACCGCCTCGACGCGGGCCGGGCCCTCGCCCGCCAGGAGAGGCTCGATGATGGCCTCGGCGTCCCCGGGGAAGACGGGCTTGCCGGTGATGACCTCGACCGCCACCGCCACCAGCGAGCAGAGGTCGGAGAGGACGTCCTCCTCCTGCAGCTCCAGGCGCTCGGGCGGCGCGTAGCGCAGCCCATCGGCGGGCACCGTGTCCACCCGCTCCTCGAGGAAGTCGAGGACCGCCAGCGGGGGCAGGCCGTGCCCGAGCACGTCCAGGTAGCCCTCCTCGTCCACCACCAGCCGCCAGGGGGAGATGTCGCCGTGGCAGGGCAGGCCCACCTCGCGGCCCGCGTCGGCGGCGTCGGCGAGGACCTCGGCACCCTGCTGGAGCAGCTCGAGGCCGGCTCGGAGCCCGCACGGCCGCCCCAGGCTGCGGTGGGCGGCCAGGATCTGGGCGATGGTCATGCCGCCGCGCAGGTCGTAGCGGAACAGGCCGGGCTCGGGGGTCTCCTCGAGGGCCAGCACGCCCTCGATCCCGGGATCGGCCAGGAAGCCCCGCGCCTCGTCGACCAGGGCGGCCAGCACCGGGTTCTCGCGCCAGGCCTCGGCGTAGGCGATCACCACGTGGGTGGAGCCGTCCACCTCGGCGTGCCACAGTTCCGCGCCCGGCCCCTCGATCCCTCGGCCCGTGTACTTCATCGGCTGCGATGCCCTCTTTCGGCCAGCGGTGGTACCCGTGCGACCGGCCGCGTCGCCGTCGCTTGCGGGGCGCGGAGGGTAGCACGCGCACGCCCCCCGGGCGGCGCCCGCCGGATCGGTTCAGCCCCGAAGTCGATCGAGCACGGCCATCAGCGGATCCACCGCGGAGGCCCCGAGCCGCATGGCCCGGCCGGGGGACCAGCCCCGCACCGGATCCGGGGCGTCGGCATTGTCCTTGAAGGGCATCTCGAGGGTCATGGCGAGGGCATCGAAGCGCTGGGCCACCTGGTTGGTGCACATGGACAGGTTGGCCTGGCCCGGATCGGCCACCGGGTAGCCGTGGGCTGTCTGGAAGTCGGGGTTGGCGCGCTGGTAGGCCTGGAGGAAGGCGGCCTGCAGGGCGGCGAGCCGCTCGGACCAGCCCGGGATGCCCTCGGCCCCCGAGACGAAGGTGTAGGGGAGCTCCTCGTCGCCGTGGACGTCGAGGCAGAGATCCACGCCCGTGCGGTCCATCTCGTCCCGGACCGCCAGCACCTCGGGGGAGGCCTCGGCGGTGGGGGCGTCCCAGACCCGGTTCAGGTTGGTCCCGGCGGCGTTGGTGCGCAGGTGGCCGCGGACGCTTCCATCGGGGTTCATGTTGGGCACCACGTGCAGGGTGGCGCCCTCCCGCAGGGCCCGCGCGAGGGCATCCTCGGGATCCAGCAGCCGCCCCAGGAAGCCCTCCATCCACCACTCGGCCATGGTCTCGCCCGGGTGCTGACGGGCCACGATCCAGAGCGTCCGAGGGCCGGTCCCCACGACGAGCCGATCCAGGTCCCGCCCGTCGAGGGTCCGGGCGAGCACATCGTGCCGGGCGAAGGGGCTGGTGGCCGCCCGGGCCACCAGGTCCAGGTGCCGCTCGTGGCTGTACGGGGCGAAGTAGGCCACGTGCATGGTGTCGTGCTCGGGGGTGACCCGGATGGTCAGCACCCCGTCCTCGTAGCGGGTCTCGGCGCGGGTCCAGTCCTGCCGGTCGTGGCTCACGACCGCCCGGGTGCCGTGCCAGGCCTTCGGGTAGCTGGCCTTGAAGGCGTTGGTCAGGTGCAGGACCAGCGGCACGCCGCGGGCGCCCGTCACCCGGAAGTGGAACCACTGCAGGTGCTCGGAGCCATGGTCGGGGCGGATGGCGAGGCGGACGTCGCCCGGGTCGGACGCGTCGAGGACCTCGATGTTCCCGCTGTCGAAGGCGGAAGAGACGTGCAGCATGGGGACTCCGGGCAGGCGGGTCCCCTATCGTGCACCGCGACACGGGGTGGGCGCCCGGCCCCGCCGAGCGCGACGGCTGGTACGCCAGGGGCTAGGCCGGCCGGCGATAGTCCGGGTAGCGATGCCGGTGTGCGTGGGCCTTGGCGCGCTGCAGGCCCCGCAGGATGTCCCGCCGGCTCACCTGACCCAGGAGCCGGTCCCCCTCCACCACCGGGAGCCGCCGGATGTGCTGGGTGAGGAAGCGGTCGGCGATGGTGGCGAGGACGGTGTCCGGTCCGATGGTGCGCACGTCGCGGGACATGAAGTCCTCGACCCGCCCCGCCGGACCCTCGAAGAGGGCGGAGGTGTGGTCGCCGGCCACCACGCGCAGGCAGTCGTACTCCGAGAGCATGCCGACCAGGCGGCCCTCGTCGTCGACCACCGGGGCACCGGAGATCCCCCGCTTGACCAGGGTGCGCATGGCCGCGTCCATGGACAGGTGCGGCCGGAAGGTGACGAGGCGCGTCACCATCACGTCACGCGCGGTGAGGTGGGGTGCGACGAGGGTGGCCATGGGGGCCTCCTGGGCTTCGATGGGAAGGAGCTCGTCTTTCCACGCTACGGGAGCTTGCACCCGGCTGTCAAGGAAGTGTCCAAGGGGAGAGGTGGCCTACCGACACCCGCAACCCGTCGTTGACACCATCCCGGGGGTGCACATAGCGGCACGCGACCGTCACGAGCGGTCGCGCACCGTGCGGGAGGACGCGTTGCACTGGATGGACCGGGTTCAGGCCTGGGCGCTGCGGCGCCGGATCTGCTTCCAGGATGGCTGGGGCGACCTCTCGGTGGCTCCGGCCATCGCGCGTGACCTGGCCGAGCCCCCGCCGCTCGAGCCCATCCGTCCCGAGGTCGGGGCCCCCACCCGGGTGCTCGGCGCCGATCTGCGGGTGGGCCACTTCGTGAGCCCCGACGATCGCCTCCCACCCGAGTCCCGCACCGCGCGCTTCTGGTGGCTCCACCCCGCCGATCAGGCCCCCCGCGGCGCGGTCTGCGTGCTGGCGAGCTGGGGGGACGAGGGGCCCACCATGCGGGGTCGGCTCGTGGGCCAGCTCGTCCGCGAGGGCATCTCCATCGTCATCCTCGAGAACCCCTTCTACGGCTGCCGCCGCCGGGACGGCCAGCGGGCCCAGGGGCTGCGCACCGTCTCCGACTTCCTCCTCATGCAGGGCGCCGCCTTCCGCGAGGCCCGCGGCCTGCTGGCCTGGACCCGCCGCGAGGTGGGCGCCCCGGTGGCCTGCGTGGGCTTCTCCATGGGCGGTCACCTGGCGGCGGGGATCGGCGCCGCCTTCCGGGGCGAGGTCCCGCTCGTCACCATCGCGCCCCCGCGCTGCCCCAGCGAGCCCTTCACCGCCGGGCCGCTGGGCCGCTGCATCGACTGGGAGGCCCTGGGGGGCCCCACCGAGGCCACCTTCGCCCGGTGGACCGCCCTGATGGACACCTTCGACGTCCTCCACCTCCGGCCGCCCGGGGCCCAGGCCCGGATCCGGATCCTGGGCGCCCTGGAGGACGGGCTGGTGCCGAGCCACCACGCCGCGCTGCTCGCCCGCGCCTGGAACCGCGAGGTGGAGTGGCACCCGGTGGGTCACGTGGCCATCGCCCTGACCCGGACCCGCGCTGTCCGCCGCGCCATCAAGGACGTCCTGGGCCTGCCCGTGCGCGACCGCCGCCCGGCCCTCACCGGCGAGGTCGAGGCCACCGCGTGACCGACGCGGATCCCCCGGCCTCCCCCCGCCGCCCCCCTCCGCGCCT
>CAZPJM010000414.1:0-3972 GCA_964586865.1 uncultured Enterobacteriaceae bacterium
CAGACCGCGGTTTCGCGCCAGGTCCCCATCGTTCGCATCTGCTACCGCGTCGCCTCCCAGGCCTCGCCCGCCGCCCGCACCGCCGCCGGGTGGGCCTCCGCCTGCCAGATGCTCTCGAACAGCCGGGCCGCCCGCTCCGGCTCGACCTGCCGCAGGGCCACCGCCCGGTCCCACAGCCCCTCGGCCACCGGGGACAGGCCCGGTGGGGCCGCCCGGGCCACCCCGGTCATGGCCAGCAGGAGCAGGACCGTCAGCCGCCTGCGCACGCGCTCTCCTCCACGGTCCGGGGGCCTCGCCGGGAGCCTATCGCCCCGGACCGGCGGACCGGCCGCGCCGTGACGGACCGCTACGCGCTCCTACAGCCGGTCCTTCAGGTCACGGACCTTGAGCCCGAGCTGGTTGAAGCGGAGCTGGACCTTCCGGGCGTGCGCCGGGTCGCCGAGCAGCAGCGAGGCCATGGCCGAGAAGTCTCCTCCGTGGCTGATCCAAAGGTGTTCGAGGTACTGGCGCTCGCAGGACTGGGCCACCTTGTTCAGGGTGTCGTGGGGCCGCAGGGCCACCTGGACCCGGACCCCGCCCTCGGCGCTGGCCGGATCGTCCAGGCGGGCGTGGGCCAGCAGATCCCGCACCGTCTTGGGGCGCACCTGCACCAGGTCGGCCCGCTCGCCGCCCTCCAGGCCGGCCACCTCGGCCAGGGCGAAGAGGGCGGCGTTCTCCACCACCATGGCGAACTCGCGCAGGTTGCCCGGCCAGGGATGGGCCTTGAGGAGCCGCATGGAGCGCTCGGGGAAGAGCAGGGTCAGGACCCCCTCGCGGGCCTCGGGGACGCCGCTGCCGGACACCACCCGCACGGGGCCCTCCCCCAGGTCGCCGCGGCGGCGCACCTCGGCGATGAGGTCGCGCAGGGCGGGCCGCTCCAGGGCCGTCTCCAGGACGTGCTCGAGCAGCCGGGCGTGGTCCAGGCCCCGCTCGGCCAGGCCGGGGAGCCGCACCGCCGCCGCCGGGTTGAGGCGCATGTAGAGGTCGGCGCGGAAGCGCCCGTCCCGGACCCGCGCGGCCAGATCCTCGTTGGTGGCCACCACCACCTTCACGTCGACCGCGCGCTCCTTCGTGTCCCCGAGGCGGGTGACGGTGCCCTCCTGCAGGACCGACAGGAGCATCTTCTGGGCGTCGAGGGAGAGGTTGCCGATCTCGTCGAGGAAGAGGGTGCCGGTGTGGGCCGCCTCGAAGGCGCCGGTCCGATCGCCCACCGAGCCGGTCCAGGCGCCCTTGACCGAGCCGAAGAGGTGGGCGGCCATCAGGTCCTTCGGGAGGGTCGCCAGATCCACGCTCACGAAGCGTCCCGGTCGGCCCGAGCGGGGGTGGACGAAGTGGCGGGCCACCAGGCTCTTGCCCGTGCCGGTGGGCCCGAGGAGCACCACCGGGAGCCCGCCACGGGCCAGGACCTCCAGCCGCTGGCGGAGCCGACGGATGGACAGCCCCCGCCCCCAGTAGATGGGGCCGTCGGCCTCGTGGCCGCGGCTGGCGGCCAGGATCCGCTCGATCTGGGCCCTCAGGGCCCGGGCGTCCACGTAGTCGTCGTCCAGGAAGTAGGTGAACTCCTCGGCCTCCTCGACCTCGTGCTGGTGCTCCAGGGGCACGCCGTCGCGCGCGGTCATCAGGATGACGGGCAGCTCCCGGTCCCGGGCCCGCAGGGCCTCCAGGATGTGCAGCCCCTGACGCCGCCGCAGGCGCTCGAGGCCGGCCTCGTCCAGGTCGTCGTCGGCGCCGAGCAGCTCCTCGGCGGGCCGGTCGAAGTGGACGTCCAGCAGCACCAGCTCGACGCGCCCCCGGGCCCGGGAGAGGTGCTCGCGGGCCTCGGCCCAGCTCCGCGCCGGCCCTCGGTAGTGGTGCTCGGGCAGGGCCCGCCGGCACAGCTCGATGGTGCGGTCCTGATCGTCGATGACGAGGATGTCAGCCATGGTCCCGGGCCTCGCGGACGCGGGTGTGCAGCCGGCGGCAGGCCGTCGCGATGGCGCGGGCGGCGTCCAGACCGACCTCGACCTGCTCGGGGGGCAGATCGCCCGCCTCCAGGCCGGGGCGGAGGCCGGCGAGGGTCTCGATGGCGTCCTGGATGCGCCGGACCTGGGGCAGCGGGGTCAGGTCCATGACGAGACCCTCCGCCAGCGGGGCCTGGCCCCGCAGGATCCGGTCGTAGGGCTCCCAGATCCGAAAGGCATCGGTGGCCCCATCCGGACCGCGGCGGGTGGCCAGCACATCGTCGCGCAGGGCCTGGAGGCGCTCGCCAGGGGTGGCGTCCGGCGGGAGCCAGCGGGCCTGGAAGGCCACGTAGCGCCCAAGATCGTGGCGAAGGCGCCCGGCCAGCTCCTCGAGGGCTCGCCGGGCCTCGTCGGACAGAGAGGACAGCAAGGGCATGATCGGGCGGTAACGCATTTCCGGCTCGGACGGCCCGCCCCGGCTCCGAGCGGTCAGCCCGCATCCGTCATGACAGCTCGTCGCGAGCCGGCGAGATGCCGTCGTGAGCGCGGTGCTCGACGAGCGACCGAGGGAAGGCGTGCCGAGGCACGTCGATTCATGAGGGATGCGGGTTAGGGCGCCGCGGTGCACACCTTTCGCTGGGACCTGGACAAGACCTATCTGGTGACCGAGTTCGGCTCGGTGCGCGCCCTGGTCCGCGCCGCCCTCGAGCCCGCCAGCGCCAAGCGCAATGTCTCGGGCTCGGCGGCGCTCCTCCGGGCCCTGCAGGAGCACGACCCGACCAGCCGCACCGAGGTCATCTCGGGCTCGCCGACCCAGATGCGGCGGGTGCTCACCGAGAAGCTCGCCATGGACGGCATCCGGGTCGATCGCCTGACCCTGAAGGACAACCTGGGCAACCTGCGCCGCGGGCGCCTCCGCGCCGTGTGGGGCCAGGTCGGCTACAAGCTGCCCGAGCTGCTCCGCCGGCGGGGGGAGCGGGACCCGGCGGACACCGAGACCCTCTTCGGGGACGACGCCGAGGTGGATGCCGCGGTCTACGCGGTCTACGCCGACGCGATCAGCGGCCGCATCGGACCGGACACGCTGCGGGCGGTGCTCGAGGGCGGCGGGGCCTACAGCGACGATGTGGACCGGGCCCTGGAGGCCCTGGAGCGCGCCCCCCGCGGCGATGCGGTCGAGGACATCTTCATCCGTCTGGACGAGGGCGGTCCGGTGCAGCGGTTCGCCGTCCTGGGCCCCCGGGTCACGCCCGTCTTCTCCTGGCTGCAGGCCGCGCTGGTCCTGTGGCGCCGTCGGCGGCTGGACCCCGAGGGGGTGGCGGCGGTGGTGGCCCGGTGTGCCGAGACCGACGGCCTGACCGAGCTGGGGGTGGCGGGCCTGGTGCAGGACGCGGTGCGTCGGGGCCTGTGCCGCGCGCCGGACCTGGAGCCGCTGTGGTCCGATGCGCCCACGCTGGCGCCGCTCCGTACCGTGGTGGACCGGACGCTGGCCCTGCTGGGAGAGGTGCCCGATCCCCCCGTTTCCGCCGGCCCCTCCGATCCGCTGGCCTTTCTCCGGGCCACACGATGAGGACGTCGCGTGCCACCGTGGTAGGCTGTCGGTGACGAAACCGGGGCCAGCGCCCCGCCGGGGCCTCCGCCCCGCAACGACGCCACCGCCGAGAAGGAGCCATGGGTACGAGGCTGTTCGTGGGGGGACTCTCCCGCTCGACCGACGACGCGAGCCTGCGCGCCGCCTTCGAACCCCACGGTGACGTGGTCGAGGCCAAGGTCATCCTGGATCGGGACACGGGGCAGAGCCGCGGCTTCGGCTTCGTCAACTTCGGCTCCGAGACGGCCGCCCAGGCCGCCATCGAGCGCATGAACGGGGCCTTCCTGGATGGCCGCACCATCCGGGTGAACGAGGCCCAGGACCGCCGTGGTGGCGGAGGGGGCCCGGGCGGGTCCCGCCGCTCTGGCGGGCGCGGTCCGGGGGGGCCCCGTGGCAGTCGGG
>CAZPJM010000415.1:0-3914 GCA_964586865.1 uncultured Enterobacteriaceae bacterium
CACGAGTCCACGAGCCACGAGCCCACGACTCACGAGGGATCCCAACCCGCCGCGCCAGCCTCCACCCCCTCCCGATCTCTTACTTTACATAATATAGATTATCGGACGTTTCGGATCCGGCCCGGCCGCGCCCTGGATCCTCCCGCGTCATCCTGGCGCACGTGTGGGCCCGGCGACTCCAGGCTAATCCCGCCTCATGCGCGTCCCCTGGCTCCTGCCGTTCCTGCTCGCCTCCGCCTGCGGCGGCGGCCTGGCCGTGCCCGTCCCACGACTGGTGGTCGAGACACCCGCCATCGACCTGGGCGAGGTGCGGCGCGACGGGGTGGCGCGCGCCCCGGTGGTCCTGTCCAACCCCGGCACGGCCCGCCTCCGGGTGCTGATCGCCACCACCGAGCCCTTCAGCGGCAGCACCGACGCCCTCTTCCTGGACCCGGGCGAGCGCACCTCCCTCGACGTCCTCTTCCGGTCGGGCGACTTCGGGGCGCAGACCGGCCGGCTGCTCCTCACGGCCGATGGCCGCCAGGTCGACGTGCCGCTGGCGGCCCGGGTGCCCACCGACTGGGACGGCGATGGCCATGACGACGCGGCGGCTGGTGGTGCCGACTGTGACGACGGCGACGCGGCCGTCTCGCCGGACGCCGAAGAACGCTGCGACGGCATCGACAACGACTGCGACGGCACGGTCGACCTGGGCGCCAAGGACGCGCCGAGCTGGTTCGTCGATGACGACGGTGACGGCTTCGGGCGCGACGAGGCCCCCAAGGCCGCCTGCGCGCGTCCCCCGGGCCACGCCGCCGCGTCGGGCGACTGTGATGACGGGGACCCCGACCGGTTCCCGGGCGCGGATGAACGGGCCGACGGCGTGGACGAGGACTGCGACGGCCGGGTCGACGAGCACCTCCTGACCCCGGGCTCCCTCGTGGTCGACGAGATCTACGTGGACCCGGTCGATCCCGACATCCCGCCCTATGTGGAGCTCCGGGTGCGCTCGGCCCTGGACCTGCACCTGGGCGGGGTCGTCGTGGGACTGGGCTCGGCCACCAAGACCCTGCCGCCAACGGTGGTGAGCGAGGGCGAGGTGCTGGTGCTGTGCGGCCTGGACGCGCCCGGGAGGGTCGATGGGGTCGACTGCCTGGCGCCCCTGCCGGACGATCCCGCCGCACAGGGGGTGCTCTCCATCTCCGGCGAGTCGGTGGTGGATGCGCTCGACTGGACGGACTGGGACCTGCCGGATGGCGCCTCCCTGGAGCTGGGTCGCGGCCTCGACCACGTGGACAACGACGATGCCCGCTCCTGGTGCGCCTCGACGCGCGAGCTGGGCCCCGACGACCGCGGCTCGCCGGGCCTGACCGCGCCGCACTGCCCGGATCCCCCGTGAGCGACGGCCCGGACCCGGACGCCCCGGGCTTCGTGGTCCCGCCGCTGCCCGGCTTCGGCATCGCCGCCGGGATCGGCGGTGTCCTGCTGCTCCTCACCGGGGCCGCCATGGTGATGGCGTGGCAGCGCGGCGAGCTCGAGGACGCCTTCGACGGGCCCGCCGACACCGACCGTCCGAGCGTGGACGCCGAGGGGCCGCCGCGCCCCTGACGCGATCAGCGACGGTGGTCGCCCCGGAGCCAGCCGCGGAGGCCCGGATCGACGACATCGAAGCCGTCCGAGGCCGGGCGTCTCCACAGGCGGGGGGCCCGGGGCGAGATCATGGCGTGGATCCGACCGGCGTTGGTGGTGAACAGGAGCTGCCGGCCCGCCACCAGGGGCGCGGCGGTGAGTCCGAGCAGGGCGCGCTCCCCCTGGCGCCGCCACAGCAGGGCCCCGTCGTCCGGGTCCACCAGCGCCAGATCGCCCCCCGAGGAGGCCACGACCAGCCCGGCCTCGGTGAGGACCGGCTCGGTCAGGGCCGCCCCCGAGTCGCTGTCCCACGACCAACGCACATCGCCGGTGACCGGGTCGACGGCGCGCAGGGTGCCGTCGGTGCCGGGATGCATGAGCAGTCGCCCGCCCGCGGTGTCCACCAGGAGAGCGGCCGCCGCCGATCCGGCATCCAGGCGCCAGCGCACGGTCCGGGTCTGGAGGTCCAGGGCCACCAGGGGCGTGAGGTAGCCGGAGGCGTAGACCATGCCGCCCTCGACCAGGGGCGGCGCCACCAGATCCGGGTAGCGGCCCTCCCCGATCCGGAGGTCCCAGAGGACATCACCGGTCTCATGGTCCAGGGCGGCCAGGCTCCCGTCCGAGAATCCGACGAGGACCTGGTCGCCGGACAGGGCCACCGCCGGGGCCGCATACAGGGTCAGCTCGGACAGGCGCGAGGGGTCGGCCTTGCGCTGGTAGCGCCACCGGAGCGTGCCGTCGGCCTTGTCGCGGGCCACCACCAGATCGGCCACGTCGGGCACGTAGATGGTGTCCCCGTCCAGGACGGGTGTGGTCGGCCGGGGGGCCTCGCCCGGGGTGGACCACAGGGGCTCACCGGAGTCCAGGTCCACCGCCCACAGCGTGCCGGCGGTGTCGGCGTAGTAGACGGTCCCACCCTCGATGACGGGCTCGGCCTCGACCGCGCCGTCGGCCGGGTAGGTCCGGAGGAGCCGGCCGTCGGCCCGGGAGACCACGTAGAGCGCCTCGCCGGCGGCAGCGCCGGTGAGGATGGTGCCGCCGTGGACCACCGGCCGGCTCCGCTCGGCGTGGGACATGGCGTTCATGCGGCCCCCGGGGAGGTCGGCCTCCCACTGGGGGACCGGAGGTCGGTCGAAGGCCCCCGGGTAGGTGGCCGACGGCGGATCGGGGGGCGTGGTGTCGATGGTGCGGACGTCGACGGCGAGGGTCGCCACCCCGAGGAGCAGGCCGATCAACCCGCCTCCCCGTCGGCGGGGGCCCCGGTCCCCTCCTCGATGGGGTCTGCGGCGGGCTCCTCGGCGGGAGCCGCGTCGCTCGGGGCCTCGTCGCCGGGCGCGGGCGCATCACCACCCGCGGCGTCCAGCTCTTCCAGGATGGCGTCGACCTGGTCCAGCAGCGGCGAGGCAGGCCAGGTGGCCCGCAGCTCATCGAAGGCAGCGCGGGCGTCGCCCTGGCGATCGACGGCGAGGTAGTGCATGCCCAGGTCGAGGGCGGCGCGCTGGCCCCAGAAGCCCTCGTCGGCCGTGATCCAGGGGCGGAGGATCGCGGCGGCCTGGTCGATCTGGCCGGCCTCGACCGCCAGCTCGGCGCGCCGGGCGGCCACGCCGTATCGGACCGGTGAGGCGCCGCTGCTCTCGGCGGCGGCGAGCGCCTTCTCCTCGCCGTCGGCGCTGCCCGCCAGGCGGTAGAGCTCGGCCGCGGTGAGGGCGGCATGATCGGCGGCCAACCCCGAACCCTCGCCGTGAATGGCCAGCAGCTCGTCGGCGGCGCGGGTCAGCACCCCCGGGGCATCCGCATCCTCACGGGCGAACTCCTCGAGGGCGGCGGCGAGGGGGATCTCGATGGCCGGCGGGAAGATCGAGCGGTCGACGCCCTCGTAGGAGGGGGTGATCCGGAGGCGGGTGCGCTGGCCCACCGCCTCTTCGATGCGGCCATCGTCGATGAGCGTCTTCTCGAGCTCGGCGAGCACCACCGCGGCGCGGCCGCTGGTCTCCTGCTGGGCGTTGACGTGCAGGTTGTTCCACAGCCCGTAGACGGCCACCACGGCCAGGATGATGGCGATGACCAGCGCCAGCACCCACCAGTAGCCGAGGAGGACGTTGCTGGCCCACATCTCGAGCCGGAAGGCGGCGCCGGCGTCCTGCTTGGGGACGGTGAGATCGGGGCTCTGGGAGTCGGCCACGTGGGTCCTCCGCGGTGGGTCCTGCGCGCCTAACCCAGGGTCACGGGGCCCGCGAGTGACGGGCCCGGTTGGCCTGGCCCGTCCCCTGCGGTATGAACGCCACGTCCTCCGGAGGCCCCTTGCC
>CAZPJM010000416.1:0-3908 GCA_964586865.1 uncultured Enterobacteriaceae bacterium
AGGCCTTCGAGGGGGTGAGGCTCAGCCCCTTCAGGGCCAGGTCGGGGGTGAAGTGGGCGCGCCCGCCCAGCGCCACCTTGCGGCGGAAGGTGCCGGATCGGGTGAGGCCCTCCGAGATGAGGGCGTCGACGACAGGCTCGGTCAGGATGACCACCGCGTCGGGGGACCAGTCGGCCGGCACCTCCCGGGGGGGCGCCAGGGTGACCTCCCGGCGGGCCTCGTACTCGGGGATGACGCTCTTGGCGCAGCCCGCGAGGAGGGCGGCGGCGAGCAGGAGCGGGCGGGGATCAGCCATCGAGCGCCTCCGCACGGGCCTCGGCGTGGGGACGCAGGGGCTCCTTCTTCTTCGCCTTCTCGAGGTAGGTCCGG
Source organism: uncultured Enterobacteriaceae bacterium (assembly GCA_964586865.1). Taxonomy (GTDB): domain Bacteria; phylum Myxococcota_A; class UBA796; order UBA796; genus REDI01. Next base: position 370 of record CAZPJM010000416.1, read on the forward strand.
TAGGCCCCGAGGGCGGCCCGCTCGTTCCCGAGGGCCTCCTCGGCCCGGCCCAGCCAGGCGAACAGCTCATTGCGCGGGCGCTTGCCCGCCGTCATCTCCACGAGCTGCTCCCGCGCCGCCTCGGCCTCGCCGTGGAGGAGGTGGGCGATGACGCGGCCGCGCTTCTCGACGGCGCCCTCGGGCTCGGCCAGGGTGGCCAGCAGGGCGCCGGTGGCGGGCCGGTGGGGCTCACCGAGAAGGTCCGGGTGGGCCTCGAGGAAGGCCACCAGCGCCTTGCCCTCGAGGCGGAACCAGGTGGTGCCCGGGACCTGGATGGCGCGGGTCCGCTCGGGCTGGCCCACCCGCGGGGCCCACACCAGGCGGGCCGGCGCGGGCAGGGCGTCGGCGTGGAGGAGGCCGTCCTCGAGGTCGGCGGACACCACCCCGGGCAGGGGCGCCTCGCTCGGGTGGGGGCCGTGGACCAGGTGCGCGCCGTGGACCAGCAGCAGGCTGCCCGGACGGGGCTCCAGGTCCTGTTCCAGCACGTCCAGGCCGTCCGAGAGGTACAGGCCCGACCAGGCGGCCGGGTCCTCCCGGGCATCCAGCCGCTCCAGCGCGGTGGTGGCGGCCTCGGTGAGGGGCTCGGAGGCGCCTCGGGCGTCCAGGACCGCCTCGCGGTGCTCGGTCCAGCCCAGGTCCCCGATGAGTCGGATCAGCTCGACGCGGGCGTCGCCGGGGGTCTTGCGGTGGGCGAGCCAGGTGCCGAAGGCCCGGCGGAGGGCGGCGGGCGCCAGGTCGGTGTGGGAGAGGGCCATGCGGCGCACGGTGACGGCGGCTCCGGCCCGCACGTCCACCCGCGGGTCCCGCAGCAGGCGCCCGAGGCGATCGAGGACGGACCGCTCGGGGATGGCGGCCAGGAGCATGAGGGAGCTCGGGTTGTGGCCCGGGTCGGTCCGCCGGCTCCAGTCCAGCACGATCCGCGTGCGCTCCGGACCGAGCGGCTCGCCCATGGCGCCGGTCCGGTAGCGGTGGAGGATGTCGGCGGCGGCGGCGGCGGCGGACAGGCGCAGCCCGGTGCGCTTGTGGGAGGTGGCCAGCTCGAGCAGGCCCTCCACGTCCTCCCAAGTGCCCATCCGGGCCAGGTCCCGGGCCGCGGCGGCCTGCGTGGGCAGGTCCTTGGCGCCGATGGCGGCGCGGGGGTCCTCGGTCTCCAGCATCGGCCCTCCGTCTCACGCTCCCTTGACCCCACCCGAGGTGCATCGCAACCCGAGTGGGGTGGCCGGCGGGAGGCCGGAGGGCCGGGTCGGGCGGATCAGGCGGCCTTCCGGGCGCCCCGGGCCACCTCGTGCGCCTCCTCCAGGGAGCCCACGAAGTGCTGGGCCACCTCGATGTCGCCCGCCTTGGACATGACGCGCTTCACCGAGAGGTTGGACAGGGCCGAGGAGGGCAGGACCACGATCATGGATCGGAGCCCGGCCGCCACGGCCTTCCGGAACCACTCCTCGACCGTCCACTGCTGGTCCTCGGAGCTGGTGGGCGCCCACTCGGACAGATCGGCGATCCAGGCACCCGAGCGCTGCCGCTTGAGGATGGGCAGGCACGCCTCCATGGGCTCGCGGTAGGTCGCGCCCTTGCCGAAGCCGGTCCACGTCGCGACGTGGTAGCCGTGAGCGGTCTTTTCGACGGTCAAGACACCCTTGTCGTACACCTTCATGGGAAACCTCCGGGTGGGGTATGCCGGCCGGATCGGCCGGGCGGCCACGTGCCATGAGGCCCACGGGCGGGGCATGGGGCGCGGGGGCGTGGCTGGCGACCCGGGGGGCCTGCGTTAGGTCCGCCGCCGCCCACGGGAGGGTTCGGATGGCCATGGACGAGCTGCCCAGCGAGTACGACCCCCACGACGCCGCGGCCCGCTGGAGCGCCGCCTGGGACGAGGCCGGGGTCTTCCGCGCCGACCCCGACGCGCCCGGCCCGGCCTGGAGCATCGTCATCCCGCCGCCCAACGTGACGGGCAGCCTGCACATGGGCCACGCCTTCGAGCACGCCATCATCGATGCCCTCACCCGCTACAAGCGCATGGACGGCTTCAACGTCCTGTGGCTGCCCGGCACCGACCACGCCGGCATCGCCACCCAGTGGGTGGTCCGCCGCCAGATCGAGGCCGAGGGCGGCGACTTCCGGGCCATGGGCCGCGAGGCCTTCGTCGAGCGGGTCTGGGCCTGGAAGGGCGAGTCGGGCGGTCGGATCCGCGAGCAGATGAGCCGGATGGGCGCCTCGTGCGACTGGAGCCGGGACCGCTTCACCCTCGACCCCGACCTCCAGAAGGCGGTGACCGAGCACTTCGTCCGCCTCTACGAAGAGGGGCTCATCTACCGGGGCGAACGCCTCATCAACTGGGATCCGGAGGACCAGACCGCCCTGTCCGACCTCGAGGTCGAGAACGAGGAGCACCAGGGGGAGCTGTGGAGCTTCGCCTACCTGCTCGAGGGCGACGACGACGGGCAGGCCGGCGAGGTGGTGGTGGCCACCACCCGCCCCGAGACCATGCTCGGCGACACCGCCGTGGCGGTCCACCCGGACGACCCCCGCTACCAGCACCTCATCGGGCGGAGGGTGCGGCACCCCTTCGTGGACCGGTCCATCCCCATCATCGCCGACGCCGAGCTGGTGGACCCCGAGTTCGGCTCGGGCTGCGTCAAGATCACGCCGGCCCACGACTTCAACGACTTCGAGGTCGGGCGGCGGCACGACCTGCCCATGGTCAACATCCTCGAGAAGGACGGCACCCTCAACGCGCGGGCCGGACGCTTCGCCGGGATGGACCGCTTCGAGGCCCGAGAGGCCGTCAAGCAGGCCCTCACCGATCTCGGCCTGTTCCGCGGTCGGCAGGACAATGTGATGACCCTGCCCCGGAGCCAGCGGAGCAAGGCCATCGTCGAGCCCATGCTCTCGACCCAGTGGTTCGTGTCCATGCGTCCCCTGGCCGGTCCGGCGCTGGCGGCGGTGGAGCTCGGCGCCACCCGCTTCGTCCCGAGGCAGTGGGAGAACACCTACTTCGCCTGGCTGCGCGACATCCGGGACTGGTGCATCAGCCGCCAGCTCTGGTGGGGGCACCGGATCCCGGCCTGGTACGCCCCCGACGGCGAGGTCTTCGTGGCCCGCAGCTTCGAGGAGGCCTGCGAGCTGGCCGGGCGCGACGACCTGGTGCAGGACGAGGACGTGCTCGACACCTGGTTCAGCTCCGCCCTCTGGCCCTTCAGCACCATGGGATGGCCCGAGCGGACCGCTGATCTGGACCGCTACTACCCGACCGCGGTGCTGGTCACGGGCTTCGACATCATCTTCTTCTGGGTGGCCCGCATGATGTTCGCCGGGCTGCACTTCACGGGCCAGGTCCCGTTCGACGACGTCTACATCCACGCCCTCGTCCGCGACAGCCAGGGCGAGAAGATGTCGAAGACCAAGGGCAATGTGGTCGATCCCCTCGACAGCATCGAGCGCCACGGCGCCGACGCCTTCCGCTTCACCCTGCTGGCCTTCGCCGCCCAGGGCCGGGACGT
>CAZPJM010000417.1:0-3900 GCA_964586865.1 uncultured Enterobacteriaceae bacterium
GCCCGAGCAGGAGGATCGCGAGGAGCGGGGTCCGCATGGTGGCCAGGCTAGCCCGCCCGGCGGAGAAAGGCCTCGGGCAGCCCGGGCGCGAGCCAGCCGGGGGGCGGGGCGGTCCGGTGGAGGCGGAAGCCCCCGATCCCGCGGCTACTTCGCGGCGATGGGCGCGGCCCCACCGGCCTTGGGGGCTTCGCTGCGGTCGGCTCGATCGGACCGGAGCAGGGGTCGCCCGGCCCACAGGCGCGCCGGGCGCAGCACGTAGCTCACGGCGCGGCACCCTACGCGTCTCCGTCCCCCCCGACGCCGGCCGCATCCTCACCGCCGTGCTCCTGTCCTTCCTCGCCGCCCACCCCCACGTCCAGCTCGAGGTCGAGGGCGCGGCACGCCACGTCGACCTGGTGGCCGAGGGCTTCGACGTGGCCATCCGAGGAGGACCCATCGAGGACGAGAGCCTGGTGGTGCGCCGCATCCTGACCACGCGGGTCGGTCTCTTCGCGAGCCGCGCCTACCTGGATGCCCACGGCACCCCCACCGCGCTCGAGGAGCTGGCGGGCCACGCCTGCATCCTGCTACCCCGACCGCACCCTCCTCCTCCCCCGGGTCCGCGCCTTCGTCGACCACGTGGCCGCCGAGCTCCCGGCCCGCGCCCGCTCCCTGGGACTGCTCCGCGCCGTCGACCCGGTCGGACTCCACGGCCCCCTCTGACCCGCTTCGGCCGCTGAACGAGGCGACGGGGGCGTCCGGGCCCTACTCCTCGGGCCAGCTCCCCACGATGACCGGCGGGGTGCGCACCTTGCCGATCCGCGCCCGCCAGGCCGAGCCCGGCGGATAGGCGCCGTCGCGCCGGTAGTAGAGGATGGTCTCGGCGCCCCCCTCATCGCCGTCGCCGGCGTTGCAGGTCATCACATCGGTCTCGCCGTCCCCGTCCGCGTCGAGCGCCACGGCCCGCCAGGTGCCCCGGGTGGGCAGGGAGGCGAAGGGGTCGAACACGTCCCGGCCGCCGTCGCTGTTCAACCCGTACAGGGTGGGCTCGAACTGCTCCTGGCCGTAGTCCTCGCCGAAGTTCGGGATCAGCAGGTCGAGCAGGCCGTCCCCGTCCAGGTCGCCCAGACCGGGGTTCCGCGCATCGACGGCATCGACCTGCTGGCTCGGCGTCCCGCCCTCGTCGGCGGCGAGGAACACGGAGACCTGCCCCTCCCACTCCTCCTCGACGCGCCCGTCCCACCCGAAGACCGCATCATCCCGGCCGTCATCGTCGATGTCCCCCACCGCCACCGAGGCGGCGGTGCGGACGGACAGCGACACCCGCTCCTGGGTCGCGAACCGCGCCCCGTCGTTGAGCAGCACGAAGCTCTCGGTGGCCGGGCCGCCCACGGGGCCGCGGACCTGGGCCACGAACAGGTCCGGGAGGCCGTCGCCGTCCCAGTCCCCCACCTCGACGTCCATGCAGCCCACGGTGGGGAAGACGGTGACACGGCTCGCCGCGTAGTCCGCCCCGCCGATCCCCGACCGGTAGATGCTCGAGACCGTGTCCCAGCCGGCAGCGCCATTGCCCCGCTGGTTGCAGAACACGACGTCCTGCCAGCCATCGCCGTCCAGGTCGCTGACCACCGCGTCGACGGCCCCGACCGTGGGCAGCTCCGTGCCGGTGAAGGTGCCGGACCCGTCGTTCACGTAGACCTGGGAGCTGGTGATGTAGCTGCCCCGGCGTCGGCTGGACGCGACGATCAGGTCCAGGTCCCCGTCCTCCTGGAGATCGCGGACCAGCAGGCGCTGGGCCCGGTTCGCGTTCAGGTTGGTAACGCGCTCTGCGGACAGCCCATCGGCACCACCGAACCCGATCTGCACGCCCCCATCGCCCTCCGCATCGCCCGAGATCCACACCGCGTCCTAGTAGCCGTCGCGGTCGAGATCGTGGACCTCGAGGCCGAAGGCCTCGGCGGTGTCGTCCGCACAGTCGAGGGCGCCCGAGAGATCGGTGGTCCGCGGGGGCTGGCTGCAGGCGACCACCGGACGGTCCGGCGAGCCGAATCCGTCACCGTCGCGATCCTCGTAGAAGGTCTCCCCGTCGACCGGCGCGTCGTCGGTCTCGCCGTTGCATTCGTTGTCGAGACCATCGCAGACCTCGCCGCGCCCGGGGGCCCGGGCGTCGGTCGAGTCATCGCAGTCCTGGGCGGTCTCGATGAACCCGTCGGGGGCCTCGCAGGCGACCTGGGCGCGGTCCGGGTTGCCGAACCCGTCTCCGTCCTCGTCGGCGAAGAAGGTGCGGGCCTCGGCGGCGTCCGGGCCGTCGACGGTGCCGTCGCAATCGTTGTCGATGCCGTCGCAGACCTCGATCCGCTCGGGGCTGATGGTCGGGTCCAGGTCGTCGCAGTCGCCCTCGGCGAGGGTGACCCCGTCCCCGTCGAGATCGTCGAGGGACCAGGAGGTGCTGCAGGCCGTGGCGAGGACGAGAAGCGGGAGGAGGCGGTGCATGAGCGGCTCCTAGAGGCGCACGGACAGGGCCAGCTGGCCCCACGGGAGGAGGCGGCGGCCGTCGGCGAGGGCGCCGCCGGTCAGGCCGAGGGCCGGGCGGGCGGGGGCGTCGGGCAGGAACTCCCAGGTGGCCCCCAGGGTGCCGCCGACGGTGAGCATCCGCCCGCCAAGCGAGGTGGTGGCGAGATCGTCGGCGGTGGCCACCGACAGCCCCCGACACGCGGCGTCCTCGGGGGTGTCGGCGCAGCGCGCGGCCCAGGCCTCGCCATCGATGCCATTGGCCCGGGCGACGCCGAGCCCGACCTGGGGGCCCACCGCCACGTCGAGGGGCCCGGCGCGCCAGGTGCCGCCCAGCCAGACGTAGCCCTGGTGGATCTGGTCGGCGGGTAGCGAGGCCCCACCCGACAGGTCTTCGGCCCCGCCCCCGAGCACGTTCTGGTAGCCGAGCTCGACCCGGATCCCGAGGGTGGGGCCGATCCACGCGTCGACGCCGCCGCCGATCCGCAGCCCCAGCCCCGAGAAAGGCTCGGGCTGGAGCCCCCGGGACGCCGCGGTCAGCGCGCCGAAGCCCACGCCCAGGGTCGCGTGGGCCTCGAGCCCGGGGGCCTCCGATCCGCCGCCGCCCTGGATGCGGTCCCGGGTGATGGTCCCGTCGCCGGCCACGGTCACCCGGAGCGTGTCGATGGCGCCGGTGGTGACCTCGACGGGCTCGCCGGCGATGGTGTAGCGCCCGATGGGGATGAGGCCGTCGAAGGTGCGCTCCTCCTCGAGGCGCGCGGCCGCGGCGTCGATGAACTTGCGCTTGTCGCTCTCGAACGGGGCCGGCGTGGCGGTCAGGGACAGCTCGCCCGCGTAGCCCGACGCGACCTCCACCCGGATGGGCCCGTAGGTGGCGGCGATCTGCTGCAGCTCGCTGCGCAGGGCGTCGGTGGGCTCCAGGTCGAAGGCCACCTGCAGCCGCCGCTGGACGCCGGCCATGTCCCCCAGGTTCCGGGCGATGGACGCGCCGAGCTGCCAGTCATCGGGGCTCAGGGCCCCCGGCTCGTCGGCCACCTCGGCCTCCAGGCGGGAGAAGGCCCGCTCGGCACCCGACCACTGGCTGTTCTGGACGCGCTTCTGCATCTCCTCCCGCAGGCGGACCACCTCGGCGTCGTCGGCGGCCAGGGCTGGCGTGCCAAGGGCGGTGGCGAGGGCGAGCAGCACCAACGCAGCGGGAACGGAAGGACAGCGATGTCGTGACACGGGCGCCTCCTGGGGCGCCTCCGAGGTCGCATCTGGCACAGCCGTGGGCCAGCGACACATTGTTACGCCCCCCCGGCGTACCCCCCCATGGAGGATCCACGTCGATCTTCCATCCAAAGGGCGCCCATCCCGTTCCCGCTGGAACAGGCCCGGCCTCGTTCTTGCAGCGACCCCAGGCGGAGGTGA
>CAZPJM010000418.1:0-3891 GCA_964586865.1 uncultured Enterobacteriaceae bacterium
TGGGCGGCGCCTCGAGCAGGCGCCCCTCGCGGGCCAGGTCGACCGGGTGCTGCGGGGCGGTGCCCACCGCGGGCGAGGCCCCCAGGGTGCGGGGCGGCCAGCTCGTGGTCCGGCCGCTCGCCGCGTCGCCCTCCACCGTGCCCTCGCCGATGATCCGCTCGACCAGGTCCTTCATCGCCCGGCGGGCCCGGGCCCGGAGCCGCTCGCGCAGGCCCATCTCAACCTCCGAACATCTTGCGGACCTTGTGGAGGCCGCGCACCAGGGCCTCCACCTCGTCCGGGGTGTTGTAGAAGGCGAAGCTCGCCCGGACCGTGCCGGCGAGCCCGTACTGCTGCAGCAGGGGCTGGGTGCAGTGGTGTCCGGTCCGGACCGCGATCCCCTGCATGTCCAGGAGGGTGCCCACGTCGGCGTCGGGGATGCCGTCGAGGACGAAGGAGCAGACCGCGGCCTTGCCGGGGGCGGTCCCGATGCGACGCAGGCCGGGAATCTCGGACAGGGCCTGGTCGGCGAGGCGCACCAGCTCGGCCTCGGCGGCGGCGATGCGGTCCATGCCCACGCCCATCGCGTACTCGAGGGCCGCGCCGAGCCCGATGATGCCGCTCACGTTCGGGGTGCCGGCCTCGAAGCGCGCCGGCGGCGGGGCGAAGGTGGTGCCGTCGAAGGTGACGGTGTCGATCATGTCGCCGCCTCCCTGCCAGGGGGGCAGAGCCATGAGCCGCTCACGCTTGCCGTACAGGACGCCGATCCCGTTGGGGCCGAAGACCTTGTGGCCGCTGAAGCAGTAGAAGTCACAGTCCAGCGCCTGGACGTCCACCGGCAGGTGGGGGGCGGCCTGGGCGCCGTCGAGCAGGACCGGGATGCCGCGGTCGTGGGCGGCGGCGATGACCCTCTCGACCGGGTTCACCGTGCCCAGGGTGTTGCTCACGTGCACCAGGGTGACCAGCCGCGTGCGGGGACCCATGAGCGCCATCAGGGCGTCCACGTCGAGGACGCCCGCCTCGTCGACCGGGGCCACCCGGATGCGGGCGCCGGTGCGCTCGGCCAGGAGCTGCCAGGGCACGATGTTGCTGTGATGCTCCATGGCGGAGAGGACGATCTCGTCGTTGGGGCCGATGCTGGTGCCCAGGGTGCCGGCCACCAGGTTGAGGGCCTCGGTGGTGCCGCGCACGAAGACGATCTCGTCGGTGTGGGCCGCGTTCAGGAAGCGGCGGGCGCTCTCGCGACCGGCCTCCATGGCGGCGGTGGCACGCTGGCCCAGGACGTGGACGCCCCGGTGGACGTTGGCCCGGTCGTGGCGCTGGTAGTGGGACACCGCCTCCATGGCCGCCCGGCAGACCTGGGAGGAGGCCGCATTGTCCAGGTAGACGAGCGGCTTGCCGCCGTGCACGCGCTGGTCGAGGGCGGGGAAGTCCTCGCGGATGGCCGCGTGGTCGAGGGCGGGGGTGGCGGGGAGCGCGCTCACGCATCCTCCTGGTGCAGGTCCTGGAGCCGGGCGGTGACCCGCTCGGCGGTGGCCTCGCGCAGGTCCTCGTCCTCGATCTCCTGGAGGAGGTCGAGCACGAAGCCCTGGGTGAGCATCCGGCGCGCGCGGGGCGCGGGGATGCCCCGGGTGCGCAGGTAGGCCAGGGCGAGGGGGTCGAGCTGGCCCACGGTGCAGCCGTGGGCGGCCTTGACGTCGTCGGCGTGAATGACGAGCTCGGGCTTGGTGTGGACCGCGGCCCGCTCCGAGAGGAGCAGGTTGCGGTTCGAGAGATCGGCGTCGGTGTGCTGGGCGTCGGGGGCGATGTAGACGTTGCCGTTGAAGACGCCGCGCGCCTTGTCGCCGTAGACGCCCTTGTAGGCCTCGCGGCTGGTGCAGCGGGGCACGTCGTGGCGCATCCAGGTGTGGTGGTCCACGTGCTGGGTGTCGCCGGCGACGGTGACGCCGGTGGCCACGACCTCGCCGCCCGGGGCCGTGAAGCGCACGTCCAGGTCCTCGCGGCCCCAGCCCCCACCGAGCCAGGCCACGTGGCTCACATAGCGGGCGTCCCGGCCCACCTCGACCTTGACGTGCTCGACATGCCAGGCGCGGGGCCCCTCGAGGCGCCAGCGGTGGTGGGTGAGCTGGGCGCCGTCGCCGATCCGGGCGTCCACCAGGACATTGGCCAGCGTCTCCTCGCCCCCGGTGGCCACGTGGCGCTCGACCAGGGTGGCGGTGGCGTGGGTGCCGAGCTCGATCAGGAGCCGCGGGTGGGCCGCGACCGGGCTCTCCTCGCCGACCCCGACCAGGACGACGTGGATGGGCGCCTCCAGGGCCACGTCGCGATCGATCTCGAGGACCAGGCCGTCTTGGAGGAGGGCGGTGTTGAGGGCGTCGAAGGCCCGATCGGCGGGGACGTCGTCCACCGGGGCCCGGCGGGTGGGGTCGGGCAGGGGCGGCCAGGTGCGCGGGTCCAGGCGGTCGGACAGGTCCCGCTCGCGCAGGGCCCGGGCCAGAGGCGTGATCCGCACCCCCGCCGGGAGGTCGGCCGTGTGGGAGAGGCCCGGCGCGTAGGCGCCATTGACGAAGACCAGCTCGGCGGCGGCGCCGGGCAGGGCGTGACGGCCGGCCAGCCCACCGGCCAGGGCTTCGTAGAGGGCGCCGTGGTCGTGGATGAAGGGGATGCTGGCCAGCTTGCGGGTGCTGGAGTAGCGCCAGGTCTCGAGGCCCTTGTCGGGCAGACCGACCTCGGTGAGGCGATCCCAGGCCGCCTCGCGCAGGCCCTGCAGCCAGGGCGCTTCGGCGGCGCCGGGCAGGAAGGCGTCGTGACTCGCTCGGACGATGCGCACGCTCACCTCGCCGCCGTCGCGATGTCGGCGTAGCCCTCCTCCTCGAGGTGCAGGGCCAGCTCCTTGTCGCCCGAGCGGACGATGCGGCCGTCCTTGAGGACGTGCACCCGGTCGGGCTCGATGTGATCCAGGAGCCGCTGGTAGTGGGTGATGAGCACGATGCTGCGCTCGGGACCCCGCAGGTGGTTCACGCCGCGGGCGACGATGCGCAGGGCGTCGATGTCCAGGCCCGAGTCGGTCTCGTCCAGGACGGCCAGGGTCGGGGCGAGCATGAGGAGCTGCAGGACCTCGTTGCGCTTCTTCTCACCGCCCGAGAAGCCCACGTTCACGAAGCGCTTCTTGTAGCGGTCGTCCATGTCGAGGAGCTTCATGTTGGCCTTGAGGGCCTTGAGGAACTCGAAGCTGTCGAGCTCCTCCTCACCGCGGGCCTTGCGCTGGGCGTTCAGCGCCGTCTTGAGGAAGTAGGTGTTGGACACGCCGGGCAGCTCGACCGGGTACTGGAAGCCCAGGAAGAGGCCGGCCTGGGCGCGCTCCTCGACCGAGAGCTCGGAGAGATCGCGGTCGTTCCAGGTTATCCGGCCCTCGGTGATGGTGTAGTCCTCGAGGCCGGCCAGGACCTTGCCCAGGGTGGACTTGCCCGAGCCGTTGGGGCCCATGATGGCGTGGACCTCGCCCGGGGCGACCTCGAGGTCGATCCCCTTGAGGATCGCGTGGCCGTCGACGGCGGCGTGCAGGTTCTCGATGCGGAGCATGGCTCCTCCGGAGCGCGGGGGCCGGCGGGACCCCCGTGGGATGGGTCAGGAGAGGGGGGCGGGCCTAGCCGACGGCGCCCTCGAGGGAGACGGCGAGCAGCTTCTGGGCCTCGACCGCGAACTCCATCGGCAGGTGCTTGAAGACGTCCTTGCAGAAGCCGTTGACGATCAGGTTGACGGCGTCCTCCTCGGACATGCCGCGCTGCTGGCAGTAGAAGACCTGATCGTCGGCGACCTTCGAGGTGGTGGCCTCGTGCTCCAGCGTGGCGGTGGGGTTGCGGGCGTCGATGTAGGGGAAGGTGTGGGCGGCGCAGGTGTCGCCCAGCAGCA
>CAZPJM010000419.1:0-3798 GCA_964586865.1 uncultured Enterobacteriaceae bacterium
CCTCCCCCGCCGCCCCCGACCCGGAGCCCCGCATGAGCAGCCGCTTCACCACCCTGGCGGACGCCGTCGCCCACGTCGGCGAGCACTGGCCCGAGCTCGGCTACACCTTCCAGGACATGCGCGGCCGCGAGACCGCCTACCGCTTCCCCGAGCTCACCGAACAGACCGCGCGCCGGGCGGCGGCCCTGCAGGCCCTCGGCCTCGAGAAGGGCGACCGGGTGGGCCTCATCGTCGTGGAGCCCGAGGACTTCGTCCTCTCCTTCCTGGCCATGTTCCGGCTGGGCGTGGTCCCGGTCCCCCTCTACCCGCCCCTGTCCCTCGGCAACCTGGATGCGTACGCCGATCGCACCGCCAAGGTGCTGGACTCGGCCGAGGCGAAGGTCCTGGTGGCCTCGGGGAGCCTGCAGAACGTCCTGTGGTCCCTGGTGGACCGGGTCCCCTCCCTGCGCAAGCTGGTCCGTGCCGAGGACCTCCGCACCGGCGCCGGCCCGGTGGACTGGCCCGAGATCGCGCCCGAGGACATCGCCTTCCTGCAGTACACGAGCGGGTCCACCTCGGATCCGAAGGGCGTCATGGTCACCCACCGCTGCCTGGTGGCGAACTGCGAGGGCATCATCGAGCACGGGCTGCAGCTCGATCCCGCGGTGGGCGACAAGGGCGTGTCCTGGCTGCCCCTCTACCACGACATGGGCCTCATCGGCTTCGTCATCGCGCCCCTGCTCTACGGCGTGCCCATCGTCTTCATCCCCACCCTGCGCTTCGTGAAGAAGCCCTCGGTCTGGCTCGACACCATCCACCGCCACCGCGGCACCACCAGCTTCGCCCCCAACTTCGCCTACGCCCTGGCCGCCCGGAAGGCCCGGCCCGAGGATCTGGAGACGTGGGATCTGTCCTGCCTGAAGGCGCTGGGCTGCGGCGCCGAGCCCATCCACCCCGACACCATGCGCACCTTCACCGACCTCTTCGCCGAGCACTGCGGCATGCCGCGCAATGCCCTCCTGCCGGCCTACGGCATGGCCGAGGCCACCCTGGCCATCAGCCTCAAGCCGGTCGACGAGGCGCTCGTCACCCGGGTCGTGGACGCGAGCGCCTTCCAGGAGGAGGGTCGGGTGGCCGACCCCGCCGGGCAGGCCCCCACCGAGGAGCACGTCTCCTGCGGCGTGCCCTTCCCCGGGCACGAGGTCGCGATCCTGGCCGAGGACGGCTCCCGCCTGGGCGATGGCCACCAGGGCGAGATCTGCGTGCGGGGACCGTCGGTCACCCCGGGCTACTTCCAGAACCCCGAGGCCACCGCCCGCACCTACCGCGACGGCTGGCTGCACACCGGCGACCTGGGCTACCTGCTCGACGGCCAGATCTACGTGACCGGCCGGGTCAAGGACCTGATCATCCTCAACGGCCGCAACGTCCACCCCCAGGCGGTCGAGTGGGCCGCCGCCGAGGTCGAGGGCGTCCGGAAGGGCAACGTGGTGGCCTTCGCGCGCCCCGGGGCCCACTCCGAGGAGCTGGTCGTCGCCCTCGAGACCCGGGCCACCGACCACGAGCGGCTCACCAAGGAGGTCCGCTCGGCCGTCCAGAAGGAGCTCTCCCTCTCGGTCACCGAGGTGGTCTGCCTCGAGCCCGGCACCCTCCCCAAGACCTCCTCCGGCAAGCTCCAGCGCGCCAAGACCCGGGCCCAGTACCTCCGCGGCACCGTGGGCCGCGAGGGGAACCGCACCGCCGGCGCCACCGACCGCATCAAGCTCGCCCGCCACATGGCGGCTTCGGTCTGGAGCCGCGCCAAGGCCGCCCTGCGGAGCTGACCCGTCCTGCACCCCCATCCCCGACGCATTACCCGCCCCGCCCTACGCCCCCAGGGGCGCCCACCACCCCGGAGCTCGCCATGACTGATGAGAAGGTGCTCGGCCTCGTGAAGGAGGCCCTGTTCGAGGTCGCCCCCAACCGCAAGGAGGAGTTCGAGGAGATCGCCCTCGACGACACCATCGAGGATCTCGCCCTCGACTCCATCGCCACCATGGAGATGGTCGGCTTCCTCGAGGACAAGACCGAGAACACCTTCCCCGACGAGGAGCTGGCCAAGGTCAACACCGTCCAGGACCTGGTCAACCTCGTGAAGAACGGCCGGCTCTGACCCCCGTTCCGACCCGGGGGCGTCGGGTTCGCCGGCGCTCCCGCGAGCCCTCCGGAGGGCTCGCCCCCCGGGCCCCGCGCCCACCCCCGCGTCGCCTGCGCGGCGACCAGGAGTCGCTACCGTGACTGCCATCGCCATCGTCGGCATGGGCTGCCGCTTCGCCGGTGCCCCGGATCTCCAGGCCTACTGGCGGATGCTCCGCGACGGCCGAAACGCCTTCGGGCCGGTCCCCCCGGATCGCTGGCCGGCCGATGCGTTCCTCGATACCAATCGCCGCGCAACCGACAAGACCTACGCCCCGGCCGGGGCCTTCCTCGAGGACATCCAGTCCTTCCCCGCCCTGGCCCTGGGCCTGCCGCCCCGGCGGGTCGAGGTGATGGACCCGCAGCAGCGCTTCACCCTCGAGACCAGCATCGCCGCCATCGAGGATGCCGGCTACCTGGCCCGTGACCTGCCGATCCGCACCGGCGTCTTCGTGGGGATCACGGCCCACGAGTACCGCGCCCTCCTGGGCACCCGGCTCGCGGCGGTCATGTTCGCCGCCGGCGCCACCGGCCGGGCCCCCGCCGACCGCGAGGCCCTGGCTGCCCTGGTCGAGGCCGTCGAGAACGTGGTCCCCTCGCGGCCCTACTCGGCCCCGGGCGTGCTGGGCAACATGGCCGCCGCCGCCGTCGCCCAGGAGCTGAACCTGAAGGGCCCGGCCTACACCACCGACGCGGCCTGCGCCTCGGCCCACATGGCGGTCTACGACGCCATCCAGCAGCTCCGCACCGGCGCCGTGGACGCCGCCCTGGCCGGCGGGGCCTACGTCCAGGTCATGCCCGACCACTACGTGGCCTTCGCCCGGATCGGCGCCATGAGCCCCTCGGGGGTGTGCCGCCCCTTCGACCACCGCGCCGACGGCTTCGTGCAGGGCGATGGCGTGGGGATGCTCCTGCTCAAGCGGCTCGAGGATGCCGAGCGCGCGGGCGACCGGATCTACGGGGTCATCCACGGGGTCTCCATCAACAACGACGGGCGCGGGGACGGCCCCATGGCCCCGCTCCAGGACGGCCAGGTGGACTGCATCGAGCGGGCCTGGGAGGATGCGGGGCTGGACAAGGCCCGGGTGGGCTACATCGAGGCCCACGGCACCGGGACGGCCGTGGGCGACCCCACCGAGATCGGCGGACTGTCTCGCGCCCTGGGCGAGCCCGACCAGCGGGTGGCGCTGGGCTCGGCCAAGGCCAATGTGGGCCACACCATGTCCGCGGCGGGGATCGCGGGTCTGATCCGTGCGGTCCTGGCGGTCCACCACGGCGTGATCCCGCCCATGGCCAACTACGAGGCGCCCAACCCGGCGCTGGGCCTGGACGACCTCCCCTTCCGGATCCCCACCGCCCCCGAGCCTTGGGATGCGCCGGACCGGGTGGCCGGCTGCAGCGCCTTCGGCTTCGGCGGCACCAATGGGCACGTGGTGGTGGGCCGTCACCACCCCCGTGACACCGCGCTGCGCTCGCGCCCCGTCCCGGCTCCCGCACCCGAGGCCGGCCCGGCCCGCCCCGAGCTGGTGCTGATCAGTGCCCCCACCGAGGCCGCCCTGCGCACCCTCGCCGGTCGGACGGCCGAGGCGGTGGCCGACCAGCCGTCCGCCACCGTGGCCGGGGTGGCCCGCGCCTGGGCCAGCC
>CAZPJM010000420.1:0-3779 GCA_964586865.1 uncultured Enterobacteriaceae bacterium
TCGGGCTCGGACGCGCAGGCGACGGCGAGCAGCAGGGCGAGGGGGAGGAAGCGCGGCATGGGGTTCTCCGGAGCTCGGGGCGCCGGCCCTGACGGCCGGCCGGGCGGACGGCCAGGCGGACGGTCAGGATGCCACGATCTCCGCGCGATGGGGCGCCCCCCGTGCCGCGGCCGACGCCTTCACAGCCCGCGATGTCGCGACCGTTGCAGGGGAACCCGGCCGGCGAGCGCGGCCTCGGAGGGCGGGTGGGACACGGAGCCTTCGTGGGGCATGGGGGACCTCGGGCCATCGCATCGCGTGGGCAGCCCCACGGTGGCACCCGATGAGGCCCACGGCTGGACCATGGTCGGGTACGCCATGGGGTGTTCACGCCCGCGCGGGAGGCCGGATGTCCGACATCGACTGGGAGACGGTCGAGGCGTTTCCCGAGATCTTCTTCGGTCGCCACGATCCCACACCGGACGCCTCGTTCTACGCCCATCCGCGGCTGGTCACCCACATCGACGATGCCGCCATCGCGCGGGTCGGGCGGCTGTATGTCGATCTGGAGATCGGGGGCGAGGTGCTCGACCTGATGTCGTCGTGGATCTCGCACTTCCCGCCCGGGCGGTCGCCGGAGCGCCTCATCGGGCTCGGCATGAACGCCGCGGAGCTGGCCGAGAACGATGCCCTCTCCGAGTATGTGGTCCAGGACCTGAACCAGGACCCGACCCTGCCCTTCGCCGATGCCAGCCTCGACCACGCCGTGTGCTGCGTGTCGGTGGACTACCTGACCCGGCCCATCGAGGTGTTCGCCGACGTCGCCCGGGTGCTGCGACCGGGCGGCCTGTTCGTGCACACCTTCAGCAACCGGTGCTTTCCGACCAAGGCCATCCACGGGTGGATGGCCACCGACGACGAGGACCACATGGGCATCGTCTCGGCCTACTTCCGCCTGGCCGGCGGGTGGGCGCCCGCCACCGCCCAGCGCTTGACCCCCCCCGGGCCCCGCGGCGATCCCCTGTTCGGGGTGTGGGCGAGGCGGGTGTAGGCAAGGCTCAGCCTGGATGGGTCTCGAACCGTACCCGCGTCTCGTTCAGGCGCTTCACGAGCGCGTGCCCCATGGCGGTGGATGGGGTGAGCACCCCACCGGGGCTGTCCAGGTCGTCCTGGGCGAGGCACAGGGCCGACTCGGCGAGCATGCAGGCGGTCGCGCCGTAGCCGGGGTCGCCCTCGCCGGTGACGTCCACGTGGCCAAGCGCGCGCCCCTGGCGTCGGGCGGACAGGCGCAGCCTGAAGTAGCCCTCCTCGACGGTCTTGCGGGAGGGGCCCTGGCCCGGGGCGGGGAGGATGGTGGTCTGGAGGAGCCGACGGGTGGGGGCCCAGGCGGCCGCGCCGAGGAAGAGCCCGAAGCCCAGCGCGAAGGCCCGGGCCGCGAGCGCGCCGCCGAGGCCCGAGCCGAGGGCCATCGCCTCGTCGTAGTGGAGCCGCGCGGCCTGCTCCGGGTCGCGCAGGGCCACCGAGCGGCGCACCACCCGGGTGTTGATGGACGCCATGACGAAGGGCCCGAGCCAGGTGCCGGTGAGCGGGTCCCGTCGGGCCCCGAGCCGGTCGGGGGCCTCGGGGCCGCGCACGCCGTCGGGGTTGAGGGCATAGGGATCGTCGACGGTCCGCCGGACCTCCGGGTCCTCGCCGGAGCGCTCGAGCACGGTGAGCAGGCTGGCGATCGTGCCCCCGGAGAACCCGCCGCTGGCCCCGCGCAGGGTGAGCAGCACCTCGTCGGGGGGCTCGCCGTCCCGGTCCGAGACCGCGTCCAGGAGCACGAAGGTGCCCAGGTCGGAGGGGATGGAGTCGAAGCCGCAGGCGTGCACGATGCGGGTGCCGTCGGCGGCGGCGGTCTGGTGGTGGGCGTCGATGCTGTCCCGGATGAACGGGACCTCGCCGGTGAGATCGCAGTAGTGGGTGCCCGCGTCGACGCAGGCGGCGACGAGGTCGTGTCCGTGGCGCTGGTAGGGGCCGACGGTGGTGCACACCGCCCGGGTCTGTCGGGCGAGGGCGTCGAGGCTCTCCCGGTCGTGGCTGTCGGCGACGATCAGGGGCTTGTCGGCGACGGCGGGCCAGCGCTCCGCCACGCGGTCGCGGGTGCGCGCGAGCTTGTCGGCGCTGCGTCCGGCGAGGGCCCAGGCGGCGTCGGGGTGGTGCTCCGCCAGGTACTCGATGACATAGCAGCCGGCGAAGCCGGTCGCGCCGAGCACGACCACGTCCAGGGGGCGATCGGGCATGGAACCTCCGGACGGGGACGTACCGCGGCGGCCGGGCGTCGCGCCGCCCGGGACGGCCCTTCAGCGCCCGACCCGGGTGACGTGGGGCATGGTACCTGGACCCTCCGACACCCGGCCCCTCACCCCTCCCCATCGCCCGGCTCGGCGGGCTCGGGTGGCGGGCTCGCCGTCTGGAAGGTGGGGACGTCGGTGGGCGGGCCCTCCTCGCGGCAGCGGTCGGGGAAGAAGCCGGAGAGGGGGGGCACGGTCTCCCCCTCGGCGCGGGCCCGCTGACGCTTCGAGAAGCGCGCCAGCCGCTCGGCGGTGTCGCCGATCTCGTCCTGGAGGTCCTGCAGGGCGGCGTCCTCGGCGGGGTAGAGGTCGTAGAGGTCGTCGGGGGTGCGGCCGATGACGCCGGCGTGGGCGATGCGCAGCAGGCGGCAGGCGTGGCGAACGCCCTCGCGGATCCGACGGCGGCGGCGATCGCCGAGCTCGCGCACCAGCGCCGCGAGGGTGGCGTAGTGGCGTTGGTCGGAGACGCCGTGGCCCAGCACCTCGGCGCGCCGGGTGGGCCAGACCGTGCGGCCGTCCGGGGCGAGGACGCTGTGGTGCCACTGGAATCGCGCCGTGCTGTCGTAGGGGGTCCCGCGGGTGTCGTTCCAGTGCCAGATCAGGATGCCGTCGGCCTCGACGGCCCAGGGGGCCCGCCCGGCCGCGTCGCGGCCCGTCCCGTAGTTGTAGGCCCACGCCTCGGTGCCCTGGGCCCGGAGGGCGTCGAAGTGGGCCGGGTCCAGCACGGGCACGCGGTTGGTCAGCAGGCGGTCCACCCGCGGCGCCGCCACCTCCCAGCCGACCGGGTGGGGGGCGGCCACGGTGATGGAGGCGCGGCCGGTGGCATCGAGGGCCCGGATCTCGTCGAGGTAGCGGGCGTACCGGTCCCGGACCCCGGGCCCGCTATGGGAGACCCACTCGTCGGCCACGTAGAGGGAGACGTCGTGCTCGACGGCCAGCTCCAGGGCCCGGCGGGCGCGCTCCCGGAAGCGATCGTCCAGGATGGGCCCGCCCGGAGGGGCGGTCATGGGCTGGAGCCCGCCCGAGGCCGCCACCCACACCACGTCGCCCCCCCCGGCGGCGCGCCAGGTCTCGACCCCCCACGCCAGGCGCTCGGCGTCGAGCTGGTCGGCGGTGCGGGGCCACAGGACGGGGAAGGAGTCACCGCGGAGGGCGAGGACGCTGGCGCCGCGCTCCCGCATGAGGCGCACATCCTCGGCCCACAGGGCCTGGGTGCGCGGGTCCTGGGGCCCGTAGATCTGCGCGGCGGTGGCGCGCAGGTCGGCCCACCAGCCGAACGGCACCGGGGCGGGCTCCAGGTGCAGGTCCCGCACCCGCACGGTGAGGGGCACCTCGAGGCGGAGGTCGTCCCGGGACAGGACCAGGGTGCCTTCGTGCAGACCGGGCGGGGCGTCCGCGGCGGGGGTGAGGCCGAGGGCGAGGAGCGGGAGGAGCCCCTGGCCGGCGCGGAGGGTCCGGTCCTCGCCG
>CAZPJM010000421.1:0-3775 GCA_964586865.1 uncultured Enterobacteriaceae bacterium
ACCGGGGGCGGCGCCGCCACGCCCCCGTCCGACGGTCCCGCCATGGGCGATCCCGACAAGGGCGCCTTCCTCGACGCGCACCTCTCGCCCTGCCCCGACGGCACCTCGCGGGTGGGCGGCGACCCCACCGCGGCCGGGGTGCCCTGGCCCGAGCTGCCCGGCCTCGCCCCACCCCCCGGCCTCCATGTGGGGGCCACCGACCGCGACGTCTTTCCGCCTCGGCCCAAGCCCGGCAGCCATGTGGCCCGCTGGTGCCGGGGCCCGGACGGCACCCCCGAGGGCCCGGCCGTCTTCAGCACCGCGGATGGGGCATGGCGGATCTTCGCCCAGCACCGCGAGGGCACCCTCGAGGGGCCCCTCCAGGGCGAGTCCTGGATCCTCGACGATGACGGGACGCCCCTCGCGCGCAACGAGATCGAGCTCGACGGGAACCTGACCGGGGGCCGTCCCGACGGGGCCTGGAGCACCGAGTGCCCCCTGCAGGACATGAACGCGCGCTGCCCGGGCGGGGCCCGGGTCGAGGGCCAGCTCGAGGAGGGCCGGCGGGTCGGGCGATGGACCTGGTACGACTTCGACGGGGCCGCCAGCGCCACCGTGACCGTGGACTACGCCGAGGGCGTCCCCCAGGGCACCGCCCGCCACGACGTGCTCCATCCCTTCCAGGGGATGGACTGCACCGATCAGGGCGCGGTGGACGAGGCGGGTCGGCAGGGGCGGTGGGTCCGCACCTGCACCACCGAGGGCGAAGCCCCGGTCCGCACCGAGGTCCGGTGGCGGGACGGGGTCGTCCAGGACTGAGCGCCCGGACGCCCCCCGCGCGCCGTCAGCCCCTGGCCATGAGCGCGTCCCGGAAGGCCAGCGCGGCGCTCTCGGCACCCGCCGCGTCGATGCCCCGGGCGATGAGGTGTCCCATCTTGCGCTTGGGGCGCACGCCCTGCTTGCCGTAGAGGTAGACCTCGAGGACGTCGAGGTGGTGGGCCCAGCTCGCCAGGTCCAGGCTGTCCTGGCGGTCCTGCGCCAGCCAGACCTCGCCCAGGAGCTGGGCCATGGCGTGTCCCCCCGGCAGCGGGCGCGGCGGGACGGGCGGCAGGCCCAGGAGCAGGCGCGCCTGCTGGTCGAACTGGGAGAGGGTGCACGCCCGGCGGGTGACGTGCCCCGAGTTGTGGGTGCGCGGGGCGAACTCGTTGACCCGCAGGTGCAGGCCGTCGACCTCGCAGGCCGGCCCCCGGCCCGGGTCCCGCACCAGGAAGAACTCCGTCGTCAGCAGGCCCTCCACGTCGAGGGCCCGGGCCGCCTCGATGGCCAGGCCCCGCGCCAGCTCGGCCTGGGCGGGGGTGATCCGCGCGGGCAGCACCGTCACGTCCAGCACGTGATCCCGGTGGTCGTTCTCGAAGATGGGAAAGGCCTCGACCTGCTCGCCCTCGGGGGTCCGCCGGCGCGCCACGATGCAGCTCACCTCGAGGACCAGATCCACCACCTCCTCGACCACCCAGCGGCCCGGCGCATGGTCCCGGAGCGGCGGCAGCTCGCCCAGGTCGCGGAGGCCGTCGATCCGGTACTGCCCCTTGCCGTCGTAGCCGCCGCGCGCAGTCTTCAGGATGAAGGGGAAGCCCATCTCGGAGGCGGCGCGGGGCAGCTCGGCGATGTCGTCGAGGACCCGGTGTGCCGCGCAGGGCAGGCCGGTGCGGACACAGAAGGCCTTCTCGCGGGTCCGGTCCTGGACCACCTCGAGCACGTGCAGACCGGGCCGGAGCTTGGCCAGCGCCCGCTCGCCCACCGCCCGCAGGGGCGCCACCGGCGTGTTCTCGGACTCATAGGTGACCACGTCGCAGCGGGCGAAGAAGGTGGACAGGGCCTCCGTGTCCTCGAACGGGGCCACCGTCACGTCGGGCAGCCGCCGCTCGGCCGGGGTGCCCGGCCCCGGGGCGAAGATCGCCACATCATGGCCCAGGGCATGCACGCTCTCCGCCAGCATGAGGCCGAGCTGGCCCCCGCCCAGGACTCCTACCCTCACCGTGCCTCCCGCATGCGCCGGCCCTCACCCGTCCTGGGGATCGGCGGCCCGCACCCGGGCATCGCCGTCGAGGGCCTTCTGGATGTTCTCCTCGCGCAGATCGTCCAGGTGCTCCCGCAGCGCCTCGTCCTGGCGCGCCAGGATGCGCACGGCGAAGATGCCCGCGTTGACGGCGCCGCTGCGCCCGATGGCGAAGGTGGCCGTCGGCACGCCACCGGGCATCTGCACGATGGAGAGCAGGCTGTCGAGGCCCTGCAGGGCCCGGCTCTCGACGGGCACGCCCAGCACCGGGAGCTGCGTCATGGAGGCGACCATGCCCGGCAGGTGCGCGGCGCCGCCGGCCCCGGCGATGATGACCTGCAGGCCGCGATCCTCGGCGGCCTGGGCGTAGGCCACCATCCGGTCGGGGGTGCGGTGGGCGCTGACCACATGGCGCTCGTGGGGGACGCCGGCCCGCTCCAGGACCGCGCAGGCATGGCGCAGGGTCTCCCAGTCCGAGTCGCTGCCCATGATCACGCCGACGAGGGGATTCGCCACGACACCTCCCACGAGGCGGTGGGCCGTAACCGGACGGCCCCGCTCGACGCGACCGGGCCCGCGTGTTCCCCCTGTCGAGGAGGTCCCATGCCCCAGGCGATGCACCCGGCCGTCGCCCTGCTCGTGGACGCGGTCCGCACCCGCCTGCAGGCCCCTCGCCTCCCGCCGTCCGCCGTCCGCGGCGCCCTCCACGCGGCCCTCGACGCCTCCCCCTCCCCCGAGGGCCGGCTCACCCCGTGGATCAGCGACCTCACCTACGACACCTCCCAGGAGCTGTGCCGTCGCCTCGGCGTGCCCCAGCCCGATCTGCCCTCCATCACCGGGGGCGAGGCCCCGCCCCGCGACCTCGCCGGCGAGACGGTCGAGGCCCTCCTCGACGAGCTCGACCCCCAGGTCGCCGGGGTCCTCCGCCAGCTCGAGGTGCGCGACGTCCGCCCGGCGCAGGTGGCGGTCCGCCTCGGCCTCCCCCCCAAGCGGATCGGGGTCCTGGCCCGCCAGGGACGCGCCCAGCTCCACGCCCGGCTCATCGAGCTCTGCCAGCATTCCCTCCCGGAGTCCCCATGACCCCCGACCATCCCCTGCTCGCCCCCTGGCCCGGCCCCAACGACGGCCTCCCCCCGTTCGGGGCCTTCGAGGTCGCGGATCTGGCCCCCGCCCTCCGCACCGCCATGGAGGCCTACCGGGCCGAGGTGGCCACCATCGCCGAGAGCCCCGAACCCCCCACCTTCGCCAACACGGTCGAGGCCCTCGAGGCCAGCGGCCGCACCCTGGACCGGGTCATCGCCGTCTACCATCTGGTCCAGATGAACCTCTCCTCGCCCGAGGCCCGCGAGCTCGCCCAGGAGATGGCCCCCGAGCTGGCGGCACTCACCGACCAGATCACCTTCCACCCCGGCCTGTACGAGCGCATCGATGCCGTCTGGCAGGGCCGCGAGCCGGCCGGTCTGACCGGCGAGGCCGCCCGCCTCACCTGGCGGGTGCGGGAGAGCTTCGCCCGCCGGGGGGCCGCCCTGGACGGGCCGGCGCGGACCCGCCTCGAGGCGATCCACCGGGAGCTGGCCACCCTGTACACGGGCTTCTCCCAGAATCTGCTGGCCGACGAGGAGACCTTCACCCACCTGCCCGACCCGGCGGATCTGGAGGGCCTGCCCGACGACCTGGCCGCCAGCGCCCGCGCCGCGGCCCGGGAGCGCGACCTGTCCGGCGGCGTCATCCTCAACACCC
>CAZPJM010000422.1:0-3765 GCA_964586865.1 uncultured Enterobacteriaceae bacterium
GGCCGCGACCCCGGTGGTGGCGGGCATGGTGGCGGTGGTCCTCTCGGACGCGCCCCACCTGACCCCCCACCAGGCCGCCGCCCGCCTCGAGGCATGGGCCTGGGATCCGGGGCCGCCGGGTGGAGGCCCCGATCCGCGCTGGGGCGTGGGCAAGGCGCGGCTGCCGGTCGAGGGGGAGGCGCCAGGGTGCGGTCGGGGCCCGGTGGTGCTGCTGCCCCTGCTCCTGCCTGTCGCGCTCCTCGGAGGCCGGCGTCGGGCGCGATAACGTCGGGGTGCGGAGGCCCCATGCGCACACCCGTCCCCCTCCTCGCCCCCCTGGCCCTGCTGGCCCTCGCCGCCGGCTGCCGCAACGAGTCCGCCTTCGCCCCCGAGAACGGGGTGCCGGTGGTGCCCGACCTGCGGGCGGTGGAGATCGAGGCCACCCCGGATGCGGCCCCGGTCACCGCCCTGGTGCGCCGCCTGGGCCCGTTCTCGGTGGCGGTGGGGGGCGATCCGGTGGAGGTCACGGTGGACGGCTCGCCGGTGGTGGTGGACATCGATCCCTCCGGCTACGGCGCCCTCGTGCTGGAGGGCGAGGGGGTGGTGCCCCTCGCCGATACGGACCGCGCCCTCGAGCCCGCCTTCGTCTTCCCCGCGGCGCTGCCGGAACTCCCGCTCCTGCGGGCCTCCGAGGGGGAGCTCGCGAGCCAGGTCGTCCCGGTCCAGGCCGGCGCGGTGGCGGCGGTGGGCGATGCCCTGTGGTGGTCCGGCGCCGGGCTGCCGGATCACGTCGTGGCCCGCCTTCCGGCCCAGGTGGCGGGGCTTCGCGCGGCCCAGGTCGACGGCGACGGCGTGGCCGATGTGATCACCTGGGGGGGCGAGGCGGTGGTGCTGCTCCGGGCCCGCGCGGGGGGCGGGCTCGGGTGGGGCTTCGCCCTCCAGGCCCCGGGCTGGACCGCCGCCGGCGCCGGCGTGGGCGACCTGGATGGCGACGGCGACGCCGATCTGATCGTGGACTGGCGCACCCCCGAGGGGCATGTGGTCCAGCTCTGGTCGGGCGACGGCCTCTGGAACTTCGAGGCCGAGGATGAGCGCCCGGTGCTCGGCGACACCCTGGACCTGGTGGTGGCGCGGGATCGGGCGGCGGATTCCCCGGTGGCCACCCGCCTCATCGAGGAGGGGGACTGGCAGCGCTACGTGCGTGGCGCCCAGGGCGGCCTCCAGGTCACCGGTCCGGCGGTGGATCCGGCTCCGGTCCCGGGCTCGCGCCTGTACGCCGGCGGGGACTTCAACGGGGATGGACTGGAGGAGCTGGTGGTCCAGGCGCCGCGGCGCGACCGGGACATCCGGCGGCTCGTCCTCTACGATCTCGAAGGGGACAGCTTCAGCACCCTGGCCGTCGAGGAGAGCGGCGCCTGGACCGGCTTCGCCGACGTCGACGCGGATGGACTCACCGATCTGCTCCTCCTCGAGGACACCTCCCGCCGCCTCGACGTGATGGTCTTCCAGGACACCCGCTACGTGGTCCGCGAGGCCGCGGTGGTCGCGCCCTTCGGGCCGCCCGCCGCCTCCGACATCGACGATGACGGGGTCCGCGACCTCTTCCTGGCCGGCGACCGTCGCTGGGCGTGGTGGCCCGGCCGCATCGAGGCCGACGACCTGGACCGGTGGCGACCGCTGGCCCCGGCGGGCACCACCCGCGAGGAGCGGCTCACCGGGGATCTGCACGCCTGGCGATCCTTCGACGGCATCCTCCAGGCGGTGGCCCTCACCGGCGGCGGTGACGACACCACCCGACTCTCCCGCTGGCAGCTCGGGGGCGAGGCCCCGGTGGACGTGCCGGGCGTGGGGCTCGACGCCGACGGGGCGCCTCCGGTCGATCTGGACGTGTGCGGCGACCAGGCTTGGGCGCTGGTGGGCCCGCAGGCCATCCGGATCGACCTGGTGGCCCTGTCGGTCGGCCTCCGCCGCGACATCACCGCCGATGTGGGCACCCCCGACGCCGTGGCCTGCGACCCGACCGATGAGGCCGCCGGAGCGCTGGTCCTCGGCGATGGCGGCTGGGTCCACCTGGGTCCTGACGGGACCGTGCTGGCCACGGGCGACGAGGTGGCCCCCGACGGGGCGCTCCTGGACGGCGTCCCCACCCCGTGCGAGGGCGCCTGCGTGGCCTGGCCCCTGGGCGAGGCGGGTACGGCCCTGGTGACCGCCACCGAGGACGGCCTCGAGGTGGACCTGGCCGACCGCTCCCTGGTCCGGGGCGGGGGGCCGTCGCTCGCCCTGCAGGATCTGGATGGGGATGGTCTTCCCGAGCTGCTCACCCGCGACGCGGACGGCTTTGTCGGGGTCGTGCGGGCGCTGGACGGCGAGATCGCCCCCACCCGCTGGGCCCTCGGTCGTCCCGCGTGGCAGGGCCCCCCCGTGGTGGATCCGCTCGGGACGGGCCTGCTGTCCCGCAGCGGCACCGCCCTGGCCTGGACGGGGCTCTAGGCCCCATGAACGATCGACCGCCCGCGGACACCTCCCTGTCGCGCGGCGTCGCCCCGTCGGATCCAGGTTGACCATCGGGTCCGGGACCCCCTATAAGGGCGACTGCCCAGCAGACGGCCGCACGCCGTGGAGCTCCCATGCACCCCTCCCGTCACGCCCTTCTCGGCACCCTCCTCGGGTCCGTCGTCGCCCTGGCCGGCGCCTGCGCCCCCCAGAACGCCTCCATCGGCGAGGGCTCCTTCGTCGGCTTCCTCTCGGTGAACACCTCCGCCGTGTTCGTCAATGATGACCTGCGCATCGAGGACTTCGACGAGAACTGGGTCATCGACTGCCGCGCCCTGCCCGAGGGTCAGGAGCGGCTCGAGGGGGCCATCGACAACTGTGCCGAGGGCGGCGGGGTCCGGGTGCCGCGTCAGCAAGGCGCCGAGGTCGTCCTGCACGAGGCCTGGATCGACCGCGACGCCTACGTGGTGGTCCGTGAGGAGCTGGATCCGTGGCGCGGCGAGGCCGTCATGACCAGCGAGGGGGATCTGCAGCTCACCTTCCACCACCGGCTGCCCGGCGGGGACTTCCGCTGGTCCACCGTCATCGACCCCAACTTCCAGCCGGTGGAGTGCCTGCCCCAGGACGATGGGCAGCTCGCCTTCACGGCCATCGACGGCGACTGGGTCCAGCAGTGGTCCGCCGCCATGACCACCCCCAACTACGAGGGCGGCGACGTGGTGTGGCCCGGCCGCTCCGACGAGGGCTTCGTCATCCCCCTCAACGCCGTCTCCTACCAGTTCAACCCCGGCCAGACCGAGCAGACCTGGAGCCTCCCGCCCACGATGGAGGCCGGCTACGCACGCGCCCGCTTCGGGCCCGAGGAGATCTTCAACCAGTCCTCGCGCTACGGTCTGCCCTCGGCGTACCTGGCCTTCGACCTGGACGATCGGGAGGGTCCACCGCGGGACCGGATCTGGTACGCGGAGCTCCCGGTGGGCGCCACCGAGGATGAGCTTCGCGACAACCGCGCCTTCCAGAACCTCATGCGGACCGCCGAGGCCACCGCCTTCCAGACCCAGGAGGAGCTCGCCGCCTTCGGCGTCCCCAACCCCGAGCGGTTCCGCCCGTTCATCCCCAGCAACGCCTGGCGCAGCCCCGATGGCACCACCGGCGGCTTCGATGGGTGGGCCGAGATGCACTACTCGTGGATCCGCATCGACCAGCCGCGCGAGGATGTCCGCGTCGGCGCCGACATCAGCGGCGAGTTCGTGGCCTGGTTCTTCGGGTCCAACTCCCAGTCCCGCTTCATGG
>CAZPJM010000423.1:0-3753 GCA_964586865.1 uncultured Enterobacteriaceae bacterium
GTGGCGCCGAAGAGGGCCTGGACATCCTCGGCGTGCAAGGCCTTCAGCGTCTCCAGCTCGGAGGCGGCGTCCAGGGCCAGGGCCTCGAGACCATCGGCGATCCGGGTGGGCTCGGGGCCCACCGGGACGCCCAGCACCGCCGCCAGGGAGTGGGCCGGGTCGGTGGAGACGAGCAGGGTGCGGCCGGCGGGGCGGGCGTCGGCCAGGGCCACCGCGAGGGCGCAGGCCAGGGTGGTCTTGCCCACGCCGCCCTTGCCCGCGACCCAGATCCAGGGCGTGTCCAGGATCGCCTCGGGAAGGGGGGCCGCCGCCTGGGGGGCCGGCGCGGTCGGCAGACGCTCCACCGGCGACGAGGGAGGGTGGCGATGGGCCCAGAGGAGGGCCACGCCGTCGGGCCCGAGGGGCTCCTCCTCCACCTCGTCCAGCGCCAGGGGCTCGGGCAGGCCCGAGAGATTCACCCGGGCGCCGGTCCAGCGGTTGACCACCACGTGATCCACCGGGATGCCGCGGTCCTGAAGGCCCCTCACCAGGGAGCGGGTCTCGTCCAGGACCACGGGCTCGGCCAGGGTCACCACGGTGAAGGCGGTGAAGGCCGGATCCCGCAGGCGGTCGCGGAGCTTCTCCGCCAGCTCCCGGTGCCGGCTCAGGAAGGCGTCCAGGTGGTCCGGGGCGTCCGAGCCGGTGAAGCGCGCCCGCATGAAGCGGTGCTTCTCGACCAGGGTGTCCAGCGCGCCGATCCAGTCCAGGAGCAGGTCGGGGCCGTCCAACAGGCGCAGGGTGTGGCCGGTGGGGGCCGTGTCCACCACCACCCGGTCCACCTCGGGGTCCTCGAGGAGCGCGTGGATGCGGAGCACCGCCATGAGCTCGTCCTGGCCGGGCAGGCCCAGGTCCAGCAGGGCCTCCACGTGCTCGCCGGCGAGGACGGTGCCGCGCAGGGCGATCTCGGAGAGGGTGGCCCGGTGGGTGTCCCGGAACGCCTCCACCCGCGCCTCGGCGTCCAGGGGTTCCACCGTGAGGCCGGGCTCGTGGGCCGGGCCGAGCACATCCCCCACCGAGTGGGCCGGGTCCGTGGACAGCAGGACCACCCGCCAGCCGGCGCGGGCCAGGTGGACCGCCCGCCCGCAGGCCACGGTCGTCTTGCCCACGCCGCCCTTGCCCCCCACGAGCCGGAGAGGGGGCCCGTGCTCAGATCTCGACATCGTCCGAGCCCTCCTCGATGGCGTCGAGTCGGTCGAGGAGCTCCTCCTCCAGGGCGTCGAAGTCCTCCTCGGTGATGCGGCCGGTCTCCAGCTCCATGTAGAGCTCGGAGAGGCGCTGGCGGATGGCGTCGGCCTCCTCCTCGGAGGCCCGCTCCACCGCGGCGTGGATCTCCCGGGCGATCCACAGCAGCCCCTTGAAGGGGCCCAGCACCACGTCATCGACGAGCAGCACGTGGACCTCAGGAGATCTGGAGATCGACGAAGGAGTAGGGCGCCCAGGGGCCGGTCACCTGGATGACGTGGGTGTCGTCGAAGGTGGCGGCCAGGGTCGCCACGGCGGCGTCCAGCGCCTCGCGGCGGCCCTCGGGCACGAGCAGGGCCAGGTCCACCAGATCGCCGTCACCCTTGGGGGGGTTGACCCGGATCTCGGCGGTGACGGGCAAGAGGGCTTCCCGGGCCCGCTCGAGGGCGGCGTCGCGGAGGTGGCCCCGGGCGGCCTCGAAGGCCCGGCCCAGGTCGATGAGCGCGTCCTGGGAGGGCTCCCCGCCGGCGAAGGTGGCGTCCCGCAGGGCGGCGAGCTGGGGCTCCAGGCTCACCACGTGGGCGAACACGTCCGGGACGTCCCAGCCCAGCTTGAAGGTGTGCTCGCGACGACCCTGGACCCGGGCGAGCTGGGCCTGGAAGGCCTCGCCGAACCGCTCGAGGATGGCGGTGAGCTCCCCCTCGTCGGGGACCACGGTGCCGAAGGCGAAGGGAAGGGGGGTGCCGCACCGCTCCTGGACGGCGGTGAGCACGTCCTGGTGGGCCTTGAGGTTGCGCCGCCGGGGCCGGAGCCGACCCGGGGGCAGCTCGCTCACCACCGCGGCCAGCCGGCCATTGCCCGCCAGGCGCACCGGGGCCTGGGCGATGCCCTCCACGGGCAGCTCGGGGGGGTGGGCGTCCTCGATGATCGCGTAGACATAGTGGGGCACGGGGCCTCCCGTCGGGGGTCAGTACCGGAGGATGAAGTCGGCGTCGGCGGGCGTGTTGTCCGCCTGGACCGGCTCGAGCTCGGCGTGCAGGGACCGGCACTCGGCGTCGATCTCGTCGAGCCGGGACTCGAGGGCGGTGAGCCGGCGACGGGTGGCGTCCAGCTCGGCCAGGCGGCGCGACCGCTCCATCTCGAGGGTCGTGATCCGCATGTAGGTCTCGTGGCGCGCCCGGCTCCCGCCGCGGCGTGAGCTCTGGGTCCGGAGGTGCTCGAGGCCGCGTCGGGTGCTGGAGGACATGCCTACCTCACGTATCCATGGAGGGATGCAGCCTGATCGATGGCCTGCTCGACGATCTCGGCGGCGGGGGTGGGCCCGAGTCCGCGGGGATCGCCGGCCAGGACGTCCTGGGCGCACCACCGGAACACGGTCTCCGCGGGGTGGGCCCGGGCCTCGCGGAGGGCGAGGACGCGGGCGATGGCCAGGGCCGCGCGGAGGGTGGGGCGGTGGTGGGTGCCGGACAGCTCCCGGGCTGCGCGGATCACATCGACCAGGAAGGCGGCATCCTGAGGGTCGAGTCCCGACTTGGCCTGCACGATGGCCATCTCGGTGGTCCGATCGTAGTGATCGACCTGCAGGGTGACCATGCGATCGAGCAGGGCATCCTGGGTGCGGTGGGTGCCGGCGTACTCCCCCGGGTTCGAGGTGAAGATGACCCGGAAGTCGGGGTGGACCCGCACCAGGCCCTCCCGGCCGGCGGCGGCGGCGCGGGGGATGTCCACGATCCCCTCCTCGAGCACCGAGAGCAGGACGTTGTTGGCCTCGGGGCGGGAGCGGCTGAACTCGTCGTAGACCAGGACGTGGCCGGCGCGGCAGGCCTCGACCAGCCGGCTGTCGGCCCACCGGGCCTTCCAGCTCTCCTCGGTCTTCATGACGCCGCGGACGTAGTTGTCGACCACCTTGCTGCGGGACATGCCGCTCTCGCGGCCCAGCAGGTCGCTGGTGCCGAACTCGTCGTCGCCGTGCAGCAGGCTCACCGGCCGGCCGAGCTGGCTGGCGATGTGGAAGGCGAGGGTGGTCTTGCCGGTGCCGGCCGGGCCCGTGAGGTGCACCGGGCAGCCCACGGCCAGGTAGGTGAGGGCCCGGTCCACCAGGGCCTGGACGCTGGGGGTGAGCACGAAGCCGTCACTGGCGGCGGGGCGGAGCTGGGGCTCGGGGGCGAGGGTGGCCATGGTCACGCCGCCTCCCGACCGACCTTGGCGCGGGCCTGGTCGATCCAGCTGGTGAAGGCGAGCTGCAGGCCCACCACCTCGCGGAGGCGGTCACCATCGCAGGCGGCCAGATCGGCGAAGGTGCGGATGCCGGCCTGGTGGAGGCGCCGCTGGATGCCCCCGCCGATGCCGTCGATGGTGGTCAGGTCGTCGAAGGCGGGGCGAGGCGCGGGCGGGGCCACGGCGAGGGAGGCGCCCTGCGGCTGCGGGGCGGACGTCTTCGCCGGGGCGGCCTGCGGAGCCGGGGGGGCCTCGGAAGCCGTGGGCGCCGGGGTGGCCTTCTGGGCCGGGGTCGCCTCGGGGGCCGGGGCGGCC
>CAZPJM010000424.1:0-3745 GCA_964586865.1 uncultured Enterobacteriaceae bacterium
CCCCCCCCCCGGAACCACAGCGAAGCGTGCTCGCCCGAGACGCGGCCGTCGTCGATCCGGAGTGTGCAGGCCGGGCTCCGCCCGACGAGGGTTCGGGCGGACAGGGCGCGCTCGGCGCCGGTGGAGGGTTGGACGAGGAGGCCCATGCGGGCGGTTAGCCCGCTCGGCCCGAGACACCAGGGCGGATCACCTGGACGGCGAGGTGCTCTCCGCTTCTGCGGTGAGGGCCACATCCCGGGCGGTGCGGTGCCGCCAGGCGCGGACCCGAGCCCACCCCGGATGATCGCGTAGCGGCGAGAGGCGTGCGTCGGAGAGGATCTCCTCGGCGGCGATCTGGGGCGAGGGGCTGCTCGCGATGGCCGTCAGGAGATGCTTCATGGCCAGGTCCGGCTGGCCCTCCTCGGCCAGGGTGATGGCCCGGAGGCGACGGGTCCGGGCCCGGAGCACCGGATCCCGCGGGTCGCCCTCCCCCGCCATCAAGCCCTCCAGGATGGCCTCGGCCTGGTCCAGGTCCTCCCGGACCCCCTCGAAGCGGCCCAGGTGGAGCGCGGCGCTGGCCCGGAGGAGGAGGAGGGCGGCCGTGGTCCGGCGATCGTCGGGTGGGGCCGAGGCCGCGGGCATCGGCAGGTCGGCCAGGGTGATCCGGATGGGGTCGGCGACGGCCGCCAGGTGCATGCGGGCTGGCAGGGACCACGTGCGGTGCAGGATCCGTCGCCAGTCGGCGGGGCCCAGGGCCGCGCGCAGGGCCGCGCGCTCGTGAGGGCGTCCCCAGCGGATCAGGTCGGGTCCCAGGACCTCCAGATTCGGCCCGTCGAGCCGGGGGAAGGGCCCCCCGGCGCGGGCCGCGGCCAGCCCGGCCTCGAGGGGGAGGGGGGAGGGAGGGTCGAGGCCCACGGCCGCAGGATCGTCGGGCCACGGGAGGGGACGGGCGCCATGGAGGCGGAGCTCCACGAGCCCCATGTGGACGGCCCCGGTGGTGTCTCGGGGGTTCCGGAGGTCCTCGATGGAGAGCACGAAGGGGGTCTCGCGCGGGATGTCTCTCCGCGGCAGCGGAACATGCCCGGGTTCACAGGTCATGCGACGGGTGGGGCCCGCCGCCATGCGCAGCGTGACCAGCTCGTCCACGAGGGGCGCCTGGGCGTCGCTCACATGGCTGTAGAACGAGGCTCCCCGGGCGGTACGACACCGGAAGGTGAGACGCAGGTTCCCCCGCCCGCCGTCCGAGATGAGGCTGGCCTGCACCTTCGCGCCCACAGCCGGGTCCACCGGGCGCAGGACCACGGCGAGCTGGGTGGCCCACTCGGCCCTCGGCACGTCCCAGGTCAGATCCAGGATCAGGGCACGGCCGTCCAAGGCCACCAGGCGTCGCGCGAGGGTCCCGGGGCGCGTGCTCTGGATGTGGACGCCCGTGGGGCCGCTGGACACGCCGAGCGGGCGGTCGATGACGAAGCCCTGATCCTCGAGGGGGCGGGCGGGGTCGACGCGGTAGACGGGCAGGGCGACCAGCGCCTCGAAGGTGGCGACCCGCTCGGTCCAGCGTGCCATGGACGCCTCGTCCCCGGCGCGTCGGGCCAGCTCCAGGCGGCGATGGGCCCAGGTGCGGGCCGCTTCCAGGCTCACGTCGGCCTCGAGGAGATCCACCAGCGCTTCGACCGCCTCGACCACCGCCGGGGTGCCGCTGCCCCATCGGCGCGCCAGCCCGGCCAGGGTGCGCTCGGCCCGGTCTCCCTGTCCGGCCACCACGTACAGCTCGGCAGCGCGGAGTCGGGCCCGGTCGGCCATCTCCGGCGAGAGGATCCGGGAGAGGTCCACCAGGCGCTCGGCGCCCAGGCCGGGATAGCCGATCTCGGCCAGGGTCTCGGCGCGGGTCCAGGCGGCCCGCTCCGGGCCGTCCACCCCGTCCGCCGGCGCCTGGGCGGAGCCCTCGGGCCGGGCCAGGGGGGGGAGGCGCTCCCCGGGCACGCCCAGCAGCCAGGTCTGACGGGTCTCGACGTCCCGGGCGATGACCTCGTCGTCCCCGTCGCCGTCCACGTCCAGGACTGCGAGGGGGTGCAGGCCGCCGATCCGGTCCAGACGCAGCTCGTCGCCCTCGAACCAGACGATGCGCATGTCCCGGGCGACCGCCTCGTCCAGCCCATCGCCGTCCAGGTCGGCGACCCGGGCCGGGAAGCGCGCGCCGTGGGTGTTCACCGGGACCGCCGCCTCCTGCGTGAAGGCCTCGCCCGTGTCTCGGAGGATCCGGAAGCTCGCACCGGGGGGCGCATCGGGCTCCCAGTGGGTGGGCAGGCCGTCGACGCCGTTGCCGACCAGCAGTCGGATCCCCCACGGCGTGCGGAAGGGGTGGATGCCGTTCACATCCCCGAGGACGGTGCGGCTGCGCAGGGAGAGCCGCCCGTCGGGCCCCGGGTCCAGCACCCGGAGGTCCCAGCCGCCCCAGGGTCCGGTGCCGACCAGGAGCTCCTCGTCCCCGTCTTCGTCCAGGTCCATGGCGAGCAGGGTTCGGATCTCGGCGTTGGCGGCGGAGGTCTCGGGGTGGGCGTCGAAGGTCTCCCCGGTTGTGATGTCCACCTCGTGGAGCACGCGATCCCAGGTGGTGGCGCCGGCGAAGAGCCGCACCTCGCCGCCCATCCGGGCCGTGGTGACGCCCGTGTACTCGGCCTGGACCCGCGGTGGCGCCACCGCGGTGATCCCTTCGGGGCGCACCCGAACCCACTGGTGCTCGAAGTCCGAGGCGCCCACGTAGCGTTGGAGCAGCGCATGGGGGCCGTGGGCTCCGACCGTGCCCGTCCAGGTCGCCTCCCCGACCAGGACGTCCTCCGCGACCGGGATGGAGCGGGCCGGGCCGCGGGGGTCGCCGCCCGGGTACCAGCCGAAGCGTGAGCCGGGCGCTTGGACGAAGAGGTCGAGGGTGCCGTCCTGGTCCACGTCGAGGGGAAACCACCCGGACCACGGCACGTCGAGGGGGGTGCCGGCCCGGAGCGCGTCGAGGGGGGAGGCGCTCGGGGTCCGCTCGGTGCGGTAGGCGTGGTCCACGGCGCGCTGCCACCGCTCCAGCTCCGGGTCGCCCGGCGCGGTGCGGGCCTGGAGGGCGTCGACCAGGTGAACCAGCCGATCCTCCTGCTCGGAAGGGCTGCTCCGCGCGGCCAGATCCAGGAGGATGCCCCGCTGGTCTCGGAGATCGCGGGCCTGGACGAAGGCCCGTCCGAAGAGCTCGGCGATGGGGTCGGCGCTGTCGGCCATGCTTTCGGGGACCAGGGCGGCGGAGGCGGCGTACCACCACGCGAGGGTCTGGGCGCGCGTGCCCTGGTGGGGCGGAAAGGCGGCGAAGCTCGACAGGACCGCCCGGGCCTCGTCCTTCTCGCCGGCCGCCAGGTGGGTCTCGATGTCGGCGTGGGCGCGCTCCCAGGTCGCCAGGGCGGCCTCCTCCCGCGGATCGGCGGGGGCGGGGCCCAAGGTGGTCCAGGTGACGAGGCCCGCCAGCAGGCTCGCCCCCGTCGCGAGCCCCAGGACGGGCAGCCACCGGCGGGGGGCCCGTCTTCTGGGCCTCCCGCGCAGGGTCTCGGCGAAGCTCCGGGCCGAGGGGCGACGGTCCGGGTCCACCTGGAGGGAACGGCGGAGGAGCGCGACCACGTCGTCGGGAAGCGAGGGGTCGGGGTCGGGCGCCCGCATGTCGAGGGGCAGGTCGGGCGGGTCCCAGGGGAGCCGTCCCGTGAGGACCTCGTGGAGGACCACGGCGAGGGCGTAG
>CAZPJM010000425.1:0-3739 GCA_964586865.1 uncultured Enterobacteriaceae bacterium
CGCGGTGGCGCTCTGGGGGAGGCGGGTGTGGAGGGGGCCGGGAGCAAACACAACATCCGCCCGCCCCCCCCCCCCCCCCGCGCGGCGGCCCCCCCCCCCCCCCCAAAAACCCCCCCCCCCCCCCGGGGCCCCCCCCCCCCCCCGGGCCCCCCCGGGGGCCCCCCCCCGCCGCGACCTGGACGCCGCCGGAGAGGCCCTGGCCGCCGCACGCGCGGTGGAGCGCGCCACCGCCCGCGAGGTGGACCGCTACCGCACCCGCCAGCGCCAGGCCCAGCGCGCCCTGGACGCCGGGGCCGGCGATCCCGAGGCCGCCATCCGCCAGATCGAGCAGTGCGCCTCCATCATCGACGATCTGGAGACCCGCCAGCTCGACGAGATGGAGGCGGTGGAGGCCGCCGAGGCCCGCCACGCCGAGGCCGAGGCGGCGCTGCGGCAGGCCGAGGCGCACCGGGCCACCGAGGACGAGGCCGTCCCGCCCCTCCTCGAGGCCCGTCGAGCCGAGCGGTCCCGGCACGCCGCCACCCGCGCCGAGCGGTGGGGCGCCCTGCACAAGGAGATCCAGGGGCGCTACGACCTGGTCCGCAGGAAGCGTCGCACGGCGGTGGCCGCCTTTCGCGACGGCTACTGCACGGCCTGCCGGATGAAGGTGCCCCTCCAGGAGGCCGCCGAGATCGATCGGGGCTTCCTCAAGAGCTGTCGGGGCTGCGGGCGCTACCTGGTCCCTTGAGCGTCGGCTGGGTCGGGGGGCACCACGAGCACCGGGCACGGGGCCCGGGACAGCACCTGCCGGCTCACGCTGCCGTGCAGCGCCCGCCCGAGCCAGCCGCGCTGGTGCGAGCCGACCACCAGCAGCGCCGCGCCCTGGGCCTCGACCTGCTCGAGGAGGCCGTCGGCGGTGGGGGCCCGGAACTGGAGGGCCTGGGCCAGCAGGCCCGCCTCGCGGAGCCGCTCGGCGTGCTCCTGGAGGGCGGCGTGGGCCTCCCGGTCGAGCTCGGCGCGCTGGTCCCGCATCTGGGGCAGGTCCCCGTCCCAGGGCATGAAGGTGGGCTCGGGCTCCGCCACGTGCAGCAGCACCACCCGGTGACCCAGGGCCCGGGCCAGCTCGGCCGCGTGGCGCAGCACCGGCCCGTCCCGGTCGTCGCCCAGCTCGAGACCCACCACCATCACGCCCATGACGCCTCCACCGGCTCGCCCAGGTGCCCGCGCTTCACCCACACCCAGGCCCCACCGGGGCTGTGCCGGGTCAGGCGGGCCCCGGCCGGGGAGCGGACCCACGCCCCGGGGGAGAGGACCTCGCCCGTGGCCGCGTGGAGGGCGCCATCCAGGACCAGCAGCTCCTCGCCGCCGAGGGCGAGGGTGTCGACCGCGGCACCGGGGGGCCACCGCTCCAGGCTCACCGCCTCGAAGCGATCCACGTACAGCTCGACCACGTCCCGACCCGCGGCGTCGGGCACGGGCCGTCGGCTCCCGGGCGCCACCACCACCCTTCGGTCCTGGTCCGGCCGCATCTGGCGCAGCTTCACCAGCAGGCAGCACCCCTCGGGCGCGCGCGGGGCGTGGGTCGAGCCGGGCGGGTTCCGCACGTAGGTCCCGGCCGGGTACCGCCCGTGCTCATCCTCGAAGGTGCCGTCGAGGACCAGGAACTCCTCGCCGCGCCCGT
The DNA here is from genome assembly GCA_964586865.1 of uncultured Enterobacteriaceae bacterium. Lineage (GTDB taxonomy): Bacteria > Myxococcota_A > UBA796 > UBA796 > REDI01. Next base: position 1,661 of record CAZPJM010000425.1, read on the forward strand.
GCTCGTGCGGGTCGAAGGCGCTGCCCCGGGCGTAGCGCACCACGCTGGTGGCCCGCGCCACCTCGTCGCCCACCCGGTCGAGCAGGCGCCGATCCACCCCTGGAACCGGCGAGGGCACCCAGGGAAGGGCCGTCGTGTCCACCACCTCGCGGCGGGCGAAGTCGGCGCGCAGCTCCATGCCTCTCCTCGGCGCCCGACGGGCTCGGGCCGGGCCGCGCGCCTCAGGACTCGGTGAAGACCCGCAGGCGCTTCGAGCGGCTCGGGTGCCGCAGCTTGCGCAGCGCCTTGGCCTCGATCTGGCGGATCCGCTCCCGGGTGACCTCGAAGTCGTGGCCGACCTCCTCGAGGGTGTGGTCCTGGTTCTGGCCGATGCCGAAGCGCAGCCGGAGGACCCGCTCCTCGCGGGGGGTGAGGGTGGCCAGGATCTTGCGGGTCGTCTCCTGCAGGGAGCTCTTCTCGATGTTGTCGGCGGGGGAGAGGGTGTTCTTGTCCTCGATGAAGTCGCCGAGGTGGCTGTCCTCCTCCTCGCCGATGGGCGTCTCGAGGCTGATGGGCTCCTTGGCGATCTTGAGGATCTTGTGCACCTTCTCGACCGGGAGCTCCATCTTCTCGGCGATCTCCTCCGGGGTGGGCTCCCGGCCCATGTCCTGGATGAGGTGACGCTGGGTGCGGATCAGCTTGTTGATGGTCTCGATCATGTGGACCGGGATGCGGATGGTCCGCGCCTGGTCCGCGATGGCCCGGGTGATGGCCTGGCGGATCCACCAGGTGGCGTAGGTGGAGAACTTGTAGCCGCGCCGGTACTCGAACTTCTCGACCGCCTTCATGAGGCCGATGTTGCCTTCCTGGATGAGGTCCAGGAACTGCAGGCCCCGGTTGGTGTACTTCTTGGCGATGCTCACCACGAGCCGCAGGTTGGCCTCGACCAGCTCGCACTTGGCCTGCTCGGCGAGGGCCTCGCCGCGCTTGAGCTCCATGGCGGCGTGGCAGAGCTGGTCGCGGCTCATGCCGGTGCGCTTCTCGATCTTGCGGATCTTCCGAAGCTCACGGCGGACCCGACTGTCGAAGTCCTTCCAGCGCTCCTCGGGGATGCCGGTGCGCTCGATGACCTCGCGGCCGGTGGTGTCCAGGTTGCGTCGAACCTGGCGGATGCTGCGGCGCAGGTCCTTGACCGGCAGCCGGGCGTCGCGGGCCACGAGCTCGATCTCCTTCTCGGAGAAGGCGATGTGGAGCCAGGCCTCCTGGATGCGGGCGCTGATCTCGGCGATCTGCTTCTTGGAGAGGTCGAGGGTGGAGAGGAAGTCGTAGAGCTCGTCCTCGGCCTCGGCGTGGACGTCCTCGAGCTCTTCGCGCTTGCGCTTGGACTTGGCCTTGCGCAGGGCGTCGCCGGTCTCCTCGTAGGCGGCGAAGAGCTTCTCGGCCCGGGACTTGACCTCGCGCAGGGGCAGCCCGTCCCGCCGGGTCTTGAAGGGCTTGGGCTTCTTGCCCGAGCGGATGGCCTTGGCGACGCGCTCCTCGTCCTCCTCGATAAGCTTGTCGATGTACTCCACCGCCAGGGCCGAGGTGAGGACGATCTGGCTGACCGTCAGCTCGCCCTCCTCGATGCGCTTGGCGATCTCGATCTCGCCCTCGCGGGAGAGGAGGGAGACCGAGCCCATCTTGCGGAGGTACACCCGGACCGGGTCGTTGCTGCGACCCGCATCCTGGCGCTCCGACTCGTTGCGGCGCTCGGCGTCGGCGCGCTTGCGCTGCTCGCGGACCTCGATGTCCAGGTCGCTGAAGCGGCTCATGATCTCGTCGAGGCGGTTGGCCTTGACGGCGCCCGATGGGAGGGCCTGGTTGATCTCCTCGAACGTGACGTGACCGCGCTTCTTGCCGAGGTTGATGAGCTGCTCGAGCTCGGAGGTGTCCTTGAGGGTCATGAGGCGGGCTGCTCCTGCGTCGCGTGAGAGAGGGCCACGAGGTCGCGGCGGGCAGGCCCCGGCGCGCCGGCGAGCGGCACGGAGGGGAGGGGCGAGAGAGCGAGGGAAGCGGGGTCCTGCGCTGGCGGGGGCGGAGGGAGATCGGAAGAGCACACGT
>CAZPJM010000426.1:0-3734 GCA_964586865.1 uncultured Enterobacteriaceae bacterium
CGCCCGGTCCACCACCCGATCGGTGGTCTCCTCGAGGGAGTCGCCCAGCTCGCCGCGGACCCCATCCGCGAAGGTCTCGACGATGTCTCGGCGCACGATGCGACGGAACTCGGGCCCCACGTCCTCCCGCAGGCCCTTGCCCGAGCGCCAGGCGGCGGTGGCGAGCAGGGCCTCGATGGTGGCCTCGAGCTCGGCCCGCTGCTCGGGGGAGATGTCGGCGGCCCCGCTGGCCAGGCCCTCGCCGAGCTGCTGGCCGAGCTGGCGCAGCAGCTCCTTCTCGAGGGCGTTCCGGGCCACGCCCTCCACCACCGCGTTCTCGGACTCGGTGGCGCCGATGCCCTCCATCAGGCCGCTGCCCAGGTTGTTGCCGGCCCGGTAGAGGCAGCCCCCCAGCAGGAGGGGGGCGACCGCCAGGGCCAGGACGATGCGGGGCACGGGACCTCCCGGCGAGAGTGTAGCGCCCGCACGGCCCCGCGCGGCAGCCCCCCGAGGAGGCTCAGGCGATGGTGACGTCGTCGGAGAGGTAGACGTCCTGGATGGCGTTCAGCAGACGCACGCCCTCGGCGAGGGGCTTCTGGAAGGCCTTGCGACCGCTGATCAGGCCCATGCCGCCGGCGCGCTTGTTGATGACCGCGGTGCGGACCGCCTGGGCCAGATCGCCGCTGCCCACCGAGCCGCCCCCCGAGTTGATGAGGCCCACCCGGCCCATGTAGCCGTTGATGACCTGATAGCGGGTGAGATCGACGGGGTGGTCCGAGGAGAGCTCGGAGTAGACCTTGTCGTGGGTCTTGCCGTACTTGCCGAGGTCCGGGTCACGGTAGCCCCCGTTGCCCTCGGGGAGCTTCTGCTTGACGATGTCGGCCCCGATGGTGGCGCCCAGGTGGTTGGCCTGGCCCGTGAGATCGGCGGCGGTCTGGTCCAGGGCGCTGTTGCGGACATAGCACCAGAGGATGGTGAACAGGCCCAGGCTGTGGGCCTCCTCGAAGAGGGCGGCGATCTCCTGGAGCTGACGGCGGCTCTCGTCGGAGCCCCAGTAGACGGTGGCGCCCACGCCGGCCGCGCCCAGCTCGAAGGCCTGCTCGACCGAGCCGAAGGGGACCTGGTCGTGGGTGTTGGGGTAGGAGAGCAGCTCGTTGTGGTTGAGCTTGGCGATGAAGGGGATCTTGTGGGCCCAGCGCCGGCTCACCATGCGCAGGACGCCGAAGGTGCTGGCGACCGCGTTGCACCCGCCCTCGACCGCCAGCTCGACGATGCCCTCGGGATCGAACATGCGGGGGTTCGGGGCGAAGCTGGCGCCGGCGCTGTGCTCGATGCCCTGGTCCACGGGCAGGATGCTCACGTAGCCGGTGCCCGAGAGGCGGCCGTGGTGGAGCAGCCGGTGGAGGTTGTTCAGGACCGGCTGCTTGCGGTCGGTCATGGCGAAGACACGGTCCACCAGGTCCGGGCCGGGCAGGTGGAGCTGCGAGGCGGGGACGGTCTCACAGCGGTGCTCGAGGAGGCTCGGCGCCTCCTCGCCCAGCAGGTCGGCGATCTCGGTGATGTCCATGGGAGCCTCCGGGGCGTCGAGAGGCGGGACCTGTACGTCGGCAGGGGGGGGGCGGCCAGCCGGCCGCCGTGGTAGCTTCAGCAGGGTCCATCTCGGCCCGCTCTCTTCTATGGAGGCTCCCCTATGGGCCAGCCCTGCGCGCGTCTGACCGATATGCACACCTGCCCCATGACCACCGGCACCGTCCCCCACGTGGGCGGGCCCATCGCCGGTCCGGGCGTGCCCACCGTGCTTGTGGGCAAGCTCCCGTGCGCCGTGCTCGGCGACACCGCGGTCTGTGTGGGCCCCCCCGACACCATCGCCAAGGGCAGCGCCACGGTGCAGGTCGGCAAGAAGCCATGTGCCCGCATGGGGGACAGCACCGCCCACGGCGGCGTCATCGTCGCGGGCCTCCCCACGGTCCTGGTCGGGGGCTGACGCCCGGCATGGGCGGTGGCCTCGCTCTCGGGGGCCTCATCGCCACTGGCCCACCACCACGAAGGCCGCCCACACCCAGGGCGTGCCGTGCGCGGGGTCGTCGACCAGGTCGAGCTGGGCCGTGCGCAGGGCGGTGGCCACGTCTTCGCCTGCGGCCAGGCGCGCGTGGAAGCGCTCCATGAGGGCCCGGGTGCCCAGGTCGTCCACCTTCCACAGGCTGGCCACCAGCGTCTCCACCCCGGCGCGCCGGAACTGCGCGGCCAGGCCCTGGATGGCCACCACCCCCTCCCCGCCGCGGGCCTCCACGGGCCGCCCGGACTCGCAGGCCGACAAGACCACCAGCCGGGCCGCCGACAGCCAAGGGGCCAGGCCCGGGATCTCCCGGTAGGCGAGGCGGCCTCCCCCGGTGGGGTCGTCGCCCTCGGCGAGCACCAGGTAGGAGCGGTCCGGGCTCACCGGGTCGATGCGGCCGTGGGTCGCCAGGTGCAGCATCCGCCGTCCCGACAAGCCCTCCCGGAGCGCCTCGCGGGTGGCCTCGGAGCCCGTCAACACCGGGGCTCGGGGCCAGATCCGGCGGAGGGTCGCGACCTCGTCCCGGGCGCCTGGGAGGGTCCCGTCGGGATCGCCCACCAGCAGCACCGCCCCGGGGCCGAGGGCGAGGGGGTCGGGGGCGGCCCGGAGCGAGCCCACGTGGGTGATGGTGACGGGGGCGTGCGCCTCGACCAGGTAGCGGCCCTCTTGGCGGAGGAGGCCGAAGGGGAGGTCGCGGAGGGCTCCGGTGGCGGCCACGGCCAGGGTCTCGACGCCCGCGAGGTGGGGCCGGGCCGGGGCCCAGAGCCAGCCGCCGAGGCGCTCGGCGAGGGGGTCCAGGACCGCCGGATCCCGGAGGCCCGCCCGGAGGGCCCGGGTGAGGCGGGTCAGGGTGGCCTGCAGCTCGGCGCCGGACACCTGGACCGGGATGGCCTGCAGGGTGGTGCGGGAGAAGACGAGGAGGACCAGCCGGTCGTCGAGCAGCAGGGGCTGGAGGACGGCGGTGCCGGCAGGCAGATCGGCCTGGGCGGCCTCCAGATCCTCGGGCGCCACGCGCAGGCGCTGGTCCAGGTCGGGGACGGTGGCCCGGAGCCGGTCGACGGTGGCCGCGAAGTCCACCCGGAGCCGCGCCAGGCGCGCGCGCAGGGCCTCGGCCCGGGCCGGCTCGGGCTCGGTGCTGGCCCGGGCCAGCTCGGCCTCCAGGGCGGCCTCCTCCCGGGCCAGGCCCTCGAGGGCCTCACGGGCGGGGCCCTCGGGCAGGGGCTCGTCGGCCAGGGCCAGGCGCTCCTGGGTCGCCAGGGCGGCCAGGGCCTCGCCGCGCGCCAGGTGGACCTGCGCCAGGGCGTGATAGACGGGGGCGCGGCGGTCGCCGAAGGGGTCGTCGGCGGCGGCTCCCAGCAGGCGGCGGCGCCGCTCCAGGAGGGCCACCGCCCGGGCCAGGTCGTCCTCGGCCTCCTCCAGGCGACCCTCGGCCAGGGCCTGTCGCCCGCGCAGGTAGCGGGCCTGGGCTTCCAGGGGACCCTGGCCGGTGGCGACGGCGCCCTCCACGGCCTGGTCCAGGGTGTCGGCGTCGGCCGGTCCCAGCCGCGCCACCACCAGGCGGGCCCGGACGTGGAGCACCGGGTCGGGGACGGCCAGGGCCGCCTCCAGCAGGGCCTGGGGGTCGGGCGGCCTCACCCAGGCCCTGCTGGAGGCGGCAGATCGGAAGAGCACACGTCTGAACTCCAGTCACGTGAAACGA
>CAZPJM010000427.1:0-3716 GCA_964586865.1 uncultured Enterobacteriaceae bacterium
GCTGGGCACCTTCACCCGCGCCTGGCGCGCCCGGGCCGACGAGGCGGTCCTCCTGGAGCCGAGCCAGCTCGCCGGCCCACTGGCCGAGCGCTTCGCCGACGATCCCCGGGTCTCCGTGCACCGGGAGACCCTCCAGGCCCACCTGGCCCGGGTGGGCCCCGGGGGCTTCGATGCCGTGGTCTCCTCGAACGTGCTGGAGCACATCGGCGACGATGTGGGCGCCCTGCGCGCGGCCCGGCGCCTCCTCCGCCCGGGAGGGGCCGTGCTGATCGTGGTGCCCGCCCTGCCGGTCCTGTTCGGCACCCTCGATCAGGTGGTGGGCCACCACCGCCGCTACACCCGGCGGGGCCTCCACGACGTCCTGCTGGGCGCGGGCTTCGTCGATCCGCACATCCAGGCCCTCGACCTTCCCGGGGTCCTCCCGTGGCTGGTGGCCGGCCGGGTCCTGCGCCGGCGCACCTTCAGCCGCCGGGCCGCCATCCTCTATGATCGCGCCGTCGTCCCCGTCGCGCGCCGCCTCGAGGCCCGCCTGCCGCCCCCGGTGGGCAAGAACCTCGTGGCGCGCGCGCTCGCCCCCCCGGGAGAGTCATGAAGCTCAGCGTCGTCATGCCCGTCTTCAACGAGGCGCGGACCCTCGCCGCCATCACCGAGCGGGTGCTGTCCCAGCCCTACGAGCTGGAGCTGATCATCGTCGACGACGGCAGCTCGGACGGCAGCCCCGAGATCGCCCGGCGCCTGGCCGCGGAGGATCCCCGGATCGTGGTGGTGGTGCAGCCCGAGAACCGGGGGAAGGGAGCGGCCCTGCGGCGGGGCTACCGGGAGGTCACGGGCGAGGTCGTCATCGTCCAGGACGCGGACCTCGAGTACGACCCGGACGAGTACGCCACCGTGCTCGAGCCCATCTTCCGCGGGGATGCGGACGTGGTGTTCGGCAGCCGCTTCCAGGGGGGCGAGCACCGGGTCCACCTGTTCTGGCATGCGGTGGGCAACCGGCTGCTCACCACCTACTCGAACATGCTCACCAACCTGAACCTGACGGACATGGAGACCTGCTACAAGGCCTTTCGCGCCGATCTTCTGGATGCGCTGGAGCTCAGCGAGGACCGCTTCGGCATCGAGCCCGAGTTCACCGCCCAGGTGGCGCGCCTCGATGGGGTGCGGATCTACGAGGTGCCCATCAGCTACCACGGCCGCAGCTACGACGAGGGCAAGAAGATCGGCTTCCGGGACGCGGTCCGGGCCTTCTGGGTGATCACCCGCCAGGGCGTGCGGGCGCGCCGCCACGGGCGCATCTCGCCGAGCGCCACGCCCACGGGGCCCCACCGCCCGCGCTGAGGGGGCTCGGTCAGCCCAGGACCCCGAAGAGGACCACGAGCAGCCCCAGGACAGGGCGCTCGGTGACCTCGGGGGAGGTGGCGACCGGGCCCTCGACCCACCAGCCGATGCCGGCCGCCAGGCCCGCCACGAGGGCGGCCAGGGCCAAAGCGAGCAGCAGGTGGCGGGTCCAGTCGGGCATCGGGGGGCTCCAGGGGACACCTTACGCGGGATGGTCCAGGAATCCTGCATCCCGTCACGAGGTGTCACCCTTGCGTGAGGCTGTTCACCCCCGAAGGTGGGCCTCGGCCGGCGGATCGTCGGCCCGGGCCAGCTCCAGGCGGCCCCGATCGGTGATGGCCAGGCTGCGGTGGCCGGTGCGGGTGTCCTCGAGGGTGAGCTCGACCCGGGACAGCGGGCTGTTCCGGACGCCGATCAGACCCCCATCGGCATGGTCGTAGACGAGGCGTGCCACCCGCTCCGGCGGGGGAAGGACGGCCCGCACCCGCAGCACGGTGGCGCCGCGCCGGGCGGTGGCCTCCCAGGTGTCGCCGTGGGTCCGGCTGCGGATCCGGAACAGGTCGCGGGTGCGGGTGAAGGCGAGGCGGCGGGTGCCGCGCAGCACCACCAGGGAGGTGGCGGGCGGGAGTACCATGCCCCCCGCGCCCAGCCGGGCCGAGAGCCCCTCGAAGACGGAGCCATCGTCGAAGGTGGCGTGGCACCACGCCCAGCGGCGGACCCGGGAGCGGGGCCCGAACAGGTGGCCCACCACCCCGGGTGCGTGATCGAGGCGCCAGGTGGCCCCGCCCACCCGCACCGTGCCCGACAGGGAGGGGTCGAGGAGGGCGGAGCGGTACTGCCGCCCCGTGAGCCCGGTGGCCGCGAGGCGCGAGGGCACGTGGTCGTGGTGGTGCCAGCCCCCGTGGAAGCGCAGATCCCACGAGAGATCGTCGAGGGTGCCGCGGGTCCCGTCCGCGGTGAGGCGCCCGTGGGGCCCCACGTGGACGGCGCGGGCGGTGGGGCGCTGGATGCGGTCGAGGGAAGCGCGGCGGGCCACCACCCGGTCCTTGTCGAAGGCCAGCGCCCACACCGCCTGGTGGGGGCCCTCGGGACCGTGCCCCAGGGTGAAGCGCAGCCAGACCCCGCGGTCGGGACCGACCGAGGCTTCGACGAACCACGCCTCGTCCCACGGGGCGTGGCCCGGGTACTGGCGTGCCAGGGAGGGCGGGGGTCGCGGCATGCCGGGACGGTGGCAGGGGGGGGCCGGCCGCGCAAGTCACCGGGGGCGGAAGGGTCCCGCCAGGCCCTCCAGCACGCTGCCATCGCCGAGCCACACCAGTCCCGCCAGGGCCAGGGAGAGGGCCAGCACGCTGCCCGCCAGGGCCAGCCACGCCGGGTGGCCCGGGGCGCCGTCTTGTCGACGCAGCCACCACGCGAGGGCCGGCACCGCCAGCAGCCCGCCCAGGGTGCGGGCCAGCAGCCCGGGGTCGTACAGCGCGGGCTGGGGGGTCCAGGTGGGGTAGTCCACCAGGTCGGCGGTGAGGGTGCCCGCGATGGCGCCCAGGACCAGCGGCACCGCCACCAGGTCCAGCGGCCCTCGCGCCTTCAGGCCGCGCCCCAGGGGGATGGGCCAGGATCGGGGTTCCCAGCGCCACAGCGCCAGCAGCACCAGCACCACCGGCAGGGCTCCCGTGTGGAGCACCAGGACCAGGCGATCCGGCTCATTGGCCCGGGCCGCCCCCAGCAGCTCCACCACGAAGCGCAGCGCGCGGAGTCCCTCCCAGACCAGGAACAGGAGGAGGGCCCCGCTGGCGAGCCGGCTGCGGCGTATCAGATCCGCCACCGACCACAGGCAGGCCGCCACCGCGGCGCAGGAGGCGGCGGCGAGGAGGGCCATGGCGGCGTCGCCCGTGGTGACCAGGTCGGGGAAGCGCCCGGCCAGGCCCGCCCCGAGCACCGCCCCGGACCCGGCTGCGGCCAGGACGTAGAGCAGCGCCACCGCTCCCCCCCACAGCCGCCGCTGTTCCGGGCGGAGGTCGTCGGTCACCACCAGGTCGCGCGCCAGGCGGAAGAACACCAGCCCCAGCAGGCCCCCCGAGAGGGGCGAGAACGCAGGTGGCAGACCCCCCACGTTCCGCCCCCACCACGCGCTGGCCCGACCGAGCTGCCCCAGCGCCGCCACCTGGTCCACCCCGGGGAGCGGGAGGAGCGCACACCCGAGCAGGAGGCCCACGCCGAGCAGGGCCTGCAGGGGTCGCAGTCGAGGGGCACGGGGGGGCGCGACGACCTCCGAGGGGGGCGGAGTAACGCCCCGGTGACGCGATCGGCAGGGGAGGTGGGAGGGGGTGTCCACGAGCCACGAGGGCACGAGCCACGAGGGCACGAGCCACGAGGGCACGAGT
>CAZPJM010000428.1:0-3696 GCA_964586865.1 uncultured Enterobacteriaceae bacterium
GGGCTCGGGCGGGGCCTGCCCGGTGCAGGCAGCCACCGCCACGAGGAAGGGGAGGGCGCGGATCACGGGGCCTCCTGGGGCAGGATGCGCAGGCGGGCGCGGCGGTCGGGGGAGAGGGCCCTCGCGGCCTCCTGGACGTCCTGGACCGTCACCTGGCCGTAGCGGGCCAGATCCTCGTCCAGGTAGTCCGTGCGGCCCAGGTAGAGCTGGTAGCGCTGGAGCTGCTCGGCCCGCCCGAGCAGGGTCTCGACCCGTCGGATCTTCGACAGCTCCAGGTTGGCCACCGCGCGGGCGATCTCGTCGTCGGTGGGGGGGCGCTCGCCCAGCAGGGCGGCGAGCTCTCCATCGATGATGGCCTCGATGGCGGCGGGATCCTGGCCAGGGAGGGCCGTGGCGTCGATGACGAACTGGCTCTGCCATCGGCCCGACCACTGGGCGGCGTCCACGGCCTGGGCGAGCTGGGCCTCGTGCTGGAGCGCGCGGGTGAGGCGGCTGTCCTCGGCGCCGGCCAGGATGTGGGCGAGCACGTCGTAGGCGGCATCGCCGGGCTGGTAGGCGGCGGGGGTGTGCCAGGCCAGCAGGGTGAGGGGCAGCGTGACGTCGTCCCGGAGGGTGCGCTCGGCCTGGACGGGGGTGTCGGGCATGGGGGCGACGGTGCGCTCGGGGGTCCCGCGGGCGGGGAGGCCACCGAAGAGCTGGGCGATCTTCGGCTTGAGGGATGCGGGGTCGAAGTCGCCGGCCACCGCCAGCACCGCGTTGTCCGGGCCGTACCAGGTCTCGTAGAAGCCGGTGACGTCGTCGAGGGTGGCGGCCATCAGCTCCCCGTGGGAGCCGATCCCCGGCCGGTGGAGCGGGTTGTCGGTGGGGTAGAGCATGCCCGGCAGGGCGATCCACAGCTCGCCGTACGGCCGGTCCTCGTAGTTCTGCCGCTTCTCGTTGCGCACCACCTCGCGCTCCACGTCGAGCTTGTCCTGGGTGATGTCGAGGGCCGTCATGCGGTCGGCCTCGAGCCACAGGAGCAGGTCCAGGGCGCTGGAGGGGGCCACGTCGAAGTAGTTGGTGCGCTCATCGCCGGTGGTGGCGTTGTTCCAGCCCCCGGCCTGCTCCATGAGGGTGTCGAAGTCGCCCTCGCCGACCCGGCCGGTGCCCTTGAACATCAGGTGTTCGAAGAGGTGGGCGAAGCCCGAGCGGCCGGTGGGATCGTCGTAGGAGCCCACGTCGTACCAGACGTCCACCACCACCTTGGGCAGGGAGCGGTCGGGGATGAGGATGACCTCGAGGCCATTGTCGAGGGTGTAGCGCTCGTGGGGGATCTCGAGGGCGTGGGCGGGCGGGCCGAGCAGGCCGAGCAGCAGCGCGAGCATGGGGGCTCCCGGGCAGGGCCGCGAGGGTAGCGGATCCGGGGGGCCCGTGGGGGGCTAGACGACGAGGGGCAGGCGGTCGCGGGGGGCGTCCTCGAGGCGGGCGAGGGCATTGGCCACCGCCGGCGCGATGGCCGGGACGCCGACCTCGCCGATCCCCCCCACCGGGGCGCCGTCGGTCTCGAGGATCCGGACGTCCACCCGGGGGGCGTCGGCCATGGAGACGGCCCGGTAGTCGTGGAAGTTGCTCTGGACGATCCGGCCGTTCTCCAGGTCGATGCGCCCGTAGAGGGCGGCGGAGAGGCCGTAGTGGACCCCGCCCTGGATCTGGGCCTCGATGCTGTCGGGGTTGATGGCGACCCCGCAGTCCACGGCCGCCCACACCCGGTGGACCCGCGGCGAGCCCCGCTGGAGGGAGACCTGGGCGATCTGGGCCACCACGCTGCCGAAGCTGGGGGTGAAGGCCACGCCCATGGCCCGCCCCTGGGCATCGACGCCGTGGCGCCACCCGGCCTGCTCGGCCACGGTCTCGAGGACGCGGCGGGCCCGGGGGTCGTCGACGAGAAGGCGCAGGCGGGCCTCGAGGGGGTCGCCGCCGGCCTCGCGGACCAGCCGGTCGAAGAAGGTCTCGAGCCAGAAGGGGTGGGTGGAGCCGTCGACGCTGCGCCAGAAGGCGAAGGGCAAGGGCGGATTGCGGTCGGTGTGGCGGACCGAGACGTGGGGGAGGGGGTAGGGGGGCACGGCGGTCTCGGCGTCGGTGACGGTGCCGGCGAAGCGGATGTCCATCACCTGGGGCAGGCCGTCGTCGCCCACCCGGCCGCGGAGGCGGGCCACCTGCATGGGCCGGAAGCGGCTGCCCCGGATGTCGGCCTCGCGGGACCAGATCATCTTGACGGCGCCGCCGACCTGCTCCTGGATGCGCACGGCCTGGGTGACCCAGTTGAGGATGTCGTGGCCGAGCCCGCCGCGCCGACCGAAGCCGCCGCCCATCCAGCGGGGTTGGACCACGACCCGGTCGTGGGCGATGCCGAGGGTGTCGGCCACGTGGGCGCGCACCATCAGGGGGTTCTGCATGCCCCCGGCGAAGTGGACCACGTCGCCGTCGCGCCAGACGGTGGCGTTCATGGGCTCGAGGGGGGTGTGGGCCAGGTAGGGGACGGCGTAGGCGGCTTCGAGGACGGGGCCGCCGTCGTCCAGGGGGGCGGCGCCGCGGCCGGCGGTGTGCAGGGTGGAGAGGCCGCCGTCGAGCTCGTCCCACAGGGCCTGCTCGAGGGAGGCGGTGGTGAGGGAGGCGTTGGGGTGGGGGGCGGCCTCGAGGGTGGCGGCGCGGACGGCCTGCTCGGCCCGCCAGGGGTTGTCGGCCACCACGGCGATGGCCTCGTCCAGGATCACCACCGCCTCGACGCCGCGGCGCCCGAGGACGGCGTCGCGGTCGGGCACCCGGGCCACCGGGGCGCCGAGGACGTCGGTGAAGCGCACGGCGGCGAAGCGCATGCCGGGGACGTCCTCGTCGATGCCGTAGACGGGGGCTCCGAAGACCTTGGGAGGCAGGTCGGGGCGCGGCATGGGGCGACCGACGTAGGTGCGCTCGGCGGCGGTCTTGAGTCGGGGCGCGGCGGGGACGGGACGGGCGGCGGCGTCGTGGGCCAGCGCGCCATAGTCCAGGCGCCGGCCGCTGGGGTCGTGGTGGACGGCGTGATCGGCGGTCCGGACCGAGGCCGGGTCGACGCCCCACCGGTCGGCAGCGGCCTGGGCCAGCAGGGTGCGCGCGGCGGCGGCGGCCACCCGCATGGAGCGCCAGCCGGTGAAGCGCACCGCGGTGGAGCCGCCCGTCATCTGGAGGTTCCCGAGGCCGCCGATCTGGTGGAAGCCGTTCTGGACCAGGCGCTCCACGAAGCCGGACAGCTCGGTCTCGCCGAGGAGGAAGCCCTCGATGGGGGTGCCATTGCCGAAGGCGGTGGTGGCCGGTGCGCTGCGGACCCGGCACCGCTCCCAAGAGGCGTCGAGCTCGTCGGCGACGATCTGGAGCAGGCCGGTCTGGCTGCCCTGGCCCATCTCGGTGTGGGGGGAGAGGACGGTGAGGGTGCCGTCGCGGTCGAGCTGGATCCACATGGCCACCAGCGGGCCGCCGGTGGAGGGGCGGCCCCGGTCCTGGGTGGCGCGGGGGTCGTGGAGGGCCAGGGCCGCGGTGCCACCCCCGATGGCCAGCAGGCCGACGGCCAGGCCACCCCCGAGCAGCGCCCCGCCCCACAGCAGGGCACGGCGGGTCAGGCGGGCGCCCCGGGAGGGCCCGGACCGCTCGGTGGGCCCGGGCGCGTCGGGGGGCTCGGGGGTG
>CAZPJM010000429.1:0-3687 GCA_964586865.1 uncultured Enterobacteriaceae bacterium
GGGGCCCGCGCCACCGAGGACGACCTGGCCTACCTCCGCCCCGAGACCGCCCAGGGGATCTTCCTCAACTTCAAGAACGTCCTCGACACGAGCCGGGTGGCGCCCCCCTTCGGCATCGCCCAGGTCGGCAAGGCCTTCCGCAACGAGGTCACGCCCCGGAACTTCATCTTCCGGAGCCGCGAGTTCGAGCAGATGGAGATGGAGTGGTTCTGCCACCCCTCCGAGGCCGCGCAGTGGTTCGAGTACTGGTCCCAGGCCCGGCTGCAGTGGTGGAAGGACCAGGGCGTCGATCCGGACCGGCTCATCCTGCGCACCCACGAAACGGATGAGCTGGCTCACTACGCCAAGGACGGGGCCGGCACCGTCGACATCGAGTACCGCTACCCCTTCACCGAGCCCGGCTACGGCGAGCTGGAGGGGGTGGCCCACCGCTCCAACTACGACCTCTCCCGTCACGCCGAGCACTCGGGGAAGAAGCTCGAGTACTTCGATCCGGAGCGGCGGGAGCGCTACCTCCCCGACGTCATCGAGCCCGCCGCCGGGCTCACCCGCGGGGTGCTGGTCCTGCTGGCCGATGCCTACGACGAGGACGACAGCCGCCCCTCCCCCGAGCTGCTGCGCCTCTCGCCGGCCCTGGCCCCCATCAAGGTGGGGATCTTCCCCCTCACCAAGAAGGACGGTCTGCCCGAGATCTCGGGCCGGATCTTCCATGACCTGCGCCGACGCTGGGTCGTCCAGCACGACGTGAAGCAGTCCATCGGCAAGCGCTACGCCCGGATGGACGAGTGCGGCACGCCCTTCTGCGTGACCGTGGATCACGACACCCTCGAGGACCGGACGGTCACCGTCCGGCACCGGGACTCGGGGGCCCAGGAGCGGGTCGGGCTCGACGCCCTCGAGGCCTGGCTCTCCGAGCGTCTCCAGTGATGGCCCGGGGCCGGCCGTGAAGCGGGGCGTGCTGGGGGTGGCCCTCACCGCGGTCGTGGTGGTGGCGGCCGTGGGCGTCGGCGCCTGGTTCCTCGAGAACGAGATCGGGCCCCGGGGCGCCGGCTACCACGCCAAGGTCCTGTGCTCGGGGGTCTTCGTGGCCGGCCGCGACCCGCTCTCGGTCCAGGCCTCCGACCTGGGGCGGTTCTGGTACGTGCAGGGGAGCGTCGACCCGGACGCCCGCACCGCCACCTCCTCGGTCTACGGCTTCGGCGAGCAGACCGCCGCCCACCGCGAGGGGCTCGGGTGCACCCTGGCCGTGGGCACCACGGTCGACGCCCTCCGGGCCACCGCCCCCACCCTCCCGGCCCCCCGGGACACCGCCGGCCTGCCCTGGCCCACCGGCGACGTGGGGGCCACCACGGAGGACCTCCCCGGGGGCGACCGGGCCGCCCTCGACGCCGCGGTGGACGCCGCCTTCCAGGACCCGGACCCGGAGACCCCCCGCCGCACCCGGGCGGTGGTGGTGATCTGGGGGGATCGCATCGTGGCCGAGCGCTACGCCACGGGCTTCGACGCCGAGACCCCGCTCCTCGGCTGGTCCATGACCAAGTCGGTCACCGCCACCCTGGTGGGCCTGGCCGCCCACCGCGGCGCCCTCGACATCTCCGAGCCCTCCGGGCTCTCGGTGTGGCCCGAGGGCGATCCGCGCGCCGCCCTCACCACCGACCAGCTCCTCCGCATGTCCAGCGGCCTGGCCTTCGACGAGTCCTACTCGGCCACCGGCGGCGCCACCCGCATGCTCTTCCTCTCGCCGGCCGGCTGGCGCTACGCGGCCGAGCAGGAGCTGGCCCACGAGCCCGATACCCACTGGTCCTACTCCTCGGGCACCACCAACATCCTCCAGGCCGTGCTGCGCGAGCGGCTCGGCCCGCAGGACTACCTGCGCTTCCCCCGCCAGGCCCTGTTCGACCCCCTCGGCATGACCTCGGCCGTCCTCGAGCCCGACCCGAGCGGGGTGTTCGTGGGCAGCAGCTTCATGTACGCCACCGCCCGGGACTGGTCGCGCTTCGGCCTGCTCCACCTCCACGATGGCGTGTGGGAGGGCGAGCGCCTCCTCCCCGAGGACTGGGTCGACTACGCCACCACCCCCACGCCCCCCTCGGACGGCCTGTACGGGGCCCAGTTCTGGCTGAACCGGGGCGATCCGCCGCGGTGGGCCGACGTGCCCCCCGACGCCTTCGACGCCTCGGGCTTCGAGGGCCAGAACGTCCTGGTGGTGCCCTCCCGCGGCGCCGTCATCGTGCGGCTCGGCCTGAGCCCGGATCGGGTCGGCTGGGACTTCGCCGCCTTCGCCTCCGACGTGCTGGCGGCCCTGCCCCCCGAGCCCGCCCCGGCCCCCGAGCCGCTCACCGGGGAGCCCGTCGACGACGAGGTCTACATCCACTTGGGCGCCGAGGCCTGGGGTGCCGACGCACCCCGGATCGTGCCCGAGGACTGGGCCGGCCTGGTCGCCGACACCCCGGACCTCACCGCCGACGCCGACGGCGCCGTCCTCGAGGGTGGCACCCGCCTGGTCCTCCAGGACGGGGTGGTGGTGGCCCGCCGCCCCGACGCCGCCGCCATCCGGGTCCTGCTCGCGTTGGCCGAGGTCCTCGACGGTCGCCTCACCGGCGCGGGGGGGGCGCGCTTTGTGGCCGATCCCGAGGACGAAGCCGGGTTCCGCGAGGTCCGGGACGACCGCTGAAGGGGTTTTTCTCACCCTCGGTGACACCTGGCGACGGCTCCGGTGTCCCACACTGCATGTGAGGGAGATCCCATGCGCGCCTCCACCCTGCCCGCCATCCTGCTCGGCCTCGCCCTGTTCGGCCTGGCCGCCTGGAACCTGGTCCTGGATGCCCAGGTCCGCGCCATGGACCGCGCCCTCACCGACACCACGACCCCCGTGCACGTGGCGCCCGAGCTGCCGCCGGCCCCCGCCCCGGAGCCCGCCGAGCCCCAGGTCTGAGGGCCGCGGGCCTGATGTCACCAGATGTCATGGAACGACCCCGGCGAGGTTGACGGGCATCTTCGATGGCCCGTCGCACCCGCGAGGCCCCCATGCTCGAGCTGCTGGCGCGATGTCGCCAGGTCGCCGCCCTCCCCGCGCCCTCTCTGGACGCCCTGCGGGAGGCGCTGGCCACCCCCACCGACGGGACCGGGCTGGCCGAGCTGCTGCATCCCGACCCGGAGCGGCCCTATGGTCGCCGGGTGCTCCTCGACGGCCCCCACGCCGAGATGATGCTCGCCACCTGGACCCGCGGGCGCCCCTGCGCCCCCCATGACCACGGGGGCTCCATCGGCGCGGTGCGGGTCGTCCGGGGCCGGGCCCGGCACCGGGTGCATCGGGTCCATGACGGCGCCTTGCGCACCCTCCACGAGGAGACCCTCGAGGCCGGGACCGTCCTGACCTGCGGGCCCACCCTGGTGCACAGCATGGCCGACGACGGCGCCGAGGACGGCCTCGTGACCCTGCACCTCTACGTGGGGCCCATCCCCCACATGACCGTGTTCGACCTCGAGGCCGGGCGCACACTGCAGGTCTCCGGGGACTGCGGGGCCTGGGTCCCCGGGCCCGAGGGGATCCTCGCCGCCCGGGACGGCCTCGGAGCGCCCCCGGCCCGCTCCCCGTGACGGCGGATCCGACCGCCAGCTCCCCCCCACCCCCCCACGAGACCCCCCCCGCCCCGCGCCGGGGGCTGGGGGCGGCCCCGGGCGGCG
>CAZPJM010000430.1:0-3668 GCA_964586865.1 uncultured Enterobacteriaceae bacterium
GAGATCGTTTCACGTGACTGGAGTTCAGACGTGTGCTCTTCCGATCTGGCCACCCGCACCGAGACCGCCACGCCCACGCCCCAGCCCAGCCCCCCGCGCCAGGTCGCGCCCCGCGGGCCCGCCGCCTCCCCCGAGGCCCTGGCCGCGCTGGTCCAGCGGGCCAACCAGGGCGGTCTGCACAAGGACCCAGAGCCCGCCCCCGCCTGGCGCGAAGCCTTCGCCCGCATGATGCGCCACCTGGGACCCACCTCCGATGTCGAGGCCGAGCTGGGCAAGGTGCTGGCCGCCGCCACCGCCTGTGACCGCTGGGTGGGGTGGCCGCGGCACGTCCAGCGCCACCTGGTGGGCCTGCTGGCCTGCCGGCTCCGAGCCCTCCAGGACGAGCACGACGTTCCCGAGGGCCGCCTCCAAGAGGGCTTCTCCGCCCTCACCCGCTTCAGCAAGCGCCACCAGCCGGGCTTCGTCTTCGGGCTCTCCCGCAGCCACCGGCCCCAGCACGGCGAGTCCTGGGACGACGACGCCGAGCGCCACTGGGACCAGCTCGCCGCCCTGCTCCCGCGCGAGGAGGCGCCCGAGCCGAACCAGGAGAAGGCCCTCGAGAAGCTCGACTTCCTCATCACCGAGCTCGCCGACCCCCCGAACCAGGAGGTCGCCGAGCTGGTGCGGGGCCAGGCGGTGCGGGCCGTGGCGGCCGCCCTCGACATCGGCATCGACAGCCGGGACCCGCGGCTGGTGCGCCTGGCAGGCCCCCTGCACGACGATCTGGAGGGCCGCTCCTTCCGCCGGCTGCGCCGCGCCATCCGCGATGCCGAGGAGCCCGAGTCCGACGATGAGGGCTCCGACACCCCCACCCTGCCCGCAGACTGGCGTTGGGGGCACTGGACCCGCGGGCGCCACGGCGTCCTGGTGGGGGGCAGCCCCCGAGAGCACGCCCGGGCCCGCCTCGAGGCCGCCTTCGGCTTTGCCGAGCTCGAGTGGGTGGGCTCCGAGTACGCCCGCCGTGGCCTCCAGTCCCTCCGCAACCGGCTCGAGTCGGGCTCCGTCGACATGCTCATCATGCTGGGGCGCTTCATCGGACACGACGCCGACGACATCCTCCTGCCCGCTGCCCGGCAGGGCGAGGTGGCGTGGGTCCACGTGGACCACGGCTACGGCGTGAATCGGGTCAAGCGCGCCATCGAGCGCTTCCTGGAGCCCGCCGGCGAGCCGAGCCTGTAGGCCGCCCCGGCGCACGGGCGATCACGGACGACGCACCGGACGGGCTCAGGCGGCCGGCGCCTCGTCCCTCCACGTCCGGAACCACGCCCCGATCCGGGCCACCAGCGCATCCGGGCGCTCCCCATGGATCCGCGCCCCCAGCGCCAGGGCCCGGGCCTGGCGATCGCGGCGCAGGGCCTCGATGGCCCCACGGACCGCCGGAGCGCCGTCCCCGAGGGGCTCGTCCGGCAGGTCGTCGAGAAGGGCCTGGAGCTCGGCCAGATCGTGGTCATCGCCCAGCAGGTCGGTCAGGTCGTGGAGCGCCTCGTCGAAGGGCTCCATCATGGCCGGCCAGCAGGGCGAGAGGGCCCCCACCTGGTAGCGGAGGACCTTGGCGCGCTTGCGCCAGTCGTGGAAGGCGTCGGTGGAGGGGGCCTCTCGGGCCCGGGCCAGCGCCTTGCGGCCGCGCTTCGCCACCTTCCGGAGGCTGGCGGCCATGGCCTCGAAGCCCTCCGCGTCGACCGACCAGGTCTCCAGTCGGGCGCGCCCGGCCACCAGATCCCGGCGCATCCGAGCCAGGCGCTCGGGCACGTCGTGGGCGTCCAGGACGGCCTCGTGGTGGTCGTCCACCGCCTTCCGCAGCCGCTCGACCAACCCCTCGTCCAGGCCCTCCCCCGCCTCCTCCTCGAGCCAATCCACCGTCTCCCGGTGCGCCGCCGCGTCGCGCAGGGCGGCCACCCGACGGCCCGCATCGCGGAAGTGGACATTCTCGGCCTTGTACGCGCCGTCCATCGCCTTGCGGACCAGCCGGAGCAACGCCCGGATCTTCTTGCAGGCCTTCCGGGCCTCGTGCACCGCCTCGTCGGGCGGGGCGGTGGCCAGCGCCTCGACGCCTTCTTGGATGTGGGCGTCGATGAGTCGCTTGATCGCGGCCTCGATGCCTTCGTGGCGCTGTACGGACGGGCTCATCTCTCCTCCGGGGACCCGATCCCGTAATGGATCGACCTCCAGCACGCGGAGCCGGCCTCCCGGCCCGACCTTCACCACACCCGCTCCAGCAGCCAGGCGAAGGCCTCCAGGAGCCCCAGGCCCGCGAGCCCGATCAGCACCAGCCCCACCCCGGCCACCGCCGTGAGCACGGCGCCGATCCCCCCGGACGAGGCTGGCGGGGCGAGACCCCACCGCAACCCCCCGAGGACCACGGCCACGGCCAGCGCCGCGAGGCCCAGGGCAGGATGGGTGAGGCCGGCCCCCAGCACCGCCAGACCGGCGCCGGCACCGATGGCCCCGATCCGAACGGCCGCCGGGCCCCCCGCCGCCGCCGCCAGGACCACCCCCAGGAGGGCCAGGAGCTGGTGCAGGCGCAGGACCGAGACCAGGGCCAGCCAGCCGAAGGGGCTCGTGCGGACCTGGACGGGCCGGGGCGCCCCGGAGAGCGCCGCCTCCACCGCCACCCGCCACTCCGGATCCACGTCCGAGATGGTGGGAGTCCCGCACAGGGCCACCACCGTGGGCTCCTCCACCGACCACCGCAGGTAGGCATAGATCCCGAGGGGCACCAGCGCCCCGTTGTGCCAGAGGCGGCCCTCCCCGGTCCGGACCCAGCCGGCGGCCTGCTCGCCATCGGCCCCCGGCTCCAGCAAGCGCGCCCGCACCGCGTCGGGGAGGAGGGTGCCGTCCCGCAGCGCACGCGCCAGGCGGGCCATGTCCCGCGGCGTGGAGGACAGGCCCCCGTCCCCCCCCACGGGCCACCGATGGTCGTGCACCAGCAGCCGAGGCAGGGCGCGTTGCGATGCCACCAGCCCGAGCGGGGTGTGGAGGTGCCCGGCCAGCTCCACCTCGCCCTTCCGCAGGCCCGTGTCCTCGAGGCCCAGCGGCGCGAGCACCGTCTCGTGGAGGACCTCGGCATAGGTCCCGCCGCCCGCCCGCCCCACCGCCACCGACAGGAGCTGATAGCCGGTGTTGCTGTACCGCTGGCGGGCGCCCGGCGCGGCCTCGGTGCGGAGGAGCAGCGTCGCCAGCCCCAGCCAGGCCTCCGCATCCTCCGGGGGCCTCGCCCAGGGGTTGACCACCACCTCCGACAGGCCCCCGCGGTGGACGGCCAGATCCCGCAGCGTGGGGGCCGGCGGGTCCAGCCGCTCCTCCACCTCGGGGACCCATCGGGTGATGGGGTCGTCGAGCGACAGCGCCCCCCGGGCGTGGAGCACGTGCAGCGCCGCCGCCGTGAAGGGCTTGCTCACCGACCCGATCCGGCAGCGCGCCCCCGGGGGCACCGCCCCGTAGTCCCGGGCCAGGAGCACCTCGCCCCCCTCCCCCTCCACCCGGACCCGGCCCACGAAGTCCCCCGCCGCCGCCCGCTCGGCCAGAAAGGCATCCAGGGCGTCCACGTCGGGCTCGGCCGCGGAGGCGGGCAGCGGCCCGAGCAGGAGGATCGCGAGGAGCGGGGTCCGCATGGTGGCCAGGCTAGCCCG
>CAZPJM010000431.1:0-3651 GCA_964586865.1 uncultured Enterobacteriaceae bacterium
CCCCGGCGGAACGCTCGACCATTCCACTGCTGCCTGGATTTCAAGGAGCGTGCGGGCGACCCGCGGGGGGCCGCGCCATCCATCGTCAGGGGGTTCCCCCCCGCGACGCCCCCGGCCCTTATCGAAGCCGGGGCGGCCGGTCAAGGAAAATCTCGACCCGGCCCGCCCGACGCCGTGGGTGACCCCCCCGTCGTCGAGCCCCCGGCTTCTAATGGGCCCGGGCCCGCCCGCGCAAGGATCCGCATGCACTTTCTCCAGAGCGGGCCTGCCTCGCCGCTCCTCCCCCGCCCCGCGGCTCGGGCGCAAGCCGCCGACCGGGCGGGTGGGTAGGAAGGCGGCATGGCCCTCCTCCTGCTCGCGGCACTCCTCGCGTGGGGTTCGGACCGCGACCCGGTCCGGATCGAGGATGGGGTGCGCCGCCACGGTGTCGTCGGGGTACGTCTCCTGGTCGACGTGGACGAGGCGGCGGCCCTGGACCGTCGGGGGAGCCGACTGGATCCGGCCCGCCACATGGTACGCCTCCGCCTGCGGGCCGAGGACGGGAGGGTGCTGCACGAGGGCCGCGCGGTCCCCGGCGCGGCGCCCGGCGTCAACGGGGTGACCACCACGCCCCCCCTTCCCGCCGACGATGGACGGCACGTCTTCTTCGTGCCCCACCACCGCCTGGATGTGGAGCCCGGCAGGGCCGTCCTCCAGGCCGACGTCCTCCTGGACCCGGGACCGGACCAGCCGCCGGTGGTGCTCCTGGAGGGCTACGCCCTCGCCGTGGACGTGCCCGCCGTCGTGGTGACCCGGCTCCGGACCGACCCCGGGGTCAGGGCGGGCACCTGTCCGGACTGGCGGGTGCGGGTCGGGCGCGACGTCGTCCTGGATGCGCCAGCGGCCGAGGCGGTGGTGGTCGCGTCCCCCGGGGACCCGCTCGCGGTGGACGTCGAGCCCTGCGGAGCCGTGGCGTGGCGACCCCATCGCCCCTCGGACCTGCCCATCCGCCAGCGCCGGGAGGAGCTGCCACGGGCCCGACTCCATGGCGCCCGGGTCTCGCCCGCCCGCACGAAGAGGGCGCCGGCCCTCGAGGTGGCCCTGGACTGGCGGGACGGCGGGGCGGGGCTCACGCTGGGCGCCCCCCTCGAGGTGGATCTGGGGATCGCGGTGGAAGACGGGCCACCCGTCCCGGTGCCGGCGCGCCCGGACCCCGCCCGGCCGACCACCCGCCTGCTCGTCCCGGGGTGGGCCCTCCCCGCCAGCGCGGGTCGGAAGGGCTGGACCCTGCACGCTGCCCTGGTGGCGCGCGCGGGGCCGGCCAGTCCCCTCTCCCGGGACGTGCGGCTGGCGGTGGGGCGCGCTCCGATCCAGCCGCCTCCGGAGGTGCCTGTCACCCGGCTGATGGCCGATCCGGTCGACGTGCGACTCACCGAGGAGCCCGACGGGCTGGGCCTGCGGGTCGAGGCGGCGTGGACCCTGCCCTCCGAGCTGGTGGACCCCGGCCTTCCGGGAGGGGTGGGCTGGACCGCGCGCTGGGCGGACGGGCGGGGAGCCGCCCGCGGCGGATCCTGGCGGGCGTGCCCCGACGGGTGCGAGGGGCCCTGGCGACTCGGCACCCTCGACCAGCCGCGCGGACGGCTGCGGGCCACGTTGCCCCTGGCCTGGATCGCCGACGACCCCTCCCCACCCGCCGTGCGGCTGGCCGTCTCCCGTCCCGGGACGCGGGGGCTGGAGGCCACGATCCCGGTCTCGGTGGCCCTGCCGGAGCGGCACGCGGTGATCCTCCGCCCGCGCCGGGCGCGCCTGACCTGTCGGACCGGCAGCCAGGCGCGGCTGGTGGTGAGCGCCCAGGGGGTGGAGCTGGCGGCGACCGCGCCACGGCCCTGCGCGACGACCGTGCGGTGGGACCGGGACGACACCCTCGTCGTGCCGGCCTTCGCCGGTGACCGGCTGGACGTGGATCTGCGGGTGGATGGCCGCACCCTGCGACGGGACCGGATCCGCGTGAGCCCTGGCGACGCGCCCATCGACCTCGCCGAGCCCACCGCGGGGGTGGACCGGGCCCGGATCACCGCCCGGGTGGAGTGAGGGACGCGGGCGCGAGGCTCCGGGCGAGCCGGAAGCCGATCTCGGCGGCCCGGTGCTCGGGCACGTGCTCGTGCTGGTCGGCGAGGCGGGCCTCCCGGGCGTTGCCGAGCCAGAAGCCGCCCCGATCGATCTTGCGTCCGTCGGCCACCTCGTCGGCGCACCAGTCGCGCACGTTGCCCGCCAGGCCTCGCACGCCGTAGGGGCTCTCGTCGATGGGGTAGGTGTCGACGCCGGCGAAGAGCGGACGGCCCCGGTGCGAGTCCCGCATGCAGCACCACGAGGGGTCCAGGGCGTCGCCCCACGGGAAGATCCGCTCGTCCACCCCCCGGCCGGCCTTCTCCCACTCGTCGCTGGTGGGCAGGCGCCAGGGGCGCCCGGTGCGTCGGGCCATCCAGGCCGCGTAGGCGCTGGCGCCGTGCCAGGTCACCATCACCACCGGCTGCTGGGGGCCCCACTCGTCGCCGTCGGCATCGGGGCGCAGGACGAAGGTGCCGTCGGATCGGCGGCCGAAGATCATGGCCCCCACTTCGCCCACGGTCCCGCCCTTCTCGCGGGGGACGTGCCGCAGCGCCTCGTCCTCCCGGCCGGTGGCGACAAGGTCGTCGAGGAAGGCCACGTACTCGACGTTGGTGACGGGGGTGCGCCGGAGGACGAAGCCGTCGAGCCAGACCCGGCGTCGGGGGAGGCTGCCGATGGCCGAGGGGTCGCCGCCCAGCCAGCACCAGCCCTCGGGGATGAAGACGTCGCCCGCTCCGAGCTCGCCGGCGCGGGGCAGGGGCAGGTCGCGGGGCGCCCCATCGGCGCCGGCGAAGGTGACGTGCTCGCCCCGAGCCAGCCGGACCGGCAGGTGGACCACACCCCCGGGGGCGTCCAGGACGAGGCGGTAGGAGCCGTGGGGCAGCTCGACGTCCCGGAGCGGCGTCCTTCCCAGCGCGCGGACGGGCTCGGGCACCAGCCGCCGGTGACGGGGGACGAAGCGCTCCAGGGTGACGGGGACGCCGGAGGGGGCGGTGGTCAGCGAGAGGCGGGCCGTGCCCTCGAGCCATCGGGCGTGACGGCGGCGGAGGGCGCTGCCCGCGGGCAGGGCGGCGACCTCGGAGCGCAACAGGGCCTCGGCCCGGCGGGCCGCGGAGGGTCGACGCTCGCGCTCGGCGGCCGCATGGAGCTCGCGCCAGCGCTCGGCCAGGGCCGCGTGGGCCTCGACGCAGTCGGGATCGTGGACCAGGGCCCCCTGCAAGGCCTGCTCCACCTCCACGTCCAGCAGGTCGGCGTCGGCCTCGAGGGCCTCGGCGCGCTCCAGCGCGGCCCAGGCCGGCGCCTTGTGGGCCTCGGGGGCCCAGGCCGGGACCTGCTCGAGGAGCATCCGTGCCTGGTCGCGCTCGCCGGCGGCCTGCTCCCGCAGGGTCTCGACCCGGGCCTGGCGGGTGCGGGCCTCGTCCACGCGCTCCAGGGCCCGGGCGCGCCGGGCGCTGCCGTCGAGCCAGGCCACCAGGTCCTGGGCGAAGGCGGCCGCGCGCCACCCCGACGCGGCGGGATCCACCGCCATGGCCCGGCGACGGATGGCCTCGAGGGCCTCGGGAG
>CAZPJM010000432.1:0-3644 GCA_964586865.1 uncultured Enterobacteriaceae bacterium
TCGCTCCCCGCGCCGGGCGTCGCGTACTCTCCGGCCCGTGGCACCGCCTCGGCCAGGGCGATGGCCCGGAACAGGAGGTCGCCGTGGCGAAAGCCCTCGGGGTGCCGGTCGTCGCCGGTCCGCGCGATGACCAGATCGTGGCTGGGCACCACGTAGACGGCCTGCTTCCAGTGGCCCATGGGCGCGAAGACGTCGGGGGGCCCCTCGGGCCAGGGCCGCACCGGCTCGTCCAGGTGCGGCAGGGGCTGGTTGAGCCACACATTCCACCCCGGCACATCCCCCTCGTCGCGCTCCACGATCCGGCCATGGAGGCTCGCCGCCGGCTCCCGGACCCGCCCGACCCAGCCCTCCGGCAGCATCCGAGCGCCATCCCAGCATCCGTCGTGCAGGAGGAAGGTGCCGTATCGGGCCATGTCCCGGGGGGTCAGGTAGAGGTAGCTGCTGCCTAGGTAGACCCCCTGGCCGTCCCGCTCGAAGACGGCCGAGGTGATCCCCAGGGGTTCGAACAGGCGCTCCCACGGATAGCGGGCGCCGTGGGCCGGCTCCAGCGCGGCGTGGACCACCGCGGCGAGCAGGTTCGTGTCGCCCGAGCTGTACTGGTAGCTGGTGCCGGGCGGGTCGCGGGGCGGGTGCGAGGCCACGAAGGCCGCCACGTCCTCGCGCCCCTCGCCGAAGAGCATGGCGATGACCGAGGACACCCGCGGGGACTCCCCCTCGTAGGTCTCCCGCCAGGCCAGACCGCTGCTGAACTCCACCAGGTGGCGCGGGGTGATGGCGCAGACGTGGTCGGCCTCGAAGGGGCGGGCCTCGCAGATGGAGGCGTCCAGGTCCAGGCGCCCCTCGGCGACGGCCATCCCCAGCAGGCTGTTGGTCACGCTCTTGCTCGCCGACCACAACAGGTGCGGCTTGTCGGCGGTCCAGTCCCGCCCGTAGCGCTCGTAGAGGATCGCGCCGTCGCGCACGATGACCAGCCCATCGGTGCGGATGCCCTCGCGGGTCTCCTCGTCCAGCTCCTCGGGGAAGGCCCAGCCCTCGAGGGCGGCGATCTCGGCACGGGCGTGCTCCCGGGCGAGCCCGGTGCGGTCGACCCAGCCATCGAGCCCCGTATCGGGAGGGCCGGGCAGGGGAGCCTCGGGGCAGGCTCCCCCGAAGGCCAGGCCGGCGAGGAGGGGGATCACGAGGACGCCCCGGCGCCGCGGCCACCCGTGTCCCGGGGGAGGTGACCCAGGATCGCCGCCACCAGATCCCCCCGCCCCACCACCGCCTTCACGCGGCCCTCCGCGTCCACGAGGGGCAAGCACCCCACCTTGTGCTGCACCATCCGCTCGGCGATCTCCCGGGTCGAGGACCCCACGGGCAGGGTCACCGGCGTGCCGCTGCGGAGCAGGTCCCGCACCAGGGCCGAGCCCCAGCCCAGCACGTCCTCCACCACCAGGTCGCGCCAGGAGATGACGCCTGCGAGGGTGTCCTGGTCGTAGACGAGGACATGGCGGATCCCGTGCTCCACCATGGCGTCGAAGGCGGCGAAGCCGGGCTCGTAGAGGTCGACCCCGTGGACCGACCCGCCCTCCTCGACCAGGAAGGGCATGTCGTCGAGAAAGGCCCGCGTCCAGCGGACGGCATCGTGCTCGGTCAGGATCCCCACCGGCCGGCGGTCGGCGTCGAGCACCACCGCCACGTCATGACCCTCGTCGCGCAGGGCCGAGAGGGTCTGGAGCAGATCGTCGTCCTCGGTGCAGGTGTGGGCGAGGGTCCGGGCGTGGGCCCCGGCGCGCCCCGATCCGGCACCCCGATCCGCCCACACCCCCTCGTCGCTCACGAGCTCGCCCTGCTGGAGGAGGTCGAAGTCCGAGACCACCCCCACGAAGACGCCGTCGTCGTCCACCACCGGCAGGTGACGGATCCCGAGGCGCCACAGCACCCGGGCGCACTCGGCGACGGGGGTGTCCTCCGGCACCTTCACCGGAGACGGGGTCATCAGCTCGCGGACGCGGGGCATGGGCACCTCCGCGTCCAGTGTAGCGATGGGGAGCGACTCCGGCGGCCCCGTGGCTCGGCGGCCGAGGGGAGGGCCCGGGTGTTCCACGTGAAACGCCACCGGGAGAGACGCCGTGGCGGCACGCCCCCCTCGGGCGGCGGGGTCAGAACGGCCAGATGGCGTCCAGGATCCGCACCAGCAGGGGCGGCCGCTGCTTGTCGTCCACCACGCCCCGGCCGGTCACCTCGATCTCGGCGTGGGCCACCAGGTTGGACGGGATGGTGTTGTCGGCGCGAATGTCGCGGGCCCGGATGCGGCCCTGCAGGACCACCCACTGGGTCTCCCGGTTGATGCGCACCTGCTTGCTGCACCAGATCCGGTAGTCGAGCATGGGGAGGAGGACCTCGGTGACGGTGCAGCTCACCACGCTGTCGATGCGGCTGCCGCGTCCGGTCCGGCCCGCGCCCTGGTAGGTCGAGGAGCGCGAGGTGCTCACCCCCAGATCCCCATTGCCGTTGCCGAGCGCGAGGGCACCCTCCAGGCCGAAGAGGGCACCCACGCTGGCCTCGTTGCCGCTGGCGTTGGAGGTCTCGGTGTTGGCGTCCAGGCTGGTGCTGGTCTGCTCCACCAGGACCACGGTGACGATGTCGCCCGGCTGGCGGCTGAAGCCGTCCTGTCCCACCATCCGCCGGGCGGCGGGGGTGGTGAGCATGGAGCCCGGCGCGCCCCGCTCCCAGACCGGGCTCTCGATGACCGGCGGCTCGGGGGGCGGAGGCGGCTCGGCCATGCGCCGGGAGCGACGTCCCGCGAGGGCCGGGACGGCGGCGAGCAGGACGAGGACGGGGATGAGGCGGCGCATGGCGCGCTCCTAGGGCAGCAGGACGGTGTCGGGATCGGACAGGGTGCCGCGCTGGACGGCGCCGGTGACCGCGTTGCGGACCCGGACGGCGCGACCGAGGAAGCCGGCTTCGACCAGGGTGCCGGGGGCGGCGACCCGGACGGGGCCCCGTGCCACCACCACGCGGACCTGGGCGCCGGAGGGCACGTCGGGCGCGGGCCGGGCCAGGCCGGGGTGGAGCGGGGTGCCGGCCCGGACCGGGCGGGTGGCGATGGACGGCCCCGGGGTGAACCGGACCGCCCCGGGGCGGCGGAGGGCGGCGGGCCCGCGGACCGGCTCGAAGCGCTCGCCCGGCTGCAGGTCGCGGGGGGCCACCCAGGTGGACACCACCAGCGAGAGGCTGGGCCGGAGGGTCCATCGGCCGAGCAGGGCGCCGTCCTCGGTGGCCACCAGGGTGAGGACCGGCGCGGGGCGGCAGGGGTTGCCATGCCAGGTCAGGGTGGCGGTGTCCGGCACCGAGGCCCGCAGCCCCGTCCACCGGACCTGGACCTGCTCGGCCTCGCAGGTGCGGCGGGCGTGGGCCGCGAGGCTCTCCCGCACCGGGTCCGTGGCCTCGGCCACCTCCTCGACCGGCGGGAGATCGGCCATCAGCGGCGGAGCTGGGCCACGGTACGCAGGGTCTCGTCGGCCGCCTGCACCGCCTTGCTGTTCAGGTCATAGGCCCGCTGGGTCATGATCATGTGCACCAGCTCCTCGGCCACGTCCACATTGGAGCCCTCGAGGGCGCCCTGGCGGATCTGGACCGGGTCCTGTCCGGGCACCAGCGGC
>CAZPJM010000433.1:0-3637 GCA_964586865.1 uncultured Enterobacteriaceae bacterium
GCCCGCACCGGGGCGAGGGGGTCGGGCCAGCCCGCCTCGTCGGGGGTGTTGACGTTGTGGAGGGCCGCCGCGGAGAGGGGCACCGGGTGGGCCGACGCCAGCACCTGCCGGGCCGGGGTGCCCGCCCGGGCCGCCCGACGGCACCGCTCCGCCCAGGAGACGGGCAGCACCGCCACCAGGGGGTGGAGCCCGTCGGAGGCGGTGGCCACCGCGGGCACGGGCGCCTCCAGCAGCGGCCGCAGGGCCTGGGGCGCGAGCCGGGGGAGGTCGCAGGGCAGGACCAGCACCGGGCCCGGGCCGGCGTCGAGGCCGGTGGCCACCCCCCACAGCGGGTGGCGCGGTCCATCCGACGGCTCTCGCAGGACCGAGACCGGCGCGCCATCCGTGAAGCGCCAGGGCAGCCCGTCGGGCGGGTCGCGGCGGACCAGGCTCACCGGCAGCCCGAGCGCCCGGGCCACCCCCGCCACGTGGACCGCCAGGGGCCACCGCCCGGGGAGGGGGAGTCGGGCCTTGTCGACGCCCATCCGGCGGGAGCGCCCGCCCGCCAGGACCACCGCCCGCCGGGGGCTCACCGGCGCAGGCGCAGGACCTGCCCCGGGTGGATCACATCGCCCGAGAGGTCGTTCCAGGTGCGCAGCTCCTGCACGCTGCACCCCTCGCGGGCCGCGATCCGGCCCAGGCTGTCCCCGGGGGCCACGGTGACCGTCCGCCAGGCCGGGCGCCGCACCTCGAGGCGCTGCCCCACCCGGATGGTGGTGTCGGAGAGGTCGTTCCAGGCGCGCAGATCCGAGACGCTCACCCCGTAGCGGGCCGCCACGGCGGACAGGGTGTCGCCCCGGGACACCGTGTACGTGACCACCCGCTCGGCGGGGGCCCCGGCCCCGGTACCCGGGCGGAGGCGCAGCACCTGGCCCACCCGGATGAGGTCGCCGTCCAGGCGGTTCCAGGTCCGGAGCTCGGCGGTGGAGACCCCGTGGGCCCGGGCCAGCGAGGAGAGCGTGTCCCCCTGGCGCACGGTCACCGAGGAGGGACGCTCGGGCGCGGACGAGGTCGGCGCGGGGGCACCGGCGGCGGGGGGCCGGGGCACCAGCAGGGAGAGCCCCACCACGATGCGGTCGGCGTCGGCCAGGTGGTTGAGGCGGACCAGGTCCTCGACCGTCACGTCGTAGCGGCTCGCGATGATGGAGAGGGTCTCGCCGCGCCGCACCACGTGGTGGCCGACCTCGACGCGCTCGGACCGGGGCAGGGCCGCCAGGGCCCGGCGGAAGGCGGCGGCGCGGCCCCGCGGCAGGTTCAGGTCGTAGCCCTCGGCGGGGGTGGCCCAGCGGCGCAGCCCCGGGTTGAGGTGGCGCAGCGCATCCACGTCGAGCTCGGCGCACCGGGCCAGCGCCTCGAGGGTGACGGCGCCGTCCACCCGCACCACCTCGACGTCGAGCTCGGGGCGGGGCTTCACCTCGAAGCCGTAGCGATCGGCGTTGTGAGTGAGGATGGCGGCCGCCATGAGCTTGGGGGCGTAGTTGGCGGTCTCGGAGGGCAGGTGGCGCCCCCGGGCCAGCACCCAGAAGTCCTCGCTGCCGGCCTTGCGCATGGCCCGCCGCACCCGCCCCGGTCCGGCGTTGTAGGCCGACCAGGCGAGCAGCCAGTCCCCGTCGAACATGCGGTGCAGATCCCCCAGGTGCGCCACGGCGGCCTCGGTGGCCTTGAGGGGGTCGCGCCGGTCGTCCACCCACCAGTCCACGCGCAGATCGTAGCTGCGCCCGGTGGCGGGCATGAACTGCCAGAGCCCGGCCGCGCCGGCGTGGGAGAGGGCGTGGGCGTTGAAGCCCGACTCGATCATGGAGAGGTACTCGAGGTCCTCGGGGAGTCCGGCCTCGCGGAGGTGGGCCCGGATCATGGGCCCGTAGATGTGCCGCCGGCCCAGGTACCGCTCGAAGTGGTGGCGGCCGCGGCCCAGGAAGTACCGCATCCAGCGCTTCACATCGGCGTTGACCACCACCGGGATGTCGAAGGCCTCGGGATCGATCTCGTCCAGGCGCAGCGGATCGGTGGTCACCGCGCCCGCCGGGTCGTCATAGACCTCGGTGGGGACGTCGGGCAGACCGAGCTCGTCCTCGAGGGCCCCCTCGGCCACCCGGACGCGGGCCTGCTCGCGGAGCCCGTCGAGGGCTTCGGGGGTGAGGACCTCGCCCTCGAGGCGGGCCACCCAGGCCCACACCCCGTCGCCAGGGGGCTCCTCGGCGGTGCGCTCGGCCAGCGGCACCGGCTCGTCGGGGGCGGGATCGTCCACCACCGGCAGGGTCGGCGCCGGCACGTCGCCCCGGTCCTCGGCGTGGGCCGGGACGGCGAGGAGCAGCGCGAGCCAGGCGAGGGGGCGCACCGGGCGGACCTCCAGCGGTCCCGGTTCCTAACGCGCCCCGGTGGGGAGCGCGGGATCCGCCCGGGCTACCCTGGCGCCGTGCTGCCCCTCCTGCCCGCCCTGGCCCTCGCCGGCTCCGTCACCCTGCACGTGGGCGTGCCCACCGCCCTCGGCACCCCCTCCGACGTGCAGGTCCGTGGCGCCGACGAGGCGTGCACCGTCGAGGGGGCCCACCTGACCTGCCCCGCCACCGGCCCGGTGCGCTTCTCCTGGCCAGGACCCGATCAGGCCCTGTGGGGCAGCACCACCCTGGCCCCGGGCGAGACCGGCCGCGCCTGGGTCCTCGCCGCCGAGGGTCGCCGGGGCCCGGAGCGGGAGGCCCTGCGCGCCGCCACCACGGGCGAGGTGGACCGGCACGACCTGGCCCGCCTGCGGGAGCTCCTGGTCTTCACCAGCGCCCACACCCCGCCCTGGCCCTCCCCCGGCCTGCTCGAGGACCACCTGGCCCTCCTGGAGCACCCCGACCCGCGGATCCGCCGCGAGGCGATGGAGGGGCTCTTCCCGTGGGTGGCCGGCACCCCCTTCGACCCCCTGCCCGTCGAGGCCCCGGTCCCGGTGGACGCCGCCCGCCTGGCCGCCCTGGCGCGGGATGCCGACAAGGGGGTCCGCCGGCGCCTGGCGCACCAGCTCCGCACCGCCCGGCCCGACCTCCCTCGGGACCTCGTGGCCGAGCTGCTCGAGACCCTCCTCGCCGATCCTCACCCCGGCGTCCGCCGCGCGGCCCTGGTGGCCCTGCCCGAGGCGGTGGACCGGGGGGCCTTCCCCGCGCGGGCGGCCTGGGAGCGGACGCTCGCGCTCGTGCCCCGGGATCCCCCGCCCGGCCGTGCCGCCTGCAACGTGCTCGGCCGCCTCCGGGCGCCGCTGGAGCGGGCGGGGGTGACGGTGGATCCGGCGCCGGCCCTGGCCGCCTGCCTGGAGCACCACCCCGAGCGGGCCTGGCGGCTGTGGACCGGCTGGCGCGAGGCCCTCCCCGTCGACGCCGGCACCATCCGGCTCCTCCTCGAGCGGACCGTGGGCATCAACCCGTCGCTGGTGCGGCACTGGCACACCACCGACCCGAGCGCCCTCGCCGCCGCCCTCGAGGGCTGGTCCGACCCCCGCCACCCCGAGCGGGACGACCTGATCCGCGCGCTCCTGGACCCCCCGCCCGCGACCCCCGCTGATCCGGCCCACACCGGGCCCCCGGCCGCCTCCCCGGAGCGATGACAGCCTGTCAGGGCG
>CAZPJM010000434.1:0-3635 GCA_964586865.1 uncultured Enterobacteriaceae bacterium
CCCGGTGCGCGCCCCCGACCTCCCCGCCGGGGACGGCCCCGTGGTCCTGGCCCTCGTCGGTCACCTGGCCACCCCCGGCCCCACCCGGCGCGGGGTGGTGGCGGCCCTCCGCGAGGCCTGCGACGAGGGGGCCTGCACCGCGGTGGTGGGGCTCGGCGACCTGGTGGACGGACCGGTCGATCCCGAGGACCCGGCCTTCCGCGAGGGTCCCGAGGCAATGGCCGCGGCCCTGGATCCGCCGCTCTACACCCTGGTGGGCGAGGGGGACCACGGGGTCGACCGGTCGCGGCGCCGGGTGGGCTGGCAGGTGTCCCAGGCCGCCGGGCGCGACGACTGGCACCTGCCCGGGCCCGTCTGGCACGCCGAGGGGGGCGGGATCGGCGTGTGGGCCCTCGACAGCACGGCCCTGCACCGCGGCGAGGGGGCGGCGCAGCGGGCCTGGCTCGACCGGACCGTCCGGGCCAGCGCGGCCCGGTGGCGGGTGGCGGTGCTGCACCACCATCCCCACGCCGACGCCCCCGGCTGGGCCCGTGACGGGGCGCTCCGGACCTTCACCGACGAGGCGCTGTGCGGGCGCTTCGACCTGGTGGTGGCGGCCGATCCCCGGTGGCGGGCCTGGACGCGCCGCTGCGGCACCGCCTTCCTGGCCGCCGGCACCGGCGATGGCCCCGGCCCCCTCCCCCCCGCGGGCGGGATCTTCGGCGATGGGCAGCCCGGCTTCCTCCGCCTGGCCTTCGGGCCCGACCGGGTGCGGATCGCCTTCATCGACCCAAGGGGGACCGTGGCCTTCGCCGGCACCCAGGCCCGGGACGGCGCCGTCGCCCTGCCGGACGGCACCCTGCTCCGCCCCCCCGACCGATGAGGCCATCCGGGATCCCCTGATGGGCCAGGTCCCTGGTCCCACCCCCTGAAGTCCGCCCCCCCCGCGGCCGATCCCCCCGGGCGAGGAGGGCCCGTGGATGTGATCCCGGTCGATGGCGTGGTGGGCGAGCGGGCCTACGTGGTGCCCTGCGCGGGCACCGATGCGGCCCTCCTCGTGGGGGTCGCGGGCAGCAATGCCCAGCGGATCCGCCAGGCCCTGGACCATCACGGCCTGCGCGCCGCCGTGGAGCTGTCCTGCGAGGAGGACGATGGCCTGCCGCTGGTGGCGCGCCTCCGGCTCTCCCCGCGGACCCTGGGCCGACGGGTGGTGGTGGACAGCCCCGGCTCGGTCGTGCGGCTCGCGCCGGTGGACGGCGAGCGGACCCTCGATCCCGAGGTGCCCCTCGACACCTTCGTCTGCCACGTGGGCCCTCTCGAGGTCCGCGCCCTCCCGTGCACCGTGGATCCCGCCGAGGTGGTCTGGCGCGTGGGACCCGCCGTCTTCACGGCCCGGATCCTCTTCGGGCCCGGGGCCTGGCCCGCCGCCGCCACCCCGAGACCGGCCCTGGGCCTCCCGGGCGATCTGGCGGTCTATCCGCGGCACGTGGGCAAGGGACACCCGGTCAGCACCATCACCCTGGAGCGGACCTGGTACCACCGCTGGCGCAAGCGTGGCTACGACCCCTCCATCCCCGATCCCACCGCCACCATCCCCAGCGGTCGGGCCCGCACCGTGGACGGCAGCGTGGGGTGACCGCCCCCGCGGCCCCACGCCCTTGACCATCCGCGAAGGTGCTCCTTGACCACACCGGTCAAGGCCGGTAGAGGGCCGCCTCGTCGAGGAGCCCATGAACCGCCGCCTGCGCGACGCCCTGCCCGACCACGCCGCCGAGTCCGATGCCCGCGGACTGCCCATCGACCAGGTGGGGATCCGCGGGCTGCGCCTGCCGGTGCGGGTCATGGACCGCGAGCGGGGGGAGCAGCCCACCGTGGCCACCGTCTCGGTGGCGGTGGGGCTGCCCGCCGACCAGAAGGGCACCCACATGAGCCGCATGGTCGAGGTGCTCGAGGGCACCGATGGCGAGCTCACCCTGCGCACCCTGCCCGAGCTCCTCGGCCGCCTCCAGCGCCGCCTCGAGACCGATGCCGTCCACCTCGAGGCCACCTTCCCCTACTTCCTGCGCAAGCGCGCCCCCGTCAGCGGGGCCGCCTCGTGGCTCGATGTGGAGGTCACCTTCCAGGCGTCGCGGGTGGGGCCCGAGACCCGCTTCACCCTCGGCGTGGCCGCGCCGGTGACCAGCCTGTGCCCGTGCAGCAAGGCCATCAGCGCCTACGGCGCCCACAACCAGCGCTCCATCGTCGAGGTGCGGGTCACCTCGTCGACCATGGTGTGGGTCGAGGACGTGGTGGCCGCCGTCGAGGGTGCCGCCAGCGCGCCGGTCTACGCCCTCCTCAAGCGCGAGGACGAGAAGCACGTGACCGAGCAGGCCTACGACCACCCCCGCTTCGTCGAGGACCTGGTGCGCGAGGTGACCCTGGCGGTGCGGGCCCTCCCCGGGGTCACCGCCGTGACCGTCGAGGCCGACAACCAGGAGTCCATCCACCACCACAGCGCCTGGGCCCGCCTGGCGTGGGAGGCCGGCGACGTGGCCCCCTCCCCCACCGCCCTCGCCGCGGATGCCGACCCCGGTCCCACCGACTTCGGCACCTGGCTCCGGGCCCGGCGCACCGCCCTCCGCCTCTCCCAGGAGTCCCTCGCCGCCTCCATCGGCGTGTCGGGCAGCTTCGTGTGCCGGGTGGAGCGCGGCGAGAAGCAGCTCTCCACCGAGGCCCTCGAGAAGCTCGCCCGGGTCCTGGGCGTCGACCCCCTCCCCCTCCGCCTCCGGGCCGGCGACCTGCCCGCCGAGCTGATGGCCCGGATCGCAGCCGATCCCCAGGGCTTCCTGGGGTGGGCCGGCGGATGAGGCAGCGCACGGACCGCCCCGCCCCCCTATCCCTCACTCCTCGTCGCGGGGGACCAGATCGGGCGCATAGTCCGGCAGCTCGCGCTCGAACTCGAAGACCTTGCGAATGTGCTGGGTGCAGGGGGAGCCCCCCCACGGAAGGCACGAGTTCCAGAGACGACACTCCGGCAGGTCGAAGACCAGCTCCATCGTGATCCTGTCACCGTCGACATCCAGGACCCAGGCCACACGGGCCCGAGGCTTGGTGATCGGCGGGTCCTCCCACTCGAACTCCGTGTCGATGACCTGGATGACCCACGCCCAGTCGTCCTCGGTCCAGGATTCGTCGGGCGGCCATCCGACACCCTCTTGAGAAGAGTACTTGTAGTCCCAGGGCTCGGCGGCAGGAACCCGCCGGCCCCTGTTCAGCAGATTATTGTTTCTCTGGTCGAACAGCCTCGTGATCAGGTACTCCCCGTCGTTCACGTCATGCAAGTCCAGGTAGTAGGTCTGCTGAAGCCGGAAGGGGGGCGAGTCCTCGGCGCAGGTGTTCGAGACCACCTCTTCGGAGACGAGCGCGTACCGATCGCCGGGGATGGGCAGCCGCTCCTGCGGGCCCTCGGCGCAGCCGGGAGCGACGAGCAGGGCGAGAAGGAGGGGGGGGGTTCGGAGAATCATGGGGACCTCTACTCGCAGACCATGGGGGACGGGTTGTCGATCAGGAAGGATGTCTCGCCAGGGGGCGGAGGCAGCGCACGGGCCGCCCCGCCCCCCAATCCTGTCAAGCGCCAGCCGATCCGGACCACCTCCGCGCCACGAACATGGGGCCAC
>CAZPJM010000435.1:0-3601 GCA_964586865.1 uncultured Enterobacteriaceae bacterium
ACCGATTACAAATCGGCGCGAGCCAAGGGGCACTATCATCTTTATCTTAATGCCCGCCGGCGGGCCTGCAGCGCCAGGCGTCGGGCGAGCTGCTCGGGGGGCACATGGCGCATCATCCGCAGCAGAGGGGTCGGCATGGGGGTCCGGGTAGCGCGCCCACGCGATCCCGCACCCGGTGCGCGCTACTCGGGCAGCCGCAGCTCGGTGCCCCTCCGGATGACGTGCGGGTTCCGGATGACCTCCTTGTTCAGCTCGTAGATCTCGCGCCATCGGCTCGCATCGCCCAGCTCGCGCTCCGCGATGGTGCCGAGTTGATCGCCCTGCTGCACGATCACGGTGCGTGGGCCGCGGGCCTCGCCGTCCGCGGCGCCGGCGGCGGCGGCGCCCACCACCACGCCAGCCAGGGCGCGGGTGGGCTCGGGCTGGGCGATGAGGTCGACGAGGGCCTGTCGCTGCGCGCTGTCCAGGCGGCGGTCCACGTGCTCCCAGAACGGCTTGGACTGCTCCTCGTCGCGCAACCACTTCCGGTCGACGGTGTCGAGGCCGCGGGCGGCGTCCATCACGGCGTCCACATCGGTGCCCGCCACCGCCTCGGAGAGGGCCTGGATGCGGACCGAGTTGACCCCGTTGGCGCTCACGAAGCCGGTGGTGCCGTCCACGTGCTTCCGGAAGTCGGCGTCCAGGGCGTAGAAGTGGGGGATGAAGCCGTAGGTGGTGGTCCAGTCGTAGTCCTTCGTCAGCCAGACCTCTCTGTCCCGCTTCCCGGACCTGAGCTGGTGGAAGATGTCGGCCTGGCGCTGGTTCTCGAAGCCGGTGAGGGTGTTGGCGAACACATCGCCGAAGCGCGCCTTGACGAAGTAGTTCGTGGCCCGCTCGTCCGGGGAGCCCAGCTCGGGCAGATCGTTGAGCCAGAAGCCCCGGAACTCGCTGTCGAAGCGATCGTAGACCCACCGCCCGGCCTTGGTCGGGTCCTCCCCCTGGGGGCCCACCTCGGTGTTGGTGGGCGTGTGGTGGTCCTCGGCCTTGCGGCTGTGCCCGTCGGCATCGTGCTGGACCTCGTGGACCAGGCTCTCCTCGAGCTTGGCCTCGTCCGCGGCGCCGAAGACGTCGATGGTGGTCCCCGTGGCGTCGAGGGCACCATAGGCGTTCCACCCGGCGATCTCGAGGCCGTCGTTGGAGCCGCTCACGCTGAAGGGCTCGTAGGAGCTGATCCCCTCCTTCCAGTCGTTCTCGGGATCGAACCACGCCATCTTCTTCTCGGGCAGGTCCCGCTCGGCGCTGTCGTGGACCGGGGTGAGCAGCGTGATGGTCGCCTTGCCGTCGAGCACCCACTGGGCCGAGTTGCGCAGCAGGTTGGCCCGGCTGCGGGGATCCTCCGGGTCCAGCTCCCGGGCTGCGTGGCGCTCGAGAAAGGCGGCGAGGTGGCGGTGCTCGGCCGCGTTCTGGGAGATGGCCTCGGCGAAGGTCGAGGGCTCCTTCTCATGGCGTTCCCGCCCGGCCTCGGGGTCCGTCGGCTCGCCCTTGTCGTCGAGGGCCGCGGCCGTCGCCGCATTGCCGGCCCGGGGGTCGACCCCCAGGTCCGGATCGTGGCCGCCCTCCACACCGTGGTCGTGGCCGCATCCGGCCGCCGCGCTGGAGGGACCGACCTTGCGATCCGCAGAGCGGTCCCGTTCCTTTCCGGGGGTGTCGTGCGAGGTTCCCATGAGGCCTCCGAGGAGCGAGGGAACCTTCCCCTAGCGCTCTCGGCGGTCGAGCCCAGGATTTCTCAGGAGGCTTCAGACCCGTGGACCGCTTCCGGGGCCCCGACGCGTACCCCCTGGCTCAGAGCCGGGACGGTCGCTTCCGCAGCAGCCGGGAGGGCCTCTTGCGCAGGAAGAGGGTGCCCGGGGGCTCGGTGTCGGGCGTCTCCGGGTCGGTGAGCAGGCGTCCCTCCTCGCCCACCAGCACGACACGCCCCTCGGAGCCGGCCACCGGGTAGGCCCCGGCCGGGACCGGGATGAGCTGGTCGCCGCCGGGCGCCACCACGAAGAGCCGCAGCTTCTTCACCACGTAGACGATCCGCCCCTCCTCGCCGAGCCCACCCTTGGCCGGCAGCTCCTGGTCGTCCTCTCCGGCCAGCTCCACCTCCTCGAGGGGGATGTGGATCCGGGCGAGGGCGGCGCGGGTCTCGGCCACCCTCTCCTGGGCACTCTCGGAGGAGGACTCGGTCTCCTTCTTGGGGCCGCCGACGGCGGGGAGGGCGAGCATGACGGCGAGGGCGGACACGACGAGGCGAGACGGCATGGAAGGCTCCAGGGCTGGGACCAGGGGGTGCACCGTACCAGACCCGTTCGGGGCAGGGGGCATTCCCGCATCGGCCGGCCGCCTCAGCCGCCGCTTCCCTCTCCGCCGTAGGCTTCGGCCAGGGGGCAGTCCTCGACCCCGGCCTTGGCCGCCTCCTCGCGGAGGAGCCTGGCGCGGGTGGCCGGGTCGGCGGAGGCCAAGGACGCGACCAGGCGCTTGGCCGCGCCGTTGCTGACGCGATCCTCCACATGCCGGGCCAGGGCCGCCTGGCGGCTGACGGCGTCGCCGGTCTGGCAGGGTGCGCCGCAGGTCTCGGGGACACGGCACAGCGCGGACATGCCGGCGGCGTAGGACTGGCAGGACGTGAGGGCGAGGAGCAGCACGATGCGCATGGGGCCTTCCGATCCGTGAGGGAGCGGGACGGGGGCGGCGGGCTGGACGGTGAGGGTATCGACGAGGGGGCAGGACGGGAGCCCGGCCTCGGAAGCGGCCTCGCGCACCACCTCGCCACCGCCGGTCCCCGAGCGGGCCAGCCCCTCGAGGAGGCCCCGCGCCCGTCGGTGGGTGACGGTGCGATCCAGGTGCGCCCACAGGGCGTCCCGATCCACCGTGCCGTCCGCGGAAAGACAGGCCTCGCCACAGCGGTCCGGCGCCTGGCACAGGGCGGCCATGCCACCCGCGTAGGTCTGGCAGGCCGTGAGAGCGAGGAGCAGCACGATGCGCACGGGGCCTTCCGATCCGTGAGGGGGCTGGACGGGGGCGGCGGGCTGGACGGTGAGGGTATCGGGGCCCGAGCCTACCGCACCCCGAGGGGTGCCCGCAGCCCACCGACCGCCCCACCGCGACGGGCGGGTGCCCTGGCCCCTGGGCCGCAGCCGGGCCCGCCACCCGCCAGGGCGTGTGGGTTACCCCGGGCTTGCCATGCCCGTCGATCTCGACCTCCACATCCCCCGCCACGCCTTCAGCGTCCGTGAGCGCGCCCGCGCCGGCGATGTGTGGCGCGCCTTCCAGGAGGCCGCCGTCCTGGGATCGAGCGCGGTGGGCTGGCCGCCCCACCGCTACCGCCGCGAGCGATGCGCCTTCGTGGTGCGCCGCATGACGGTGGTCCACCACCGCGAGGCCGCCTACGGCGATCCGGTCCACGCCCGCACATGGGTGCGGGACTTCCGGCGGGGCCTGCTCACCACCCGCGAGATCCGGCTGACCTCGGGCGCCGAGCCGCTGGCCGCGGCCACCCAGGAGTGGGTGCACGTCTCCTTCGACCTCCGGGACGGCGAGGTGGTCCTCAAGCCCGCCCGGGCAGCGCGGGAGCTCTTGG
>CAZPJM010000436.1:0-3555 GCA_964586865.1 uncultured Enterobacteriaceae bacterium
CCACCGGCCAGGCGTCGTACTCGGCGTCGTACCCGGCCTCGAGGAGCTCCTCGAGCAGGATGGTCACCTTGACGCCGTTGGGGGTGGCGAGGGAGTGGAGCTGCAGCGGGTGCTCGCCCACCGGGAGGTCGGACTCGTGGGTCGGGCCGGCCACCGGCCGGTTGATGCTGGCGAAGCGGCCGCCCGAGCCCTCCTCCCAGGTCCAGACGGTGGGTGGGCTGTATGCGTCGGTCTCGGACATGGGAACTCTCGGGGAAGGGGCGTCCGCGCGGACGGACATGCTCCGCGGATGGGCGCAGTGGAAGCTAGCACCTCCTTCCTCGCCGGGGCCAGGTGGGGGAGCTCGAGGGGGGCGGCCCGGGTCCCCGGCACCACCCAAGCGACGGTCGGTCGGCGCGTCGCGGCGCTGGAGGCCGCCCTGGGGCTCTCGCTGCTGGAGATGTCCTGGGTGTGGGAGGCGGACGGCTGGTACGGTCCGAAAGTTCGGGGACAGGGGCCGGAGAGAGGAGCGCACACGCTGGGCCCCCGGTCGACCGGGTACAGACTGCGCGTGGCCGCACCGTTCTTCTTTTCGCGGCCGCTCTATGGAGGAGACCATGAATCGACTGTGGATGATGCCCGTGATCGCGGTGGCCCTGTGGGGATGCGCCGACGGCGGCCTGGACGAGACCGACCCGGGGGACACCGGCGTCGCGGATACGGACGGGGAGGACACGGATGAGGGGGACACCGACGAGGGGGACACCGATGTCGAGGATACCGACGACCCGGTCGAGTACGACTACGAGATGCGCGCCACGGGAGCGTACGAGGCGCCGGGCGGCATGACGGTCCAGAACGTCGTCCGCGTGGGTGACAGCGCCATCGCGCTGCTGGCCGAGGCGGCTCCGTCCCAGAACGTGGATGGTGAGCGGATGACCTGGCATGTGTCCCGGTGGGTGCTCTCCGACGACCGGGTCGAGCTGCCCGAGCCGGTCCCCGTCGACGTCGACATCGTCAACCCGGTGGTGGTGCCCATGGACGGCCTGGTCGGTAGCGGCGCCGCCGATGGCCATGGCGTCTGCATCCTGAACCGGTACTTTGGCGACCTCGATCAGCACTCCATGGTGTGCGGCACGGTCG
Organism: uncultured Enterobacteriaceae bacterium; assembly: GCA_964586865.1. GTDB lineage: Bacteria > Myxococcota_A > UBA796 > UBA796 > REDI01. Next base: position 1,123 of record CAZPJM010000436.1, read on the forward strand.
ACTCCGACGGGGGCGCGACCACCTTCGACGAGGGGCTCCGGGTCGCCAGCGACCGGCCGGGTCGGCTCAGCGTCTGCGGCGAGGACCGCATGGTCTACCTGGTGCAGGGGGCCGGGCAGGTCCAGCCGCAGGTCTTCCCGCCTGAGGGCGACGACCCGATGCAGCTCATCATCTCGGCCTCGGACGGAGGGCCCGATGCCCCCACCACCGTCGTGGACGTGCGGATGGACGGGGGGCGGCCCACCGTCTCGACCCACGTGACCGAGGGTGTGCAGGCGCACGCGGCCATCTGCGAGACCAACCACCTGCGGGTGCTGGGCCAGGCCACCGGGCCCGTCGGCGGCACCGACGTGGCGCCCGGCGACCTGGTCGTCGGCGATCTGGCGACCGTCGACCTGGACACCGGGGACCGGGGCATCGAGTCCAGCTGGGCGCGCCTGCCCGCGACGGCCTCCCTCGACGATGACGGGCTCCGCATGGGCTTCGTGCCGTCCAGGTCGAACCAGGACACGGACCGCCAGAACCCGATCGCGGCCTCCGGATTCATCGCCTACGCCCTCGGCCTGGACACGGTCGACGAGGAGCCGGTCGAGGCCGACACGGCCGTGCTGCTGCTCGGCGGCGGGGATCGCACGCTCAACAGCAAGTGGACGGTTGACGACGGGAGGGTCGCCGATCGTCCCGAGGGCCCGTTCGAGCTCGTCCCCGGCGCCGAGGACGGCACCCACTGGGTGCTCGGACACGACGGCGCGTCCGCCCGGGGCGTGCCGGTGACCGGACTGGACGGCGAGGGGGCGCTGGGCTTCGGCGAGGCGGCGACCGTCCAGATCGGCGAGGACGGCAACACCGATGTGCTGGGCATCGCCGACACCACGATGGGTCCGATGGCGCTGGCGCTCCGGGACGGCGGCGAGCCGGGCTGCTGCGGTCACGGCATCTGGATGACCGGCGGGGAGGATCTCCGGCTCGGCCCCGTCGCCGATCCCGACCTGCTGAGCGACGTGATCATCGGCGACCACGATGACCTGTACGTCTACGAGCTGCCTCCGGGCCGCTCCGTCACCTTCGACGACGGCGAGACCTTCGAGGCGGGTGACGTGGGCATGGTGGTCATGCGTCGTTCGCGTGGGTACTTCCGGTACAACGCGCGGTGAACGGCCGCTCGGGCCCCCGCCCCTCCCCGGGTCCGGCAGGGCCTCTCGGGGGAGGGGCGTTGGCCGGGGCACCCCGCACCGGGTGTTGACGGCCGGCTCGCGGCGGGCGGCCCCGTCGAGCCGCGGTCCCCCGGGACCCCTACTGGAAGCGGGACTTCAACGCATTGTAGGCGGTGGTGATCTCCATGTAGCGCTCGGCGATCCGTTCCTTCTCGGCATCGTCGGCGTCGAGGTGCTTGAGGGGGTGGACCTTCAGCGACAGGCGCCGGTAGTGCCTGGACAGCTCCTTGCGCGTGGTGACCTCGCCCGGCTCCAGCTCCAGGATCCGCAGCAGCCGCGCGAGCTCGCTCTCCTCGTGGGGCGCGCCGGGGCTCCGTGCGTCGGCGGCGTCATCCCGGGAGGCGCCCTCACGAGCGGCCCGCTCCTGGGCCTCGCGCCGGGCCTTGGCCTCCGACGGGTCCCACTCCTGCCAGGCATCGAGGTCGTCGTCGTAGTAGACGCTGTAGTCGGTGCCGATGTCGGGGAGCTGGAACTGGACCCCGAACACCTCGTAGGTGTGGCCGGGGAAGAGCTCCTCGAAGTCCAGGTCCTCGCCGTCGACCGGGTGGGGGAAGAACCACACGGGCTCGCCACGCTCGAGGTAGTAGGCGGGGATGTCCCGGTGGGCCTCGGGCCAGCGGAGCCAGAAGCGGCCGTCGGGCGTGCGCACGAGGACGAAGCAGATCTCGTAGGGCTCGTGGCTGTCGAACCGCTCGCCGGGCGAGAGGGTGAGGGTGCGCTGGTCGCCGGTGATGAAGAGCTGGAACTCGCCGGTCCCGCTCCGGGTGTCGAAGAAGTACCGACCGATCTCGGCGTCGAAGACGATGTCGTCATCGCCCTCGCGGCTGTGATCCTCCCGGGCCTGCTGGTGGCTGGCCGAGCCGAAGGCACGGTCGCGCAGCAGGCCCTCGAAGCGGGGTCCGGCGGTGGGCAGGGTCCGGGCGGTCCGGAGGATGGGGAGGGCGAACTGGGGCCGGGTGCGCGCCAGGTCCACCAGATCCTCGACCACGCGGCTGCGGGAGGTCTCGAAGGGGTCCTGGACCGCCCCCTTGAGGCGCGCCTTCTTGAGCAGCTGGTCGAGCTGGACCGCGTTCAGCGTGGCGAGGGCCCGGTACAGGTCCTGGATGCGGATGAAGCGGTCGTCGCCGGTGCGCACCGTCTCGGTGCGCGGGTCGTAGATGGCCTTGCGGTCCGGGGCGGCGGTCATGGCGCGAGGGTAGCCCGCGCTGGGGTGCGGGGC
>CAZPJM010000437.1:0-3547 GCA_964586865.1 uncultured Enterobacteriaceae bacterium
GCCTCGGCGGCCACGCCCGCCTGCTCCGCGGCCTCCTCGGCGAGCTGCACCTGCTGGGCCCGCTCGGCCATGTGTCCGGGCAGCGCCCGGGCGCGCCGCGCCAGGTCCTCCTCCTCGGCGGCGAGTCGATCCGCCTCCCGGACCGCCTCGGCCTCGGCCTCGCGGGCGCGCCGCGCGGTGTTCTCGGCGTCCGACAGGGCGCTCCGGGCCTGGGCCAGCCGCTCGGTCAGCTCGCCCGCGCGCGCCTCCGAGGCCTCCAGGGCGGTCCGCGCCTCCTCCCGCTCCGCCTCGGCCGTCCGCAGCATCGCGGCGCTCTCCCGCGCCTCGTCCTCCGCCCGAGCGAGGGCCTTCCGCTCGCGATCGACCTGGGCCGCCAGCTCGTCGAGCCGCTGGGTGGCGAAGCCGATGGCCCCCTCCAGCTCCCTGCGACGGGCGTCCCGCTCGGCCACCTCGTCGCGCCAGGTCTCGACCCCCGCCTCGACCACGGCGAGCTCGGCGCGCCGCTCCTCCAGATCGGCCTCGCGACGGCGACGCGAGCGCTCGACGGCATCCCGGGAGGCCTCGGCCTGACGCAGCCGGGCCCGCAGGCCACGCCGATCTCCGGCCAGGGCCGCGTACTTGGCCAGGGAGAGGGCCAGCTCGTCCTGCTTGACCAGCGCGCGGAGTCGTCGGTACCGGGCGGCCCGCACCACCTGCCGGTGGAGGCTCCGGAGCCGCCGGGCCAGCTCGTCGGCCACGTCGGCCGCCCGATCGAGCTGCTGGACCGTCGCCTGGAGCCGCTCGCGCGCCTCGGCCCGCCGGACCTTGTACCGGCCGATGCCGGCGGCCTCGTCCACCAGGCTGCGCCGCTCCTCGGGGCGGGCGTGGACGATCTTGCCGATCCGCCCCTGCTCGATGAAGCTGTAGAGGTTGTTGCCGACGCCGGTGTCCAGGAAGAGGTCGACCACGTCGCGTCGCCGAACCTTCCGGTGGTTGATCAGGTACTCGCTCGCCCCGGTCCGGTGCAGGCGCCGCCCGACGCTGACCTCGGAGAGCTGGGCGAACTCCCCGGGAAAGGGCTCGCCGCCCTCGGCGGTGAGGGTGAGCGTCACCTCGGCGAAGCCGACCGGGCGCCGCGCCTCGGAGCCCGCGAAGATCACGTCCATCATCTCGCTGCCACGGAGCGAGCGGGCCGACTGCTCCCCGATGCACCACCGCAGCGCGTCCACCACGTTGCTCTTCCCGCACCCGTTCGGGCCGACGATGGCCGAGATGCCAGGGTCGAAGTGCAGGGTGGTGCGGTCCGGGAAGGACTTGAACCCGTGGAGCTCGAGGGTGCGGATGCGCATGGGGCTGGCGAGCGAGGGGGGAGGCGGCAGGCCGGGTGGGGAGGGACCAGCGCCCTAACCCGGAGCAGAGGGGGTCGGGCGCCGATGGGAACGGGTGCGAACGGTCCTTCGCACCCGCACCCTACGGGCGCGTATGGCGCTTCGCGGAGCCGGCCGAGAGGCCTGGTTGGAGCGTCCGGCCGCCTGGCATCGGTCTTGCACCCTCCCTGGACGAACCCGGGAGTGCCCATGCGTCATGCCGTCCTGGCCGCAGCCCTCGCCTTCGGCCCGCACGTCAAGGTCCTCCGCGCCCCGGCCCGCACCGTCGGGCGCGCCGTCATGCGCTGGCTGGACCGCCGTCGGGAGCTGGCCGACGGACTCTGAGAAGGCGGCTGCAATAGGCGCTCCCCCCCGCGCGTAGGACGGGTGGAGGAAGCCCATGACCACCGCCCTGACCCGCAAGGACCGCGACGTCGGCATCGCCTACGTCCTGCTCGCCATCTCCGTCTTCGGCATCTCCGGCCTGCACCGCTTCTACCTGGGGCGCGTCGGCAGCGGCATCATCTGGCTGCTCACCGGCGGCCTGTGCGGCATCGGCACCATCGTCGATCTCTTCCTGCTGCCCACCATGACGGACGACGCCAACCGGGGCGGCGGCGGGTTCTGAGCGGGGCGTGCGCCGCCCGTGCGGGGGCGCGCCGGGCCCCCGCTCCTACAGGAAGAGGCCGGCCACCGCGCCGGTCATGCAGGCGGCGAGGGCCCCGGCGATCATGGCCCGGAAGCCCAGGGTGGCCAGCTCGCCCATCCGGTCGGGGGCCAGACCCCCGATCCCGCCGAGCTGGATGCCGATGCTGGCGAAGTTGGCGAAGCCGCACAGGGCGTAGCTGGCGATGACCGCCGAGCGCTCGGTCAGGACCGGCACCTCGCCACTGACCATGGCCGCCAGCGATTTGTAGGCGAGGAGCTCGGTGAGGACGATCTTCTCGCCCAGGAGCCGGCCGATGGTGAGCCAGTCCTCGACGGGGACCCCCATCAGGACCGCGGCCGGGAAGAAGGCGACCCCCAGGATGACCGACAGATCCAGGGGCGCGGCCACGAGGGGGGTGCCATCGTCGGCCAGGCCGCACGCCGCGCCGTAGCCGAAGCGGATGCCGCCGTCCTCGCACACGCCCACCGGGATGAGGCTGATGATGCCGTTGAGCATGGCCACCAGGGCCACGATGGCGATGAGCATGGCGACCACGTTGAGGACGAGCTTCATGCCCTCGGTGGCCCCGGTGGCCGCCGCCTCGATGAAGTTGCTGGCGGGCTGCTCGAAGTCGGCCTGGACCCCGCCGGCCGTGGCGCTCTCCTCGGTCTCGGGGACCACCACCTTGGCCATGGCCAGGGCGGCCGGCGCCGAGAGGATGGAGGCCACGACCAGGTGCCCGGCGATGTCGGGGAGGCTGTCCTGGAGGAGCGAGACGTAGACGCCCAGGACCCCGCCGGCCACGGTGGCGAAGCCGCCGGTCATGATGGCCATGAGCTCCGAGCGGGTCATGGTGGGGACGAAGGGCTTGACCAGCAGGGGCGCCTCGGTCTGGCCCACGAAGATGTTGCCGGCCGCCGAGAGGCTCTCGGAGCCGCTGGTGCCCAGGGTGCGCATCATCAGCCAGGCGATCCCCTTCACCACCGGCGTCATGACGCCCAGGTAGTAGAGGAGGCTCATGAGCGCGCTGAAGAAGATGATGGTGGGGAGCACGAAGAAGGCCACGTTCTGGGCCCCGGGCGACCAGTTGGCCCGGTCCTCGCGGGCCAGGCCATAGGTGACCGGCTGGAAGGTGCCGTCGGGCTGGAGGACGTCGACCTGGTGGGGCACGAAGGAGGCGAAGACGAAGGCGCTGCCCGCCTCGGCGAAGCCCAGCAGCGCGGCCACCCCGGCATTGACGACCCCGTAGATGAGGGTGGCCCCGCCGAGGCCCAGCACGACCAGCCCGAACAGGAGCTGGAGCCCGATCCCCCACAGCACGGGGCGCCACCGGACCTGGCCACGCTTCTCGGAGATGAGCCAGCCGATCCCGATGAAGCCGAACACGCCGAGGAGGGAGACGCCTCGGTAGATCCAGGTGAGGCCCGGGCCCGGCGCCGGACGGTAGGTGCCGCCCCCGGGAGCGACGGCCGACCCCGAGGAACCCGGCGATCCCGAGGGGGCCGCCTCGGGCCGTGGCGGCCCGCCCACCGAGCCCGGCGCGCCTCCGGCC
>CAZPJM010000438.1:0-3533 GCA_964586865.1 uncultured Enterobacteriaceae bacterium
CACCGCCGCCCGACTCGCCCGCGCCGCCGAGCGTGCCGTCCGAGGGGTTCCAGACGCCGCCCGAGCCGAAGCGGCCGTCATCGTCGCCGCCCCCGGCGCCGCCCGCGCCGTCGTCACCCGTGTCGCCGCGGGCGCCGTCCGAGCCATCATCCCAGCAGGCGTCGATGTTGCAGATGCAGCCGAGGCGGCTGTCGAAGCGAAGCCCGGCATCGCAGGAACCCTCGCCCCCGAGCCCCCCCAGGCTGCTCCCGCCGTCCGTGCCGTCTTCCTGGAAGCTGCCGTTGCTGGGGCACTCGGCATCCCCACCATCGCCGCCGGAGACGTCGGTGGTCCCGCAGGTCCCCGACCCGCCGGCCCCGCCCGAGGGCAGGCTGACGCAGGTGGTGATCCCGCCCGCGGTGCCCGCGGCCCCGTCGACGCCGTCGCTGCCGTCGCTGCCATCCGGGCCACCCGCGCCGTCCCGGCCCTCGGCGGCCTCGATGACGTTGTTCGAGACGACGAAGTCCTCGTCGCTGTCCTCGATCCAGAAGGCGATGGAGGCGCTGCCCGGCGCGGTGGCGGTGCCGCCCTCGACGGTGAAGCCGTCGAAGACGGTCTCGGAGGTGATGCCATCGGCCAGGACCGCCGGCCCCGTGCCCGTGCCCTTGACCACCGAGAGGAAGTCGTCGATGTCGCGCTCGTCGAAGTCGGTGGACCAGCCGCCGCGCAGGGTGACCCCGTCGGCCAGCTCCAGGTCCTCGCGGTAGGTGCCCGAGGAGACCACCACCAGGTCGATGCCGTCGGCCACCGCCAGGTCGATGCCGTCCTGGATGCTGTCCAGGGGATCGTCGATGGCGCCGGTCCCGGTGGAGGAGCCCTCCGACTCGCTGACGAAGATGGAATCCAGGGGATCGCCATCGTCTCCGTCGCAGTTCTCGTCGATTCCGTTGAAGGGGATGTCGGTGCTGCTGATGAACTCGCACTCGCAGCCGTCGTCCGGGTCCAGGTTGACGTCGAAGAAGCCCGTGTCGCAGGTGTAGCCGCAGTCGGGCACCCGCAGGCTCGTGTCGCAGGTGGTGGTGGCGTTGGCGAAGGTGATGGTGGTGCAGTCGTTGCCGCAGGTGCCGCAGTTCTCGAAGGTGGTGTACTTCACGCCGGTCCGGAAGTCCTCGTCGATGCGGCTGTCGCAGTCGTCGTCGGCGAAGTTGCAGACCTCGGTGGCTCCCGGGAAGATGTCGTCGTCGGTGTCGTCGCAGTCGCCGCCACAGGCGCTGAAGCCGTCCCCGTCGTTGTCGACGTCCACACCCTCGTCGATGGCGCCGTCGCAGTCGTTGTCGAGCTCGTCACACAGCTCGGGGGCGCCGGGGAAGACCAGCCCGTCGGTCTCGTCGCAGTCCTCGCACTCGGGCGAGCCATCGAAGTCGGCGTCGGTGGTCTCGTCGCTGGGGATGGAGCCGTCGCAGTCGTCGTCGATGCCGTTGCAGATCTCGGTGGCGCTCGGATTCACCGCCGCATCGGTGTCGTCGCAGTCCCCATCGCAGCCGCTGAAGCCGTCGCCGTCGGCGTCCGACTCGTCGGCCGGCACCACGCCGTCGCAGTCGTCGTCGATGCCGTTGCACCGCTCCGACGCCAGCGGGTTCACGAGGGCATCGGTGTCGTCGCAGTCGTTGTCGCAGGCGAGGAAGCCGTCGCCGTCCGGGTCGGACTCGTCGAGGGGCAGGCTGCCGTCGCAGTCGTCGTCGAGGCCATTGCAGCGCTCGGTGGCCCCCGGGAAGATCAGGCTGTCCGTGTCGTCGCACTCGTCACAGGCGAAGAAGCCGTCGCCGTCGGCGTCCGTCTCGTCGGTGGGCACGCTGCCGTCGCAGTCGTTGTCCAGCCCGTCGCAGACCTCGGTGGCGCCGGGGAAGGTGGCGGCGTCGGTGTCGTCGCAGTCGCCATCGCAGACGGTGAACCCGTCGCCGTCCCCGTCCTCCTCCTCGTCGACGGTGCCGTCGCAGTTGTCGTCGATGCCGTTGCAGATCTCGAGGGCGTCCGGGTTGACGGCCGGATCGGTGTCGTCGCAGTCCAGGCCGCAGGCCAGGAAGGTGTCGCCGTCCGTGTCCAGCTCCGGGACTGGGATGACGCCGTCACAGTCGTTGTCGAGGCCGTCGCAGATCTCCACCGTCCCGGGGCGGACCAGGGGGTTGGTGTCGTCGCAGTCGCCCTCGCAGGCGGTGAGGCCGTCGCCGTCGCCGTCCTCGTCCACGTCCTCGTCGATGAGGGTGTCACAGTCGTTGTCGCGCTGGTCGCAGAGCTCGGGGGCGCCGGGGAAGGTGGTGGCATCGGCGTCGTCGCAGTCCCCATCGCAGGCGGCCAGGCCGTCGCCGTCCAGGTCCAGCTCGTCCTCGGGGACCACGTCGTCGCAGTTGTCGTCGAGGCCGTTGCAGATCTCCTCGGCGCCGGGAAAGACGTCCGGATCGTCGTCGGCGCAGTCGCCGTCGCAGACGCTCACCCCGTCATTGTCGAAGTCCAGGTTGTCGATGCCGCCGTCGCAGTCGTCGTCGACCCCGTTACAGACCTCCTCGGCGTCCGGGTTGACCAGGGGGTCGGTGTCGTCGCAGTCCAGGCCGCCGCAGGTGAGCTCGAGGAAGCCGTCGCCATCCTGATCGCAGGTGGAGCCCACCTCGAAGGTGAGCGGGATCTCGAGGACCTCGTCGCCGGTGACGCCCAGGCCGCCCCCATTGCAGCCGCCGGGCGCGTCGACGGAGAGGCCCGTGGCCTCGAGGCGGAGGATGGGCTCGTACAGGCCCTCGGCCGCATCTTCCGGGACCAGGGCGGCGACGTCGATCTCGACGACCTCGCCGGGGGCCAGGACCTGGGGGGTGTCGAGCCCCACGTCGATCCAGTCGGCACCGTCGCCCTCGACGGCGAGGAGGGCGAGCTCGGTGGGGGCGGTGCCCACATTGGCGAGGCGGACCGTGCGCGGGGCCTGGGGCGCGCCCTCGGGGCGCAGCGGGTCGACGGTGCCGAGGTCGACGCCGTCGGGATCGGCCAGGAGGATCGAGCCGGCGTCGACGTCGGGGGCGCAGGCGATCGCGGCCAGTCCCAGCCACAGGCCGAGCTTCAGGGGGGCGCGCATGAGGTCTCCTGGAGGGGCGGGCGGGCCCCGGAACGGCCGAAGGGTAGCCAATGGACGCCCCCTCCGGCAACCGGCGCGGCGGGCTGCAAATCCCAGGACGCGGGCCGCATCACGGACGAGAGACGCTCCCGCCGTGCACCGGGACCCAGAAGGCTCCGCCATCGACGGGGATGGGCGGGGATCGGAGGGCGACCCGCGCGCCCCGGGGCAGCACGCAGACCACCGGGGCCCGGGCGCTCCATCCATTGGCCCGGCGGGGGTAGTCGCGGCGCACGTTCAGGCTGCGGGGGGTGACCCAGGCGGGCCCCTCCGGGGCGGCGTCGCCGGCGTAGGCATAGCCCACCACCCGATCGGCGGGTCCCGCACAGGGGCCGTCGGCGGCGGGGGCCTCCGGGGCGCCCGCGGCCGCGGGCGGGGCCTGGGAAGCGGCCTCGGC
>CAZPJM010000439.1:0-3503 GCA_964586865.1 uncultured Enterobacteriaceae bacterium
AGGGAGCCAGAGACGTGGGGCGAACCCGTTGAGAGCGCCGCCCACCGCCGCCGCCAGCAGGCCCTGCACACTGCCGGTGAGCCCGCGGGGTGCCCGCGCCGAGAGCAGCGCCACCGCCGCCACCCAGAAGGCCCCGAAGGCGACCCCGTGGACCGCCTGGACCGGCACCACCAGCCAGGGCGTCGTCACCCAGGCCGTGAGCAGCCAGCGCGGCAGGTTGAGGAGCATGGCGCCCACGAACAGCCCGGGGGCGCCCACCGTCCGCAGCAGGCGCCCGGCCATCGAGAGCACCACGACCTCGACGCCGACGCCCAGGGCCACGGCCACCCCCACCCACGCCGTCCCGTGGCCCGCCGCCTCGAGGTGAACGGCGAAGAAGCCGTCGTACAGGGCGATCCCCGCGAAGTGGAGCGCGCTGGCCGCCAGCACCAGGGCCACCACCGGATCCCGACCGAGGCGTCCCAGGGCCTCGACCAGGGGGGTTCGGGGTGCCGGGGCTGCCGGGGGGAGGGCTGCCACCGCCCCCAGCAGCCCGACGCCGAGCCCCGCGCCGATCCACAGGGGCGAGAGCCCGAGCCCGTCCCGGAGCACCCCGGCCACCAGGACGGTGAGGAGGAAGCCCACCGAGCCCCAGCGCCGCAGCCCGCCGTAGCGTCCAGTGTCGTGGTCCACGGCCTGGAGCGACGAGGCCTCGACCAAAGGCCCCGCGCCGGCCCGCCCCATCGCCAGCACCGCCGCCGCCCCCACCACCGCGGCCGTGGGCAACGCCAGCAGGCCCACCGTGCCGAGCAGCGTGAGCGCCGCCGCCACCGCCAGCACCGGCCGCACCCGGCCGACCCGATCCGCCGCCAGCCCCCAGACGGGCCCCAGCAGCATGCGCAGCACCGGAATCCCGGTGAGCGCCACCGCCAGCACCACCCCGCCCACCCCGGCCGCCCGGAGCTCGAGGGCCAGGAAGGGGAAGACGGCCCCCATGGCGCCGAAGGAGAGGCCCTGCAGCATCCCGAGTCGCCAGGCGGTACCCTTCATCGCCGCCCGGGCATCGCGCCGGGCCGGGCCGATGGGATGCGGGTTAGGCTGCACTGCGCCACCGGAGCCTCCATGGCCGATGACTACCACCTCTCCCTGAACCTCTCCCGCGAGCTCTGGCAGGAGCTGCTGGCGGCGGCCCTGCCGGTGGAGCTCCGCACCGGAGAGCTCGAGCTGACCGCCAACGCGCGCAGCCTGGTGCGGCAGCTCGGGGTCCGGGAGCGCGTCGCCGGCCTCCTCGAGGATCGCCGTGCGCCCCGCGCCCTGGTCCGGGTCCGGGATCGGGCCCGCAAGGCCTGGCACCGCCGCCGCGAGGGCGTCTATCGCCGGGTGCAGGACATGGTCCGGGTCCAGGGCACCTGGCGGGTCGAGCTGGACGATCTGGGGACCGAGCTCCGGTACGGGCCCCAGTCCGTCACCGCCGACGCCTACGTGAAGGGCGTGGCCGAGGGCACCCTCTTCCTCCTCCGGGAGAACGTGGAGCTGCCCTTCGTCATCGAGCGGCGCCTCGGCGCCTCCGTCACCCTGAAGGACATCCAGTACGACGAGGGCAGCCGCGCCGTCATCGGCTCGCTGGGCGATCTGGCCGTCCACATCGGCGACCAGGCCACCCTGCAGCTCGTGGCCCGCCTGGCCGAGTACCTGCTCGACCAGCAGCTCCCCCGCGTCAACCCGGTCCCCATCCTGAAGCGCGACCAGGTCGAGGATCTGGTGGCGCCGGTGGGTGGGCCGCTACGGACCCGCATGTCCGTCGAGGATCTGGTGCTCCTCGTCGACGACCACGACATGACCCTGAAGGTCCGCTTCGGCTTCAGCCAGCTCCAGCTCACCGACCGGCTCGAGCGGCCCGCCGGCGAGCTGCCCTAGAGGACGGACGCGCTCGGCGCTCAGCGCTCTGCGGCCCGCGGGGCGGCGGCGGGGGCCGGCGAGGCGGGGAGGGTGCTCGAGAGGGGGCCCAGCTTGGCCCACGGCACGTCCTCGCTGTGTCGCGCCAGGCCGGGGCGCCGGGTCATCACCTCGACCCCCGAGCGGGTGACGAGGACGGTGTGCTCGAACTGGGCCGAGGGCGAGCGGTCCCGGGTGAGCACGGTCCAGCCGTCGTCGAGGAGCTCCACCTCTGGCCGGCCCAGGTTGACCATGGGCTCGATGGTGAAGGTCATGCCGCGCTTGAGGACCGGGCCCGTGCCGGGCTGGCCGTAGTGGGTGATGGTGGGCTCGTCGTGGAACACCCGGTGGATGCCGTGGCCGGTGTACTCGCGGACCACCGAGCAGCCGTGCGACTCGACGAAGGTCTGGATGGCGTGGCCGATGTCGCCCACCCGAGCCCCGGGCCGGACCTGGGCGATCCCGATCTCGAGGGCCTGGCGGGTGACCTCGACCAGGTGCTGGATCGCCGGGGAGGGCTCGCCGATGTAGAAGGTGAGGCTGGTGTCGCCGTGGAAGCCGCCCTCGGCCGGCAGCAGGGTGGTCACGTCCACGTTGACGATGTCGCCATCCTTCAGGACCGTGGGCCCCGGGATGCCGTGGCAGACGCACTCGTTCACCGAGGTGCACACGCTCTTCGGGAAGGGCATCCGGTCCCGGGTCCTGCCGTAGTGGAGCGGCGAGGGGTAGGCGCCGTGCGAGGTCACGAAGTCGTGGACCAGCTCGTCGATGGCATCGGTGGTCATGCCGGGGCGGATGTGCTCGCCCACCATCATGAGGGTCTCGGCGGCGAGGCGGCACGAGGCCCGCATCTCGTCGACTTCGGCGGCGGTGAGCTTCTTCCTGGTGCGACGGCGGAGTCGACGCATGCATCCTCCGAGAAGGGAGGGGTGTAACGCGGGTGCCCCCCGGACGGCCCGCGACCTGCGCGTTACGCGCAGGACTTGCCGGAGGCAGCATGTCGGATCCCCGCTACCCCTCCTTCGAGGCCTTCTTCCCGTTCTACCTCTCCGAGCACGCCGATCCCCGGAACCGGGTCTTCCACTACGTCGGCACCTCGGGGGCGGTGCTGCTGGTCCTGACCGCGGCGGTCACCCTGCAGCCCCTGCTCCTCCTGGCCGTCCCCATCGCCGGCTACGCGCCCGCCTGGATCGGTCACTTCATCATCGAGAAGAACCGGCCCGCCACGTTCAAGTACCCGGTCTGGTCCCTGATGGGGGACTTCCGCATGCTCTACCTGGCCCTCACCGGCCAGCTCCAGGCCCACCTGGACCGCCCGGTGTCGCCGCCGGGGGCCTCGTCCGGGTCGTCCTGATCCGCCCCCCGGAGGCCCCGTGATCGAGGCCGCCGCCATCGGAGTCGTGCTGGCCCTCCTGGTGTGGCTCGTGCCCGTGCGGCTCGGGCGCCTCCCTCGGGGCCTGCTCTCGGTGGCGCTCCTCGCCGGTCCCGTGGCCCTCGCCACCGCCCTGCCGGCGCCCCCCCCGGCGACGGACCCCCTGCCCGCCGATCGCAGCCTCGCGCCGGACGAGGCGTGGGCCAGCTCCCGGGCC
>CAZPJM010000440.1:0-3471 GCA_964586865.1 uncultured Enterobacteriaceae bacterium
AGGCCCCCGCGGAGGCCGCGCCCCCCGATGGGCGGGCCCCGGGGGACACGGACGGCGGCTGAGGCGCCCCGGGGGCACCGTGCTGCGCCCTCGGGGGAGCCCTCATGACGTCGGGCTCCGGTGCCGTTCCAGGGGGAGACCCCCGACCCCCCTGGAGAGCCCATGCTCCTCCCGCTCCTGGCCGCGCTGGCCCTGGCGGAGGCCCCCGCCGACGAGGCCACCGCCCCCGTCGTCGTCGATCGCTCCCACGCCACCCGCCTGGTGGTGCGCCCGGCGCCGGCCCCGGTGGCGGTGCGGGTGCTGGGCGTGGACCGGGAGTCCCTGGCGGGGGACGCCGTGGCCGAGGCCCCTCTGGAGGAGGAGGAGGCCTCCCCGAACGAGGACACCCCCCTGGACGAGGAGGCCCGCCCGGACGAGGAGGCCCCTCTGGACGAGGAGGCCCGCCGGGACCCGGAGGGCGAGCCGTCGCCGCGCCGCACCGGGGCCCTCACCGCCGGTCGCGTGGTGGAGGAAGCCCCCGCCACCGCCGCCGAGCCCGAGGAGGAGCGGGTCGAGGCCCAGGAGGGGGGTCCCGCCGCCCCCGGGGCGGGGTCGGGCGGTCCGGAGGCCGGCGCCGATCCGGCGGAGGCCGACCCCATGGATCTGCTCCGCAACAGCGTGAACGAGCCGCTCCAGCCCCTGTCCCGCAGCCAGCACCGCTGGCTCAAGCCCACCCGCGGCAAGCTCGACCCCAACCCCTACCAGCAGATCGACTTCACCGCCTACACCCTGGAGTTCGGCGAGGTGAAGGTGGGGCTGGCCGCCATCACCGTGGGGATCGCCCCTCGGGTCCAGCTCGGCACGGTGCCCATCGAGAACGCCGTCGGTGTCTACAACCTGCACGCCAAGGCCAACCTGTTCCGCCTGCAGGGGTTCGACCTGGCGGTCCGGGGCGCCGTACACTGGCTCCCGCTCGGTGACTTCGACGGCCTCTACCTGGACGTGGGGGGCCTGGCCTCGCAGCAGCTCCACGAGCGCGTCTCCATCCACGTGGGCGGCGCCTACACCCGCATGACCGCCCGGGGCGTCCCCGACCTCACCCGCGCCAGCCCCCTCGTCACCGCCGTGACCGGCGATCTCTCCGGCTTCAACCCCCCGCCCGAGTGGTTCGGACCCGACGCCCCCGGCATCCAGGCCGAGGCCCTCGCCGCCCGGGTGGCCGTCGACGTCCGCATCAACCGCCGTGACAGCTTCATCCTCCAGGGCCAGACCCTGCTCCGGGCCGCCGTGGTCTCCGACATCGGCGACCTGGAGATCTCGGAGGTCCTGCCCCCCATCGCCGGGCTCGACGAGGCGCTCTCCTACCAGGGCCAGTTCGCCGTCACCGAGGCCTACATCGCCTCGCTGGCGTACCAGGCGAGCTGGAAGCAGGTCGATCTGCGAATCGGGGTGGGGATCAGCAGCGTGCCCGGGGCCTGGGTGCTCCAGGCGAACGAGCTCTCGTACCGCTTCGGCGGCAAGACCCGCCGGAACGAGACCCGGACCCGCAAGGGCTGGCGCCGGAATCGCATGGACGTGGCGCCGCCCCAGGAGCCGGTGGCCCCGCCCCCGCTACCCGCCGAGGACGCGGATCAGACCGCCTTGACGGCGCCCTCGTAGAAGCCCTCGAGGATGTCCTCGTAGCGCTGCTCGACGACCTTGCGCTTCACCTTGAGGGAGGCGGTGAGCTCGCCCGATTCGACGGTGAAGGGCTCCGGGACGATGGCGAACTTCTTGATGGTCGCGTAGCTGGGCATCTCGGCGTTCACCTCGGCGAAGGCCTGATCCACCATCGCGCGGACCTCGGGGTGCTCGGCGAGCTCGGACAGCGGGGTGTTCTCGGACAGGCCGTGATCCCGGGCCCAGGCCTGCATGCTGTCGGCGTCCAGGGTGACCAGGGCGGTGCAGAAGTTGCGGGCGTTGCCGTGCACCAGCACGTGCTCCAGGTAGGGGCAGGCGGCCTTGGCCTTGCCCTCGATCTCCTGGGGCGCGACGTACTTGCCGCCCGAGGTCTTGATGAGGTCCTTGATGCGGTCGGTGATCTTGAGCTTGCCCGATGCGTCCAGCTCGCCCACGTCGCCGGTGTGCAGCCAGCCGTCCGCGTCGAGGGTCTCGGCCGTCTTGTCGGGGAGGTTGTGGTAGCCGCGCATCATGCTGCGGCCGCGCATGAGGATCTCGCCCGTGTCGGGGTCGATCTTGACCTCGACGCCGGGGAGGGGCGGGCCCACCGTGCCGAAGGCGAAGTCGTGGGGCAGGTTGACGCAGGAGGCGGCGCTCGACTCGGTGAGGCCGTAGCCCTCGAGGATGAGCACGTTGGAGGCGTGGAAGAACTCGGCCATCTCGCGGGAGAGAGGGGCCGAGCCGGAGATGAAGAAGCGCACCCGGCCGCCGAAGCGGTCGCGGAGCTTGCTGAACACGAGCTTGTCGGCGATGGCGTTCTGCAGCGCGAGCAGCCCGGAGGGTTCCTGGCCCTTCTGCCGGAGGGCGCTCACCTTGCGGCCCACCTCGAGGGCCCAGCGGAAGATGCGCAGGCGCAGGCCTCCGGACTCCTCGGCCATGGTGACCACGCGGTTGTAGACCTTCTCGAAGATGCGCGGGGCGGCGGCCATGAAGGTAGGGCGCACCACCGCCAGGTTGTCGACGATCCGGGGGATGCGGCCGTCGACGGCGGTGGTGAATCCGACGGCCAGGCACGCCACCTCGAGCACCTTGCCGAAGCTGTGGGAGAGGGGGAGCCACAGGAACTGGAGGTCGTCCTCGCGGAAGACGCCCACCGACTCCATCGCCTCGCTCTCGAAGACCCAGCAGTCGTGGAGCAGCTCGACGCCCTTGGGGCGGCCGGTGGTGCCCGAGGTGTAGATGAGGGTGGCCAGGCGGTCGGGGGTGATCCGATCCACCACCTCCTGCAGGGCCTCGGAATCGGCCTCGTAGGCCTTCTTGCCGCGGGAGAGGAGCTGGTCCCAGGTCAGCACGAAGTCGTCGTCGCTGCCCCGGCCCTCGAAGACCACCACGTGCTTCAGCTCGGGCAACTCGTCGCGGACCTGCTGGATCTTGGCGACCTGGTCCATGTCCTCGGCGAAGAGGATCCGGGTGGCGCTGTCGGAGAGGATGAACTGGCACTCGGCCGGGGTGTTGGAGGGGTAGACCGTCGTGGTGGCGCCCCCCGCGTAGAGGATCCCCAGGTCGGCCAGGATCCACTCGATGCGGGTGATGGCGATGATGCCGGCCCGCTGCTCGTCCTTCAGCCCCAGCTCCCGGAGGCCGGCCGCCACGTGCCGCACCTTCTCGAGCGTCTCCTCCCAGGTGAGCTGCTGCCACTCCTCGTTCTTGTCGGGGAACGTGAAGGCGACCCGATCGGGGGTCTGCTCGACGCGGTGGAGCAGCAGGTGGGCCACCGAGGGATGGGACGTGGGCATGCGGACCTCGCGGGTGGGGGCAGGGCAGGTGCCTAGC